>NZ_JABFHO010000001.1:4147500-4356360 GCF_013404085.1 Winogradskyella helgolandensis | reverse complement strand
TGCTACAATACTGTATGCCTCTGTCTGAATGATGAATAAGTTGTTTAATGTTTTTGGCTTGATATATGGCCTTATTTAGTGCTCTTACACACCCTTTTAGTTCCAAACTATCACTAAGATCATAACCAACAATTTTCCTAGAATACATATCTGTTATTAAGGCTAGATAACAAAACCCTTTTACGGTTCTGATGTATGTAATATCAGATACCCAAACTTGGTTAGCTCTAGTAACTTCTAAGTCTTTTATAATGTTCTTATATTTATAAAAACGATGATACGAGTTCGTTGTTCTTGCACTAGTTTTCTTTCTAAGTGTTAGCATATTATGTTTTCTAAGGACATTAAATAGCATATCTCTACCAACTTTAATGTTGGCTTTTGTAAACTCATCATCTAATGATTTCATGAGTTTACGTACGCCTTCTCGAGGAAGGGATTTGCGTTTTTTACTGACTATGTTTATAATCTGTTGTTCTAGTTTTAAACGCTTATCAGCTCTAGATTTGTATTTATAATACGCATCACGTTTAAGTCCAAAACAACTTGCTATAGTAGATAAAGAAGCAAATCCCTTAGCTCTATTTCTAGTTTTAATAAAAGCTAGATATTGAGTTTTTTTTTAAGTTGCTGAACATTTTTATATCCTAATTTTTCTGCAGCTACTTCAAGATAAGATTCCTCTACCATTGCATCCAGATCCTTTTTAAGCAGTAGCTTTTTAAGTTTTTCATTCTCTTTTTGCAATGCTTTGATTCTAGATATTTCGTCTTTCGTTTCCACTTTTACTCTGGTGTTCATTAAGTCTTTACGATTATACTTTTTAATCCACTCATTGACTGTTGTAGGTGCAATAGAGTATAGTTTACAAAGTTCGCTCTTTGTGTGTTTTCCGGTTGTAAGTTCCGCTAAAATTTTCAGTTTAAATGGTTCTGAATACCGTCTAATTACTTTGTCATTTTTGTACATAATGTTTAAAATTATGTAGCCTTTATTCAGGACGGGTCAGCATTGCTGCCAACGTGATTGTGTATGGTTAGTTGCGTGTTTAAGCACCTAATTTAGCAAATAAATCACAGATAGAATATTCCGCAGGAATGTTCGTAAGTCGGCAGTGACCAAAGCAATTAATTATACACGGTGTTAGAGCAAGTTTTTTAATAATTTAATCTTTCGATTCCATACTTTCTTAGAGTATCTGTTGCCTGTTCAAGCGTCAATTCCGAAATCAGATTCCCAGCATCTCTTAGTAATTTTCGATTTACATCAATTGGGTGAGGACTAGTTTCTCTCAGAGTACAGTACCATTGGTTTTCAGCTTTCGAAAACTCAATAACTACCTGATAATATTTTCCTCCTATTTTCTTTAAATTATATCTATCGACTTCACTTTGAAATTCCGCAGTTTCATAGGTCGCAATAACTGTTTTTTCGGAATGAGAAGGCAAAGATAAATCAGGATTTTCCCAAGTCTGTACTTTATATTCCAATGGACTTAAATTCTTCCAATTGTCAGGAATTATTGGTAGGTTCATTTTTTTCCTTTCAGCGTTAAATGATTTTGTGAAATCCGTTCCAGCTTCTTCGAAACTTTTACCACCAACCTTATTCCAGTCAAAAACTATATAACCAAGTATTAAAATTATTGGAATAATTACTAATGTTTTTCTATAAGCTGGTTTCATTCTCAAATTTGCTCTAACGTTTATGTATAAGAATAGTTGCGGGTTTGTATGCGAGGATTTTCCGAAGGAAAATCAGACGTTACAAACACGCAACGACCTTTGATTAAGCACTAAACCGCAATTATTTTTATACGGTGTTAGGTGTAGTTTTTTAAAATGGTAAATCATCTTGTTCATTTGGGTCAAATCGATCAATATTATCTAATCTTTGCCATAAATTGTTTAAAATAACTTTTTGTCTTTCTTTCGAAGCAGAACTAATAAACTTCGAGAAATCATATACAGTATCTACTTTAATTTCTCTATGCGGATAATATCTAAAATTTCCCTTTATAAAACATCTTGCAAGCGCACTTTGGCTTTGTAGATTCTCTTCTAAAATCGAATTTTTATGAACTTCCTGAATTCCTTTTATTATTTTTTGAACATCAGATACATATTCAGAATCAAGGTCAATATTAGAATAGATACTCTGTAAATCATCAGCGAAGAGTTGATAGATTTTTTTCTCCTCTTTACTAAATATAATTTCCGGTGTTAATTCTGTTATTATTCTTCTATTCAAATCAAAAAATGATGATACACGACTATTATAATCAATATCTACCATATTTTTTAGAAGTTCCTTGTATGCAAAATTTTGAAAGTCATTTTCGATTATAATCTCTTCGAAAAGTTTACCTACAAAATATAGCTCAGTTCTAAAATCATAAATCTTTTCATTAAAGTCATTCGGTGGTGTATATCGCCAATTTAATGATATACTTTTATCAAAGTCCGATTCAAAATCTATTTTTTTACTAAATCCAAAATCTATAATCTTAACTATTCCTGTTTCTGAAACTAAAATATTATCAGGTCTGATGTCACGATGTAAAATTTTAGCAGACTCTAAATGTATAAAGCCATCTACAGTCTGTTTAAATATATCATTTATTTTGTCAGGATTATCTTTTAAGAAAGAAGCAATATTTTGTCCTTTTACAAATTCCATTAAGATGTAACCCGTATATTCTTCAGGGTATAAATAGTAATTGAATACTCTAACGATATTTTGATGATATAAAAGATGAAGAAGTTTTATTTCATCTTTAAAATTAGTAAAGAATAATTTTTTGTGTTCATCATAAAAAGGTGAGTATTTCTTGCAAACAAAACGTTCGTTAATAATTTCGTCTTCAAGTAAAACTGTTCTTCCAGTCCCACCTTGTCCAATTTCTTCGATAAATTTAAAATCTTTCGTTCTTAAAAATTGGATTAGTTTTCCTTTCATTTCTGTTGTTTGTTCAAATTACACCTAACGTTGTTGTGTATGGTTAGTTGCGTGGTTAAGCAACTAAATTAGTAAACAAAAACGAACCAGAGAAAATTCCGAAGGAATTTTCCAAATAAGCACTTGCCAAAGCAATTAATTATACACGGTGTTGTGCATAGTTATTTACTCGTAATACTCAATTTCTCGAACATTAAAACTATAAACTTGATTAGATTCTACACTTTTCAATGAGAATTTGGTCATATTATTTTGCTCGTCAAACTCTTTATCCGAAATGGCTATTTTATCATTAAATCCGCTTGTAATATAATCCATATTCAAGAATAAAATTTCTCCATTTTTATCCAATGTATTCACGTATTTGAATTCAAAAGTAAGTGAGTCATTTTCAAATCTTTTAGTTCCACCGCTAATATCTCGAAAATCATTATTTAAGTAAGAATAGCTTTCATTTTTTATTCCATTATTGTCGACAGAAATCAGTTCATATTTATAAGGTGATAACCAATCATATTTTCCTCTTTCCAAAATTCCAGTACTATCAGATTTTATATAGTGTTCTTTTCTATCATTTTTAAAGTTGAAATCAAACACGTTTTTTGTGATATGATTATTTTCATCATAAGTGAATTCAACAGTTCGTTCAATATTACCAACTTTGTTAAATTCAAATATGATTTTTGATTGGATTTGATTTGAATCGATTTTCCATTCTCCGTCTTTGAACATAGCGGAAAACTTTGTAGTCGTCATTTTCTTGATTTTACCAAAAAAACCATACTCTTTCAAATCTGTTGGATTGTTTTGTGATATAGCAGAAATTGAAATTAAGAAGAATATTATTAAAGTTCTATTCATTTTTTTAATTATGCACAACGTGTTTGTGTATGGTTAGTTGCGTGGTTTAGCAACTAAGTTAGCAAACTTTTACTTGCCAGAGAAAATTCCGCAGGAATTTTCGTAAGTAAGCCTAAAAAAGCAATTAATTATACACGGTGTTGTACAACGTTTTTTTTATTCATTAATTAATTTTTCGGCTTTTCTGATAATTCCAGCATATTTATTCAGTTCGTAAGAGATATTTTTTTTCTCAGTTGGTTCTCCAGAAACGATTAGTTCTCTTTGTTTTTTATTCCAGTTAGTTATGTATGAAACAACTCGGAAATTTTCTTCGATATCTATACTGTAACCTTTAATTTTTGCAATAGAGTCAGTAAGAAAGAAATTCGTGCTTTCAGATTCAATTATTTTAATTGGCTTATTTCCGACTAAAAAGATTTCCGATTTTATTTCTCCATAATCAACATTCATTTCTTGGACTATTTTGAAAATTCGTTTTTCCTTATGCCAAACTCTTAATTTAGATTCATTAGTCAAGTCAAAATTTGACTCGATTAATTCAGTGTCAGAATCGATTAATTTTGATTGATTATCAATTTCAGCCATTTTGTTTTCTTGTCCAAAAACAAGAATTCCAATTAGGGTCAATATGATTACGAAAGTTTTTTTCAAAATGTTGTACAACGGTTTTGTGTATGCTTTGTTGCGTGTTTGAGCAACTAAGTTAGCAAATAAAAATCGAATAGAAAATCCGCGAGGATTTTCGTAAGCAGTCTAGAACTAGCAATAAAATATACACGTTGTTGTAAGCTGTTTTTTTTATTCTTCTAATTCGACTTTGTTTCCAAAAGGGTCTTTTTTTAAAACTTCTAAATATTCAATAGTTTTTATTTTATAAAAAAATGTACCGCTTTTATTTTCATCGTATTCTGAAACTCTTTTAACTATGCTGTCAAGCTCGTCAATGTACCTTGCATTGGAAATCTTTATTATTTTTTCACTATTATCATTATTATTAATTAAGTCTAAATGTTCAAGTGATATTTCACCATATTTGGCGTCAGTATCTTGACCAATTTCAATATAAATCCATTTTTTTTCAGTTAAAGCTTCGTGTTTCTTTTCAAAATTACATGAGGTAAAACTCAATATTAATGTCATTAAAAATATTCTTCTCATAGGAAATTCAGTCTCAATTAATTATACAACGTGTTGTAAGCAGTTTTTATTTAAGTTTAGTTTTTACAAATTCGACAATCTTTTTAAAATCCTCATTACCAACTTCATTTTCTCCAATTATCATTATATCTCCTTTTTCTGGTTCCAAAGGCATAATTAAATTCGAGTCCATTATCTTAAATCCTTTGAATTCAGTCCATTTTATGTCACGCGTTATATTTTTGTCAACGTATTTTATAGACTCGTCTTTAAATTCAAATATTCCGTTACCAAAATCAGATTCCACTTCCGCAATTTTTTCTTTTATTTTCTCAAAATATGTGCTTTTGAGTTTATTATATAATTGAAATTTCGGATATGCTTTAGCAACGTAAAAAACTCCTAATATGATAAAAACAATTCCGAGATACGATTTTCCGATTATGATTGAAATTCCGATTAATGTTGATATTAAACCAACAATTAAAGATTCCCTTGCGTCGTTCAGATATGGCTTATAAATCAATGGAATTATTAATTCAGTTTGATTTAAATAAATGTCAGATTTAAAGGGTATTTCGAATTTCAAATGTGCTTGTTTTAAATTGCTTACAACGTTGTTGTGTATGGTTAGTTGCGTGGTTAAGCAACTAAGTTAATAAACATTTACGAACCCGTGAATATTCCGCAGGAATATTCGCAAGTAAGCTCAATGAAGCAATTAATTATACACGGTGTTAGCAGTTGTATTTTTCAATTCCGTTTTTATATAACTCATTAAATTCATTCCAAAATTCAACCCAAAGTTCTTTATCCATATCATCATCAAGATTTTTTTTCGGCTCGTTATTGAAAAATGATTTAACTTCTTTTGCTAAATTCAAAATATTTATTGCAAAGTCAGACGTATTAATTTCCGCAACGATTTTAGGATACAAAACGTGTTCATTATCATTTGTTCCATACTGTTTTTTGATATTTCTAATTACTATTTTTCCGTTTTTATGTTTTAAATCAAAATACAGTCCAATTGGACAACCTAACATTAATAACATTCCACAACACATAATTGGATTAAAATCAGTTTCAGTATCAGGATTTGGCTCAATACATCTCAATAATTGTAATACAGATGTACTGATTGTCCAATCTCCATCAGATTCATTTAATATTATTTCTTCTCCAATTGTTAATTCAAGTTTTCCGTGAGAGCATAAATCGGTTTCAGTATTTTCATTCGATATCCATTCGTGAGATAAAATTTTAATATTGAATTTATCCATATCTATTCTTGAATTCTCTGAGTTTTTTTTATATAACTGCTAACGTGTTTGTGTATGCTTAGTTGCGTGGCTAGGCAACTAAATTAGTAAACTTTTACGAACCTGAGAATATTCCGAAGGAATATTCCAGATAAGCAGAAACCAAGCAATTAAATATACACGGTGTTAACTACCGGCTTTTTTTCTATTTATACAGATTTCAGATTTTTAAATTTTCCAATAAATATAATTTAGGAATTCTAATTTTAGCAATGGTTTAAGCGTATTACTCCGTTTAGCGAATCCAGTTTAGCTCAGATTGGTTTTCCTGCGTACAGTTCAACCGTAACGATAAACACAAGCTTTTCAATCTTGATTTACTTTATTGATCTTTTTAATCTAAAATTATCTTAGTTGTTTTAATTTCAAATAGAGTAGAGTAAGCTCAAAATTGGTTTCTTTAAATTATCTTTTAAAATTCTATTTTTCTTGGTTTATGAAGTCAAACCGTAAGCAATGCGTAATGCTTTTCAGATTTAATTATCCATCTGAGTAATTAATCAAATTAGGGCTTACGATGTTTCAATTTAAGAAAAATGTTAGTTGGCGAGACAGCTTGTAGTTAACGTGTTTGTATATGGTTTGTTGCGTGGTTTAGCACGTAATTTAGCAAATAAAAACCGAATAGAAAATCCGCGAGGATTTTCGTAAGTAGGCTAGAACTAGCAATAAATTATATACGGTGTTGGCAACTGGCTTTTCTTTTTTTAGTTCTTAAATATTCTATTCCAAACGGACTTTTTTGAAATCAGATTTTCTCTATTCAAATCCAGAACTTCCTTTCCATTCGCTTTAATTAATAAATCCAATAATTTACTATATCCATTTTCTATTTTAAATTTCATCTCGTTTTTATAGAGTGGAAGCACATTGTATATATTTATTTTCCGTCCGTTTTTATTTATTTCGGTAAAATCCTTATCGAAAGTTACAGAAGGTAGAATTAAAGCTCCGACAAAGTCAGTATCAGTTGCGTAAGGCGTTAAATCTTCTTCTGCTTGTATTGTGTGTCCAATTCCAATCCAAGTGTCATAAAAGTGTGGGAATTTCGCAGTTCTTTTAAGAATCGAAATAATCCAATCATTTTTATTTTCTCCAGAGTAAACTTGTCCGAATTCAATAGTTTTTGGAATAAGCATCATTAATTCGGCAAATTCCAAATCTTTTTGGTTTTCTGCTTGTTCGTCAACATTCATTTTTAACGTACTCATTCCAGAAGTCAAAAGTATGTTGAATGACGAGTTTTCAGGTTTTATTAAATAAACATCAAGATGTAAATCCAAAGTCGGGATTTCGTGAAAAACTGAAACTAACTTATCATCAAAGAATTTGCTTAAATGGTCATCAATCCATTCAGCGTGTTCGTGGTAATGTTTTCTGTCCGAGAACGGATTTTTGTATTCAGCCATAAGTTCGTTTTCAGCTTGTTGCCAACGTTGTTGTGTATGGTTAGTTGCGTGGTTAAGCAACTAATTTAGTAAACAAAAACTTGCCAGAGAAAATTCCGAAGGAATTTTCCAAATAAGCACTTGCCATAGCAATTAATTATACACGGTGTTGGCAGTAGGTTTTTGTTTTTTCAGTTGTATGTTTTTCAGAAAGTCATTTTCAAATTCCAGAATCGACTTTTCTTTATTTTTCATATGTGTCAACACGCTAATTAAGGGCATATCTTGGTATATGTAATTCAGATATTTAATTTTCGTTCCTTCACGATTTTGAATGTACATTGTGTTTAATGTTACATTTACTCGTTTAGCTAAATTTTTATCTTTAATCAACTTTAAAATTTCAGTTCGATATTTTTCCAATTTAGAAATGAATTCAGTTCCTTTTTCATTGTATTCGTCTCCAGTAAAAAATAAATCGTTTATATATTCTTTTTTAGAAAATTCTCCATCGTAACTTCTATCTTTTTCTATTTTCGGATGATTAATTAATTCAGAGTAGGTGTTGTCCAAATACTTTAAGTATTCGCTTGTCAAACTGTCATAAGTTTTTGCAGATTCATTATTAATCAGATTGTCATTTGTTAGATTTTTCGCAATTTGAACTTTAAGCATTTCACTTGAATAAACAAATTCCTCATTTAACAATCCATACATCGAATATGGTTCATTCTCTTGTTTACAAGAATATGTAATTACTAATAATAGTAGAAATGTAATTTTTTTCATAGATGTCTGTTCAACTTACTGCCAACGTGATTGTGTATGGTTAGTTGCGTGGTTAAGCAACTAAATTAGCAAACTTTTACGAACCTGTGAATATTCCGCAGGAATATTCGCAAGTAGGCAAAAACCTAGCAATTAATTATACACGGTGTTGTAAGCAGTTATTTTTTTACGTAAAGTTCTAATTTATCGTTAATTTTTGTTTTATCATAGTTCGTATTGATTTCCGACAGTTTCTCTTGGTCATAAATTGGATAAAATGATTGAATTCGGTTAAATTCAACATTTCCTTGCCCTTTGACTTGTTTAGTTCTTTTTTGAATCCATAATTGGTAAACGACTCCATCAAATTCAAAAACCACGTTGTCAGTTAGATTTAAGTCAATTAGCCCAAGTTTGTCGATTTCAGTCAGAATGTTTCTTAAATCAATGTGTAACTCTTTAGGGTAAAAATTTTGGTAGTGAAATGACTTTTCGGGTTTATCCTTTATAGGTTCTGCATAATGCCTACTTGTAATGTGAACCAATGAATAATCAGTTAATTCGACTACTTGACCAGAGAAAGGTATTTCAAATTCTGATTGGTCATAGTCTTGTTTCATTGACTTAATCATATGGTAAAGAAATTTAGATTGTAAAATTATCTTGTCTTTTTGCAACCTATATTTATCTTGCTTTGCTCGAAATCTTCTAATTAATCTCGGATATTTTTTATCGAGTTCTTTTAAGTCTTTTCTTGTCTCAATAGCTAATTCTTGTAATACTTGGTCTTTATGATTTGTAATTTCAATTTGTTTATACCATTGATTTGAAATAGACTGAAGTCTTTTAAAGTCTTTTATTTGTTCTCTTTGTGAGACTTCTACTATTTTACCTTTTTTCGCTTTATGAAATGGTCCAGCAAGATTATTATGGAAATATGTTAAGTATAATTCTCGGAAAATATAATCATTACAAAAATCGAAATTTTCAGGCCTACCATCGCTTTCGTGTATTGTAAGATTCAGTCCCATACATAAGAACTCTTTTTCTCGTTCCAAGAGAAATTTTCCATTGAGAGCTCTCTCTTTAAGGTCGTCAAATATTTTTCTTGTTCTTATTTGTTCACTTTCAGACCCATTTTTAATGTCAAGTTCTTCTGGTAGATAATGTTTCATTCAGCTTGTGAGGTGCTTTTGGTTAATTGCTTACAACGTGTTTCTTTAGTTTGTAATAAATATCTTTATATAGAAAAAGAGGAGAACTATAACGTGTTTTAGATTAGTGATCCCTTACACGTACGAGTCCTCTCTTTCTATAAAGTTGCCAAGAACCATTTGGAATACCAGGAGTATTAACTCCCGATAAAGGAAGTAGTTAAAGCAACATAATTATAAACTTTAATTGTAAAAATATGAAAAATTACAAAGAAGTCGTTGGAATCGATGTTTCAAAAAAAACACTAGATGCTTATTGTTACCAATCTCAAGTACACAGGGAGTTTGTTAACGATATTGTAGGATATAAAAGCTTATTAAAATGGGTTTTAAAAACTACAAAAGGAGTTGATGTTTTTTACTGTTTTGAGAATACAGGCTATTATTCGTTAAAATTAGCGCTGTATCTAGATAGTCGAAAGATTATTTATGTAGAAGAAAGTCCATTAAAGATTAAGCGTAGTTCAGGTATCGTTAAAGAAAAGACTGACAAATTAGATGCGGCATTAATAGCTCGTTACGCTTGGCTTTACCGGGAAGAATTAAAACCAAGTCAAGTTAAGAGTAAGTCTCATTTAGAATTAGGTAGATTGCTAGCGTTACGGGATCTACTGGTTAGAAACAATGCAGGCTTAAAAGGGACATTAAAAGAGATGAAAGTACTTTTATCTAGTCCCACAACAGACACAGGTTGTATTGTCTTAAAACGTAGTATTGATTACCAAGAAAAGCAAGTTAAATCGATAAAGGAACGTATAAAAGAGATTATATCTTCTGATGCACTGATGAGTAAGAATTATGAATTGCTAACAAGTCTTAAAGGTATTGGATTAGTTGTTGCCTGTCAGCTTATCTACCACACAGGTAACTTTACACGTTTTGCTAGTTGGCGTGCCTTTTCTAGTTATTGTGGTACAGCACCATTTGAACATCGCTCAGGCACTAGTATTTACAAAAGAAAGCAATGCCATTATTTAGGTGATAGAAAAATGAAGAGTTTGCTAAGTATGGCAAGTGTTTCAGCAATACAACATGATAGTGAATTACGATTATATTACAATAGAAAATTAGCAGAGGGGAAGGATAAAATGCTGGCCATAAATAATGTTAGAAATAAGTTGATAGCTAGAGCGTTTGCCGTAGTAAAAAGAGGAACACCTTATGTCGTTCTTCAGCAATATGCAGCCTAAAAAAAACTAAATATTACTAGGATTTGATCTTGGAATACGTGTATGGTTAGTTGCGTGGTTCAGCAACTAAGTTAGCAAACTTTTACGAACCCGTGAATATTCCGCAGGAATATTCGCAAGTAGAGAAGAATAAAGCAATTAATTATACACGTTGTTGGCATTTCGTTGTTTTTTTCAGGTTTTTAATTATTCGACTAAATTCCGTTTTCCAATTTTCAGCGTTTGAGTGAATTCAGTCAGCGTTTTATTCCGCAAACTTTTTCAATTCCAATTGAGTGAGCAATTCCACAACTTGCTAAATTCCACATACAGTTCAGTTTCTAAATCCAATAAAGGAATATTAAATTCGGAAAAGCAACAATGCTCATAATTATTAATAGTACTGACAATAAAATCAAAAATATTCTTAACTTTTTTTGAATCAACGGTTTACTTTTAAAACTAAAGTATAAACTAATCATTCCAAATCCGACAGCAATTAATTTAAACCAAATTGTGTCATATTTTCCTAACCTTGCAAAAGGAATTAAGATTCCGTCTATAAATTGCTCTTGAAAATCGATTTCATTTAAGTAACTAATGATGAAAAAATATAACCACCCGAAAACTAAAAGAACTATTGAGTAAATAGGATAATTTTCTTTTTTTGTTTTCATTATTTTTTTTGAATTCAGATTTTTCGATTCAGAGTGCGTTCCGCAATGAATGCCAACGTGTTTATATATGATTTGTTGCGTGGTTTAAGCACCTAATTTAGTAAATAATTACCAACCAAGAAAGTCCGAGAGGACTTTCGTAAGTAGGCAAAAAGCCAGCAATAAATTATATATGGTGTTGGCATTTCGTTGTTTTTTTATTCCGACTTATTCTTATTCTGGTTAATTCTTTTTTTGTTTTTTCAGCATTTGAGTGAATTCATTCAGCGATTTATTCCGCAAACTTTTTCAATTCCGGTTGAGTGAGCAATTCCACAACTTGTTAAATTCAAATTTTGAATAATAATTCCTTTGTTATAGATTTCATAGTTTGCTTAAATTAAAACGTTTTATTTATGAAAATTTACTATAAAATTCTCCAATTACGTTAACTCTTCTTCCATCTTGTGGCCAAGACCAAATAATAAAGTTAAAAATTAAAAAATGAAAAATTATCCAATATATTATTTGCTCATTTTTTCCTTTGTTTTTTATTTTCCTAAAAAGTATAATTGTTAATGAAATCATTAGAATTATATAGAATGGAACATAAAGTATTCTTGCTAAACCTGTTTGAGGAAATAAGTCAATCAATAATAATATTTCTCCAGCACAAATTGAAATAGAAAGTATGAGTAAAATTATTAATCTTTTCATTATTTTTTCCTAATTCGTTTATTTTGAGTTTTTTTGTCAATGAATGCCAACGTGATTGTGTATGGTTAGTTGCGTGGTTAAGCAACTAAGTTAGCAAACTTTAACGAACCCGTGAATATTCCGCAGGAATATTCGCAAGTAGGCTAGAACCAAGCAATTAATTATACACGGTGTTGGCAATAGTAATTTTGTTCAATCTTTATTTTTTACAAATTTCGGTTTTTCAAATCCACAAGCTATTATGGTTCCATTTTGTTCTTTAATTAGCTCTATTTTATTTGTGTTGGCATTGACATAAAATAATTCAATTTCGTAATGATTTAAGCCTAATTCCTTTGGTTGGTCTGTCTTTTCTTTAATTAACCAACAAAATGAATTAATCTCGTCAAGATACGCCAATTCAATAAATTCGATTTTCTTGTCCTTAAATCTCTCATCAGATTTGACTTTGTTTAGCGCAAGGCAAGGTTCGTTCAGTTTTTCAAATTCAGGATTGAGTGAGAAATCAGGGAATTCGTTTTCAGAAATCATTTTTCCATCTTTGTCGAATTCCAATCCAAATGCATATTCAAAACCGTTATTCCGATAAGTATGAAGAATCCAATAGGTTACTTTGTAATTCGATAATTTGTATAATTTTTCTTTGCCATATTTTGCTTTTACAGATTTTGGGTAATTTACCTGAAATTGTCCCATTTCTAATTTATTATAAAAGTCAATATTAGAGCGTTCAACAATATACTCTTTGGCTTTAAGCAGAATAAAATCAGAATATTTTTCAATATGCTTTATGTCGTATGGATAAAAAGTGTCTTCTTTTTCTATTTTATCTTTATGCTTTATTTCAAAAGGAATATAGTTTCGAGTTCTAGAAGAATAAGTTCCGCCTAATTCCAATTTTTCAATATCATCGCATTGAGCAAATCCATTGATTGAAATCACAACGATTATTAATATGCTAAAAGTTTGTCTCATTATTATTGCCAACGTGTTTGTGTATGGTTAGTTGCGTGGTTAAGCAACTAAGTTAGCAAACTTTTACGAACCCGTGAATATTCCGCAGGAATATTCGCAAGTAAGCTCAATGAAGCAATTAATTATACACGGTGTTGGCAAATCGTATTTATTCAAGTCTATATCCTTGTTCTTTTAATTCTTCAAAGTCACTTTCCGTCTGCACCAAAGATTTGAGAAAATCAATGGTTTTAATTTCAGTTTTTGCATTTCCCATATCTTTCCTAACTTCTATTACCAAAGTTGCTAATGCTAATAAATTTTCTTTTCCATCTGCGACTTTTTCCCAGTGAAAAAATGATTTAAGAACTCCGTCACTCCCAAATATGATAAGTTCTTTCTTGATGTCAATCATTTTATCTATTAGCTTTTGAGAGCTGGTTTTTTGTCCTTTTTTAACTTGTTTAAGAATGTCAAAGAAAACAGTTAATAGTCTGATATAAACATCATATTTTCTTTCCGACAATTGTTTTTCAACTTCTAATCGTTTTTCTTTTTCGTGCTTATACAACCATCCAATTCCTCCAAGAATTAATAAGAGTATCGGAACAATTGATTGTATTAATATTTGATTCATTTATGTTTTAAAATTTCGATTAGTCGGTTTTTTATATGTTTGCCAACGTTGATGTATAAGAATAGTTGCGGGTTTGTATGCGAGGATTTTCCGAAGGAAAATCAGATGCAGGCAAACACGCAATTGCCTTTGTTTAAGCACTAAACCGCAATTATTTTTATACGGTGTTGTGCGTAGGCTTTATGCGTTTTATTATTCAATACCGTTTAATTTTTATTTTGTCCGACGAATTATAAATCCATTGTCAATTTTATCAAATCCAATTTTCGGATAGTATTCCATCGCAATTTGTGCCGAAAGTAAAATCAGCGCAGTTTCTATTCCGATTTCCCTTTCAGTCAATTCAATTAGTCGTTTTCCAATTCCTTCTTTTTGGTATTCACTTTTCACAGCTAAATCCGACAAATAGCATGCATAACAGAAATCAGTTATTGAACGTGAGATTCCAATAAGTTCATTATTCAACCACGCAGTTATAATCAGATTTGAATTTGCATACATTTTCGTAATTCGTTCGCTATCTTTTGTTGGCCTATTTATTCCTGAACTATCATAAACCTCAATTATTTCAGATGTCTTTGGAACAATTCCAACTTTAAATTCAATGTTTTTCATTCGAATTCGTGGTTTTTTTAGCTTACGCACAACGTGTTTGTATATGGAAAGTTGCGTGTTTGCGTTCGAGGATTTTCCGAAGGAAAATCAGATGTAGCAAACGTGCAACGACCTTTGTTTTAGTATAACACCAGCAATTTTTTATATACGGTGTTGTGCGTTCGTTATTTATTACCGGTCATCAATTTAGCAATTTCATTAGCATTATTAATTTCCATTTCTTTTAAAATTTTACTTATTCGGTTTTTAAATTCGATTTGGCTTTTCCGACTTGTTTTAATTTCAGACAAAAGCTCTTGTTCTGAAAGCTTATGTTTTTCCGATATATTTTTAAAGTCTTCTAAATTGTAATCAGTGTAATCGGATATTGCAATGTAATTGTCAGTTCTTTTGTAGAAAACCCAAGGATGTCCAATCCATAATTGAGTCCATTTATTTAATTCCGTATTTCCAACTTCTTCCCAGTTTTGAATATCAGATAAATCTCCGCAACAAGTTGGTTCAAGTATTATCATTTCATTTTCTAAAACTACAATTCCGCCAATTATTTGTCCAACGTATTCTTGATAATCTGACAAATCAACGTCCTTAAGTTCTTTTTCAATAATGGTTTTTAATTCAGGTTCTCCGATTTTATTTATGTCAACCAAGTATGAGCCAAGTTCAATCGGTTGTAAGTCTTGTAAATTACTATCAGAAATACATTTGTACCAGAAATCGCTCCAGCCTTTTGGGTTTTCAGCTTTCGAAACAGAAGGTGATTCATATTCGTTTTTCGCATAATCCCAAGGTTCAATTTCGATTGTATTTAATAATTTCATTCTGATTTCAAGGGTTTGTTTTAATGACGCACAACGGTTTTGTGTATGGTTAGTTGCGTGGTTAAGCAACTAAGTTAGCAAACTTTCACGAACCCGTGAAAATTCCGCAGGAATTTTCGCAAGTAGGGAAGAACAAAGCAATTAATTATACACGGTGTTGCCCACAGTTTTTATTCCTCGATTGATGTTTCCCAACCATCATAATCTCCATTTAATTCAGATGCTTTTTGCCATAATTCCAATGTATATTCATCTATTTCGTCATAACCAACTTTGTCAATTCGTGATATTTGAATAACAAATTTATATTCGTTCGGTTGTTCTGTTTTTCCTTTATTTTTTGTCTTAAAACCTAAATCATTTGTAAATTTCTCAAATTGGTCAATTTCATTTTGAGTTTTAAAATAAACCCAATGAAAAACCTCTCTTTCTTTCGTTAGTTTGTCTCCACCTTTTTCTAATTGTTCGAGAACTCTTCTGTTTTGGATTATTTGCATTTGTCTTGGCAAAGGATATAGAAAGTCAAAATATCCGTTCCATTCTTTATCTTCATTATGTCCAAAGTCAAATTTGTGATTCGGAAACTGGGTCATTGCAGATGAGACTTCTTTTTCCATTAAAATCGTGTTTTCTCCAAAAAAGTACAAATCTCGAAATCCGTTAGAAGTCAGTCGACCTGCAAAAGTGTAATTCAGATTTATTTTATCAAATCCGCTTATTATTACGTCTTCAATTTTCCATAATTCATCCGCATCTTCGTTACTCGACAATCCATTATCTTTTGGATTAGGCATTTTGATTGAAACATAAACTACATTTTCTTGTCCTTTTATTGGTGCAACATTCATTAAATTCAAATCGGTTGCAATTGAACTTAATTTGTCATTTACATTCGAAAAGTAAAATGTCCAATCAGGTTGATAATCATTTTTCGGTTCAGATTGTCCGAAGATTTTACTTAAAAATCCCATAAATAAAATAAAGGTTAATATGTTTCGATGATGTTTTTTCAAATTGTGGGCAACGGTTTTGTGTATGGTTAGTTGCGTGGTTAAGCAACTAAATTAGTAAACTTTTACGAACCTGTGAAGATTCCGCAGGAATTTTCGCAAGTAGGCAAGAACCTAGCAATTAATTATACACGGTGTTACCCAACGTTTTTTATTTCACCATATCTTCTATCAACATCTTTAATTAATTTATTAAAAAAAGTTTTAATTAAATTCAAAATTTCAGTCACATACTCATCATTACTTATTTCAAGAATATTGTCATTTCCGAATTTTCTTACTGATAGTCCATTTGTCTGTTCAACAAATTGCAGTTTATTTTCATCAATTTCGGAATTGCTGTGAGCAATTTTATTCCGAACGTATTTATGTTGTCTTATCAGATTATATTCGTCTTGAACATTCGCTGGATTTAATTCAAAAACCTTTGTCAGATATAACCAATATTTATGAATATAATCACCTCCAGTAATATGTTTTGTTTTTACGCTGAAGTCAAATTCATCTTCAACTAATTTTGAAATAAGCTTTAATTGTCCTTCCAAAATAGAAAAAATAGAAAGCAATGACGCTTTTCTATAATTCTGTAATATTTGATTATTTATCTTTTCAGTATCACCATAGTAATGTCCATAGTATTGAGCTTGCATTGAGCCTTCTTCATAATTTTTTGGTTTAGCTTGTAATTCAGCATCATTTTCAACTTTAGCTTGAAACTCTTTAATTAATGTTTTACTATATTTTTCGGAATTTTCTATAAGTTTCCTTTCCGCTATTAGCAGATTGTCAAGGTCATCATCATAATAGTATAATATTCCCCAATGATTAATTTTAAATTCATCACTATTTAAGTTTATCATAGTTTTTGGCAAATGTTGGGTAACGTGTTTATATATGATTTGTTGCGTGGTTTAAGCACCTAATTTAGTAAATAATTACCAACCAAGAAAGTCCGAGAGGACTTTCGTAAGTAGGCAAAAAGCCAGCAATAAATTATATATGGTGTTGGCATTTCGTTGTTTTTTTATTCCGACTTATTCTTATTCTGGTTAATTCTTTTTTTGTTTTTTCAGCATTTGAGTGAATTCATTCAGCGATTTATTCCGCAAACTTTTTCAATTCCGGTTGAGTGAGCAATTCCACAACTTGTTAAATTCAAATTTTGAATAATAATTCCTTTGTTGTAGATTTCATAGTTTGCTTAAATTCAAACGTTTTATTTATGAAAATTTACTATAAAATTCTCCAATTACGTTAACTCTTCTTCCATCTTGTGGCCAAGACCAAATAATAAAGTTAAAAATTAAAAAATGAAAAATTATCCAATATATTATTTGCTCATTTTTTCCTTTGTTTTTTATTTTCCTAAAAAGTATAATTGTTAATGAAATCATTAGAATTATATAGAATGGAACATAAAGCATTCTTGCTAAACCTGTTTGAGGAAATAAGTCAATCAATAATAATATTTCTCCAGCACAAATTGAAATAGAAAGTATGAGTAAAATTATTAATCTTTTCATTATTTTTTCCTAATTCGTTTATTTTGAGTTTTTTTGTCAATGAATGCCAACGTTTATGTATAAGAATAGTTGCGGGTTTGTATGCGAGGATTTTCCGAAGGAAAATCAGACGTTACAAACACGCAACGACCTTTGATTAAGCACTAAACCGCAATTATTTTTATACGGTGTTGGGCAACGTTTTTATTAATTCCGTTTTAGTGTTTTTATCAGCTTTTGACATTTCAAGTATAAATTCAGTCAGCTTGATTTCATCAATTTTTTTAATTTGACCTAAATGTATATTCAATTCTTGCGCTCCAATTGCTTCGTTCAGTTTTACAGCACTTTTATAAATCACTCCTTTTTTTCTAGAAGGTTTAAATTTTTCATCAATTATCAAACAAATGAATTTTTGTCCACTAATGTTAATCGGATAAGCATCGTGTATTAATTCCCAATTTATAAAGTCACGATTCGCGCTACGGTCATATATTCCGACCTCATTTATAATAATCATTGGTTTTTTATCAATCAGATTATAAATTCCGAGTGGATATGCAAGTCCAAAAAATCCGATACAACTCCATCCAATAAGCGGTTCTTTCGGAAGTAGCCAAATTCCTAGTAGCACAAAAATTGAGCATAATAGCATCATACTAATTGCTCTTTTTTTTGATTTGTAAAATTTTATTTCGGTCATTCTCAAATGTTGCCCAACGGTTTTGTGTATGGTTAGTTGCGTGGTTAAGCAACTAAGTTAATAAACATTTACGAACCCGTGAATATTCCGCAGGAATATTCGCAAGTAGGCTAGAACCAAGCAATTAATTATACACGGTGTTGTAACACGTTTTTAATTTTAAAATAATCTAATTAATAAGTCAATGTAAATTATTATTGCAGGTAGAGCGAGTCCAATAAATAAATACTTGTTCATTGAATTTGACCATACTTTCCAGTTTTTAAAAATTCTGATTATGACTATTATGCTTAAAATAAGTGATAATAACATTGAAGGTCCAATTATGAATAAATTCAATCCAAAGTTATGTGGTGCATAACCGTCTTTTAATCCAAATAAAGGCTCTTTGATATTATCAACTATGAAAATCAAAAGGACAAGTAAAAAACTGATTAGAGACATACCTTTTGTCCATTTTATTTTTCTATTCATAAAATCGATTTAGCTAAAAATTGCCCAAAGTATTGACATAATTGAGTCAAAAGTGCTTTGTTCTTTTTCAGGTTCACAATACTTTTTCGATAAGTATTTCAATAACTTTTTATTCCAATTACTATCCAGTATTACATTCAGTTCAGATTTGTGATTTAGTATTTCTGATTCTGAAAGTTCTTTCTTTTTTATTTTGTATTCAGTTTGTATTAGTTCTGTTATTTTCTCAAATTCTCCGTTTTGAAATAATTCCTTTTCCTTTTGAGTTCCAACATTTTCTAACGTGGATTTTTTTCCTTCGTAGATATTATAAATACCCAAATGTTTTTTAGTTAATTTCAAATTTCGTTGGTTTGGTCAAATGTGTTACAACGTTGATGTGTATGGTTAGTTGCGTGGTTGAGCAACTAAGTTAACAAAAACCCACGAACCTGAGAATATTCCGCAGGAATATTCCAGATGATCAGAAACGAAGCAATTAATTATACACGGTGTTAGCCATAGTGTTTATTTACGTATTGCTATTTATCTTAACTATCAACTTTCGATTCGGACAGATTATGTAAAAATCAATATTTCCAATTCCAAAACTGTGCATATAGTATTCATAAGCATAATAATTTCCATTTTCGTTGAGTAAATCCTCTAATTCAAAATCCAGTTCATCAAGAGTGCTATGTGCAAAGTCTAAAAATTTCTGTTCTTTTTGGTCAAAAGGTGTACGTTTCCAAAATTCAGATTCCCAATCATTTCTGAAATCGGTTTTTGGATATTTGGTAAAAAACTCTTCATTTGGGTTTTTGAAATATTCGGCAGTTTTTTCGTCGATTTTATAAATCCAAATCGAATATCCATCTCCATTAAAAGCTCGTTCAGTTTCGTATTCGTATATCAAATCTCCATCATTATATTCAAATCCGGTTAATTCAAGATTATAGTTTTTTTCTTGAGCGTTTTCTATAGGTTGCCAAAAAAAGTCAGAGCCAGGTAGTAATTTCCAGAAAAAGCAAGGAATCAAAATCAGAATTAATAATATGATAGAAAGTCGATAAAATTTCGGCTTATTCTTTTTCTTAAGAGACTTGAACATTTTAAATCCGACAATAGGATAGAAAAGCACAATAATTAAGGTTAAAAAAAGAAAAATTAAAATCATCTATGGCGTTGGTTTCACATTATGGCTAACGGTTTTGTGTATGGTTAGTTGCGTGTTTAAGCAACTAATTTAGTAAACAAAAACGAACGCGAGAAAATTCCGAAGGAATTTTCCAAGTAGGCAACGACCAAAGCAATTAATTATACACGTTGTTAGCATTAGTACTTTTTTATTTTATAATTTTTTTAGATTCCATTTTCGAAAGAACTTCCTCTAACTCTCCAAATATTGAAATGTCATAATTGGTTGGGACTCCTTTTATCAATTCAATTTCTCGAACATTTCTATTGCTATATCTTAAAACACCACCTCCATCAATTAATCCACTAGTAGAACATTGATTTAACTGTACAGATGTTGATTCTGTCATCAAAAATTTGTTTTCTAATTCAGAACATAAACCTCTTGTCTTGTTTTCTTTTACAGGTAAAACAATATTTAGAAATTCTCCTTTTGATAAAGAATCTTTAAAATTGATATGAGTTGTTTGATATGAAATTCCATCTATTCTATTATCTTTTCTAACCCATTGTAATAGTAATTGTGGTATTATATATTCAGGTTTAAAATAGTCCTCATAATTCCTTACACGAACAGAGCACGCAAAGACAAGTGGCCATATCATTAAATATTTATAATATTCATATGGCGATTTATTGCCACCTTTTGGTGGTGATAAATCTATTACTTTTAAAAGTTCAGTATTCTTAAGTCTGACGATTTGAAAGTCATTTAAATTTGGTCTATTTAATTCCTCCCAACACACATACGATGAGTTTCCAAGGTAAAGTGATGGAAATCCTGGAATACTAAATCTTTGAGTTTTTATTTTACCTCTTAAGTCAAAAGGTATGTGAAAAAAGTTTTCAGGTTTGAGAGGGAAATTTAGTTTATGAATTCTAATTCTATAAAAATCTGTATTTGAATGAAATTCTCTTATGTTTAGTATTTCCTCAAAGTTTTTTAGATTGCTATTTAATCCTTTTTCTAATTCAGAAAGTGCTGACGCTGGTTTTCCTGCATAATAATTTGAAATAGCAGATTTTAATTGTTCTACTAAATGATTTTGACGTTCCTTTATTGTGTTTATATCAAATGATACGTCTTCAAAATATTCAATACTTTCTAGTTTTTCTAAAAATTCTTTAAAAATCCGATTTACAAATAATTTATAATCTTCTTTTGGACCTTGAACCCTTGGTAGATTAAAAAAATCGTTATTCAAAAAGTCTGTTATTTTCATTTAGCTTGGTTGCGTTGTGTATTAATGCTAACGTGTTTGTGTATGCTTTGTTGCGTTGGTTTAGCGTAAATTTAGCAAATAAATACTGAATAGAAAATCCGCGAGGATTTTCGTAAATTGGCTAAAAGAAAGCAATAAAATATACACGGTGTTAGCAACAGTTTTTATGCTTCTCCATTTACAATTATAATTCTAAATTTATTCGTTTTAGTATTTATTTCCGCTTGAAAATAACAATCTCCTCCATCTAATACGTGACTAAATTTCGTTTCTTTTCCGTCAAAACCAATCATATATTCCTCACTTTCATTAATTTCTTTAAAATCAATAAATCCACATTCGAAATTCAGGTAAATTTTCTTAACCTTTTCCTTTCTGTCATAAATTCCAGCAATTTGAACACTATAATCACATAAGTTTTCTACAATGTTATTAGTCGCATTTCGAGTTTCAGATATTTGAGAATTCAGAATTTCCATTATGTAAGGAATTTCAGATTCATAAACATTTATCAATTCGTATCTTTTATAATCTGTATTTTCAGACTGTTTTAGAATTTCGTTTTGAGAACTATAAAAAGGAATTTCATATTTTGTTTCTACAATTTCATAATTCAAAATACAATTCTTTGAACACGAAAAATTCAGTAAGCAAATAATTAATAATGTTAAGTATTTCGTTTTCATTTAATTGTTGCTAACGTTGTTGTATATGGTTTGTTGCGTGTTTAAAGCAACTAATTTAGTAAATAATTACCGACCAAGAAAGTCTGCGAGGACTTTCGCAAGTAAGCAAAAAGTTAGCAATAAATTATATACGGTGTTACCTGTAGGCTTTATTCAAGTTACAATTCAAATATTAAAGTATTTAAGTTTCATTTTTTTTAAAATTCAACATTTACTTACTTTTTCATATTTTGGCTTTAAACCGTTATTGATATAAATTATCTCATTTTTTGGCTCTGAATGTATATTTTCAAAAACAGAAAAATTTGTAATTATATCATTTTTTTCGATTTCTTTACTTAATATTCCTCCTTTTCCATTTTCAATTTTATTCGGACCGAAGCAAATATACTTTTTTGCTTCTTCTATAGATAAACTCCAACTTATTCCAAAATTTTCACTTTCATATTCATTCTGATTTACGCCTCGATAAATTATAAAATTATTTTCGAGTTTTTCATAAAATTCCTTCTCATAAGAGTTACTCAATTCTCTAAAATTGACACAATTATTTAGAGTGTTTTCAAGAAAATCTTTAAGATTAAATGAGAAAGAACTATTTTTAATTTTTTCATAGATATTATCAGATGCACAATAAGCTTCCCTAAAAACTTTAAATGAAAGTTTAGGTTCCTTTTTTAAAGTTGCATTATATAAAGCGATAAAAACTTCAAATCTTTTTTCTCTTTTAAAAGAGTGAAGAATTTGTTCAGCCTGACTGTAATTCAGTTTTTTGTTTAGGAATTCTTTATGCAAATCATAAATATTCATAGATTCAATTTTATTCAATAATTATTAAAATATAACTAATGATTTTTTAGCTTACAGGTAACGTTGTTGTGTATGGTTAGTTGCGTGGTTTAGCAATTAAGTTAGCAAACTTTTACGAACCTGTGAATATTCCGCAGGAATATTCGCAAGTAGTGAAGAACAAAGCAATTAATTATACACGGTGTTGGCAGCCGTGCTTATTTTTTTAATCCTGCGTTGTTGCTAATCAGACACGCATTTTCCACACAGCTTGTATATCCTGCGCTATATTTTTAATATCTAGGAAACTTATCAAATTTCAGTTCTCGTGTTTAATGAATTAGATAATTATTCCAATTTAGTTCCGCAAGAAATTAAAATTTCCGACTCCATTTTTTCTGATTTTACTTACTTAATAGTCAAAAAAAAAAATAGCGAAAAAGTAACTAGGCTTTTTTATTGCGATGTAGCTATTTTTTCAACCGTAATTTTCCGTTCTGCTTAATTCCTGCGTTGTGATTTTCATTCCAACGTTTTGAAATTCCAATTTTATTTTATTCTCAAAATTTAGATTTGTATAAGTTCCAATTTAGAGTTGGACTTTGCCGCACACGCATTGCTGCCAACGGTTTTGTGTATGGTTAGTTGCGTGGTTAAGCAACTAAATTAGCAAACTTTTACGAACCCGTGAATATTCCGAAGGAATATTCGCAAGTAGGGAAGAACCAAGCAATTAATTATACACGGTGTTGTAAACAGTTTTTATTTCGTTATCTGTTTTGCTATTTCTTCTGGCCAAATTACAAATTGTCCATATTGACCTCTTTTTTCAATTCCGCCAACTTCTTTTCCACGTTTCGTTGTAGTCCAATCATCTTCTTTTTTATACATCAATTTGTTATCTGTTAGCCAACTATTGACTTTTCGACTACTCAAGCCAGTTAGTTGTGATAATTCTTTCGTTGTTAGAAGTTTTGAGTTTGAAGAATTCGCAATTTTCGGTTGCGTTTCTGTTTCTTTTTTTTCTCTTTTTGTAACTTCCGGAATTGACGTAAATTCAAACCTTTCGCTGGTTTCGTCTATAAAATCTATTTCTTTATAAGCATCTTCAAATAATTCCTTATCCGATTCGTCATTCAAGTCCACTAAAACTCCCATTTCCTTATTGTTATTCATTGAGAATTCATATAGATTGAGAGATGTAATAATCATTTTGTCATCATTCAAATAACATTTAGCGTGTAAGTCCTGATTATATTTTAAAATCACAAATCTTAATCCTTGAAGAAATTTCATTTCGTGCGGATTCAGTTCTTGCTTTCCAAAAATTACTGTTGTTATTTTATCCTTACTATTTCTATATGTAAGTAATTCTTTAAAATCTTTTGATAATTTAAGGTAAGGTGAAATCAAAATTAATCTTGCTTCTGCATTCCGGATTAAGTCTTCTATTTCAGATACAGCTTTTCTTGTGTTTAAAAATTTTGCCATTTTAAATTATAATTTTTGAAAATCGAAAATAAAGAAATTGTTATAATAATTAAAACTAAACAGCCAGAATTTTCTTGCTTTTCAAATACTTTATAACTTAATTTTTTTTCCTTTTTTGAGATTCGTGAGCAATTGTTTACAACGTGTTTGTGTATGGTTAGTTGCGTGGTTTAGCAACTAAGTTAGCAAACTTTTACGAACCCGTGAAAATTCCGCAGGAATTTTCGCAAGTAAGCTCAATGAAGCAATTAATTATACACGGTGTTGTATGCAGTTTTTATTCTTTTTTATTTCCGTTTATAAAAGTCATTTCAGAAGCATTTATTTTGTCAACAACCTCTGAATAACCTAAGTTATTTATGTTTTCTGTTTCAATTATCGGTCTGTAAATTTCCGCTTTGGTTTCAATTCCGTTTTGATAAACCCAATTATATAAATCCGTAGAATCTTTTTTTTGAGTTCTGATATTTATGCGTTTCCAGTTTTTTTCGATTATTCCAAATTCAGAAGTAGATTTATTCAGTATTATATCTCCACTTTTTGAATCATAATATAGCTCTTTCAGGTCGCCATAATGGTCTTCAATTTCCAATGAGTAAAGTCCAAATCCAATAAATCCGACAACTGTAATTATTACAATTCCGAAAATTAGAAGCCCATATTTTAATCCTTTGTTCATTGGTTGTCAAATTGCATACAACGGTCTTGTGTATGGTTAGTTGCGTGGTTCAGCAACTAATTTAGCAAACTTTTACGAACCCGTGAATATTCCGCAGGAATATTCGCAAGTAGGCTAGAACCTAGCAATTAATTATACACGGTGTTGGCAACAGTATTTATTTTTTTGAACTCTCAAATAAAAAAAGTGTCATTGCTCCAGCTAAATTAACAGCTAATTCAGCGTGTCTTTCACTCGGTTTAGTCTTTGCTATTCCTTTTCCGTGAGAATCACTTAATTTATTCCTAATTCCTCCTAATCCTTCCACTACAGATTGGCAACCGTTTAATATTTGTTTAAAAATTTTTTCAGTATGTTGGTCTGGTGCTAAATTTAGTTGTTTAGCTGTTAATTTATATAATTTTGGTAAATCTAAACTGTCTGAATATTCAATCTTTTTATCTTCCAAAATGTGCTTACAAACTGTTTCGATTAAAGTTCTACTTGTCGTAATTGCTCCTTCAGGGTCTATCGTTTTTCTTTTTAAAGCTTTATCCCACTCTTGTTTAATATAAATTTCATTTATGCTTTTTAATTTTTCAGAAATAGAATTTTCTCCAGGTGTTGATTTGTTCTTTTCTGCAATATCAAGAAGTTTAGAAAAAGAATCCCATAAAAACATTCTTCTGCCAGCATAGTTCGAGCTAACTTGTTTTATGAAATGCCAAAATTGTTCCGCTGTTCTTGTCGTTTTTATGAAGTCTGGAATTTCATTTGAAATTATTTCATTGTCAAGTAATTCTTTTCTTGTTTTAGAGTAGTTCTCTTCATCCCAATCTCCACCAGTTGCAAAGTCAATCAGTAAATTCTGAAAAGATTCAATTTTTGAAAATAGTTCTTCGTTCATATTGTTGCCAACGTTTACGTATAAGAATAGTGCGTAGTTTGAGTGCGAGGATTTTCCGAAGGAAAATCAGATGCATGCAAACGCGCATTTACTCTTGATTAGGCACTAAATTACGCATTATTTTTATACAATGTTAGCGCACGT
This sequence comes from Winogradskyella helgolandensis, assembly GCF_013404085.1. Taxonomy (NCBI): domain Bacteria; kingdom Pseudomonadati; phylum Bacteroidota; class Flavobacteriia; order Flavobacteriales; family Flavobacteriaceae; genus Winogradskyella; species Winogradskyella helgolandensis. Next base: position 4,330,377 of record NZ_JABFHO010000001.1, on the reverse strand, counting down.
TGTTATGTTTTTCTCACAAGAGTATTTCAATATGCTTTTTAAGGAACAAAGAAAAGTCCGAAGCAACAGTTGCGTATTGTTTCGCAAGAGTCAGAATTTTTTAAACGCAAGAGTTAAGTCATTTGCGCGTAAACTTTGCGTATTATTTTGTCAGAAGTCGGTTTAATTTTTTATTTAATTTTAGTTTTCGAGAGTAAAATAAGACTTAGGTAACAGTTGCGTTTTGATTTGTCAAAAATCAATTGAGTAAGTTTTAGGAATTATTTTTAAAATACTTTGAGAAGGTTTATTATTTTTTTGAGCTGAGTGAGCAATGTGCGCTAACGTGATTGTGTATGGTTAGTTGCGTGGTTAAGCGACTAAGTTAACAAATACTCACGACATAAAAAATCCGAAGGGATTTTCGTAAGTAAGCTCGAAAAAGCAATTAATTATACACGGTGTTGTAGCACGTTTTTATTTCATATTCTCAAGTAATTCTATCGGATTTTTTAAAAACTTTTTCCTATTAGATTTCTCAATTAATTTTGCTAATTCACGAATATTAGGATTACATAGATTTCCATTGTTTTTGTCCATTAAAAGACATTCGTATTGATTGCAAAGTTCCAACAGTGAATTTAAAAAATTAAAATCTGTATCTATTAAATCAATACTAAACTGAAAGTTTTCTATAAAATTTTCTTGTTTACTATATTTTAATTTGACATTGTGCACATTTTTATTATCAAAATTTATGTCTAAAGTAATTTTATCAAGTTCAATTTTTAATTCCTCAATATCAATGTAATATTCTTTCCACCATTTGGTTGAAATAGCATCTTCAAATTCTGGTTCATTATCCAATTCTTCGTCATAATTAGCCCAGTATATTTCCCATTCACCATAATTAATTTCAAGTTGTTTAGGAATTTTACCAAAATATCTTTCTTCAATTTTTTTTTGGGGAAGTACAGATACTGTAAATTTTTTATAAATGTCCTCCATAAGTTTTTTTTTCTTAAATGTGCTACAACGTTTAGTATAAGAAACGTAGCGTATAAAAATACGATAAGTTTCGGTTTATTCCTTAGCCAAATCTGCGATTTGGCATTTACATTTTGTTTTTCATTAATGCCAAATCGCAGATTTGGCGGTCTTGGTAAGCACGCACAAACTTTTGGTTTAGCACGAACTAGCTATGTTTTTTATACATTGTTGTAAGTAGTGCTTTTTTCATCTACTTACTTAATTTCAAAATCCGTAAAGCTCCTTGAATGACTAGCACAAAAACGACTGTTCCAATAATCAAATCTGGTTTACTTGAACTCAACCAGTTTACCATAATTCCAGCAATTATTACTCCCAAATTGATAATTACTTCATTCGAGGTGAAAATCATACTTGCTTTCATATGTGCCTCTTCTTTGCTTTTTGACTTTTGCAAAATGTAAAGACAAATTCCGTTTGCTATAAGTGCAAAAATCGAAACGATAATCATTGTCGAAAAATCGGGAAGTTTCTCGTCTCCAAAAAATCTTCTTAAAACTTCTATAAATCCAATAATCGCAAGTGCTATTTGAAAATATCCCGCAAGTTTTGCAATTCTTTTTTTCTTTATTATTGTTCCACCGACCGCAAACAAACTAATTCCGTACACAAAACTGTCCGCAAGCATATCTAAACTATCGGCAACAAGTCCCATAGATTTTGAGATAATCCCTGTTGTCATTTCGATTATGAAAAACGCAAAATTTATGACAAGAACAGACCAAAGTAGTTTTTTTTGGTTTGCGTTTTCTTTAAATTCAGTTTGGTCGGTTTGTTCAGTCGATATTTTTTTTCCGCCTAAATTCAGTTCGATAACTGACTTTTCGATTTGGTCAATTTCTCCGCTATGAAAAACTGTCAATTTTCGATTTGGAATATCAAACTCCAAATTCGCAATGCTCGAATTTCCGTCCAATTTCATTCGGATTAGATTTTCCTCTGAAGGACAATCCATTTTGGTAATTTCAAATATTGTTTTATTCACTCGGTTTCTGGGTTTTTCGCATTACTTACAACAATTGGATATAGACTATTGTTTATATCCACATTATAGGACTAAGATAGTAAATCTTTTATTTCCATAAATGATCTATTTGCTACATGTGTATATATTTCTGTTGTTTTAGTAGAATTATGTCCCAAAAGAAGTTGGATATGTCTAAGGTCTGTTCCATTTTCCAATAAATGTGTAGCGAAGCTATGTCTAAGCATGTGAGGCGTAACTTTTTTTAAAATACCTGCTTTTTTTGCAGCTGTTGAAATTATTTTCACAACACTTGTAGCACTATAAGGTCCTCCTTTTTGACCTTCAAAAAGGTAATGTTCTGGTCTATAATCCTTATAGTATTGCCGTAAATTCGTTAGAATACTAGGACTTAATATAGATATACGGTCTTTATTTCCTTTAGCATTATTAACTTTTACGACCATCCTTTTACTATCTATATCGTTAATTTTAAGGTTTAACAATTCTGCTCGTCGAAGCCCAGAAGAGTAGAGTAATCCGACAATGCACTTATGTTTAACGTTGTTAGTGTTATTTATGATTTTTATAATTTCTTCTTTAGATAATACCTCAGGGAGTTGCTTTTCTTTTCGTGGTCGTTCAATAGAATAGAATCTATTTGGCATTTCGTGTACAACTTCGTAAAAGAACTTAATGCTATTTATGGTCAAATTCACATAAGAGTTTGATTTGCCTTCTTGTATTAGTTTTTGCAAATATTTTCGAACATCTATTTCATTTAACGTTATAGGATCTTCATTATAATAATAGTTAATAAAAGACTCAAAACTAGACACATAATTACGAACAGTATTATCTGAATATCTCTTAAGTTCAAGTTTTAATAAATAGTTTTCTGGACAAGGTTTAAAACCATCCTTAGGTTTTCTATTTCTATAACGTTCTAAATTTAGTTGAGGATTATCTTCATTTATTATTTTATCAGAAAAAAAATAATTGCCATTAACCCAAGCAACACCATAAAATGTTTTAAAAATCAAATCCAAGTTACTCTTAGTATTAGGTAAGTAATACAGTAATAAATCTTGACTCCAAGTTATATTAGGTAGCGTCATAATAAGGGATTGTATGACTTTACTTGAATTAAATTGAAGTCCAACACATTTTTTTTGATCAATAATTAGGTGTTTCAATGTTATACTCGTTTGTAATTGCATAATTTTTTTATCGTCAAAGTACTGACTATAATTTAATTAGCAGTATCTTATTCGGATAGGATTCGTATAATATACGTTTAATTTAAGAGCGATGAGGTTTTTTAAGAATTGTGTGTTTTGTGAAAAAAAATTAGTGGGTAGAACGGATAAGAAGTTTTGTGACCCTCAGTGCAAGAGTGCCTATCAATACAAGAAATCAAAGGAAATACCTGAACGATTTTATAATAGAGTTGATAATCAGTTGAAACTAAATCGAAAAATATTAAAAGAATATAATAAAGGAGGGAAGGTGATAGTTAGGGCAAATATGCTCATTGAAGAAGGGTTCAATTCTAATTTCTTTACACATTATTGGAAGAATAGTAAAAATGATATTTATCTATTTGTTTATGAATATGGTTTTCTTAAAAAAGAGGAGAAATATATTCTAATAAAATGGCAAGATTATATGCAAAAAAAAATACCTTTGGGTTAATATATTTTTTAATCATGTGGACAAAATCAGGAACACGATTTGGAACACGATTACATGAAAGTAATAGCTCAAACACCCAGTATTTGTGTTGTAAAAGCGGTCTAGGTCAGGCTCATAACCCGAAGGTCACTGGTTCGAGTCCAGTTCCCGCTACTAAATAAAACCCATCACTAGATATAGTTGATGGGTTTTTTTTGTCTATTCCTTTTTTAATTTCACCAATAGCATTAAGAATTAATTCTATTGCATCAATTAAGAATAATGAATACTCATAATTTTACGGTAAGAAAGTGAAAGGCAGTTATAGCTGTTTGTTTTCAATACTTTCTTTAATTAAAATGTTTAATCAATAAATCTAAAAATTATGAAAATTAGAAATTTAATAGTAACAATGGCATTGAGCTTAGTAACTGCATTTTCGTTTGCTCAAAATAGAGATGATATGCGTGTAATGAAGGATGCCGAAAAAGCAATCTCAACTTTTAAAAGTTCGGATAAAGGATTAGAAAAATTTTTTACTAATGCCTCTGGTTATGTCGTTTTTCCAAATGTAGGAGAAGGAGCACTAATTATAGGAGCAGCTTCTGGAAACGGAGTTGTTTATAATGACGGTAAAGCCATTGGTATGGCAAGCATGAAAAAGCTAGACATCGGATTACAAGCAGGTGGAGAAGCTTATATGCAAGTTATTTTCTTTGAAACAGAAGATGCATTAAATGAATTTAAGCAAGGAAATTTTGAGTTTTCTGCTGAAGCAAAAGCCGTGATTGTAGATAAAGGAGCAAGTAAAAATGCCAATTATAATGAAGGTGTTGTCACTTTTGCAAAATCAAAAGCTGGTGCAATGGCTGATGCCTCAATTGGTGGTCAAAAATTTAAGTATTCAGAATTTTAGATGATTATTTAAATTCTTATCATAGAAAAAGCCGATTCTTTTAATCGGCTTTTTGTATTAACAAAAAATTAGATTTCAGATGTAGTAATTTTAATAATTCAGTAAAATAACATGGTGAAATATGCGAATTTTAATATTAAATTTGAATAGTGATTAAATCGTTCAATCTAAAGAACAAAAAGACACAATGAAAATATTGCTAAAATTCGATTTTACGAAGGTCTGCAACACGCTCTTAAAGGAGAAGTTGGAAGCACACCAATTCAATTATCATCAGACAGCATTTGGTGAAATAGAATTGTTATCTAAAATATCAGAAGAACAATTAATGATGTTTCATAAAGATATTAATGGTTATGGAATAGAGGTTGTCGAAGATCCTAAAAAAATTGTGATTCAAAAAATTAAAGATACTATTATCGATATGGTGTTTAATGAAAAGGATGTCAATGTAAAGACTTCTGTATATCTAGCAGAACAACTCCAAGAGAATTATAACTATCTATCTAACCTATTTTCAGAAGTGACCTATACGTCCATCGAAAATTTCATTATATTACAGAAAATAGAGTATACTAAGATTTTATTAACAAATGAAGAGCTTTCACTCACCGAAATAGCGTTTAAACTTAACTACTCTAGTGTGGCACATTTAAGCAAACAATTTAAAAATACAACCGGTATTACACCGTCAGCTTTTCAGCGTATTATTGCTAAAAGAAAACAAATAAATTAATTTAACCGTAACTTTGTAAATATGAATAGCGATTATATTAATATAGCTTTGGCCGATGATGATGAAGACGATAGGTTGTTTTTTACAGAGGCTTTTGAAGAGTTAAAAATTAAAAGTAAAGTGTTACTTTTTAAGGATGGTATTGAATTGATGGAGTATTTAAATGATTCCATAAATGTACTTCCTAACTTATTGTTTCTGGATTTAAATATGCCAAAAAAATCAGGATTAGAATGTTTAAAAGATATCAAGGCAACCGCACGGTTAAGTGATATGGTAATTGCCATATACTCAACCTCAGCTTCGGAAGAAGATATTGAAAACACCTTTGTTAAAGGAGCTAATGTATACATTAAGAAACCTAATGACTTTGAAAAACTTAAAAAAGTGCTTTCAGAAGTCGTAACAACCAATTGGCAATATCAGACCAATGGTTTAAATAAAGACAATTTTTTATTAAGATTATAAAACTATGCCTTCACCTTCTAGCAGATATCTTAGAACCGCTTTTATTGTTGGTCTTTTCGTTATTTTATGTATTGGTGGTTTTACATATAAACATATTAGCGAACTGTCACAAACATCAAAAGTTGTTAAAGACAATTACTCTTTAAGAAGTGAGTTAGAGCATATTATTTCTAACCTCAAAGACGCAGAAATTGGGCATAGAGGTTATTTGCTAACACACGATTCTTTATTTCTTAATCCCTACAAAGAAAGTTTACAAAAAGTTACCGTTAACCTTTCTAGGTTAGATACTTTAATTGTTCCTAATAGTGAGCAGGTAGAAAAACTTAAGGATTTAGAAAGTGATATAGAGAAACGATTTAAGAATTTTGATAAATCGTTTAGCCTGGCTAATGATGATGATACGATACTAACACAAGACTTATTATTCTTGCTACATGAAGGTGAAATTAGGATGGACAGAATCCGTGCTGATATCACCGCAATGTTAGATATAGAAGAACGTTTGTTATCCCATAATCAGGAAATTAATGAAGAGAAAATAGGTCTCACTCCTTTATTTTTTTATGGTTTATTAATCGTTACATTAGTTATTCTTCTGCTAGCTTACTTTAAAATGACTAAGGATTTAAAAGCTCTCAAAGAGAGTAATACGGAATTAGAAATTTTTGAAAAATTAACGAAGCAATCTGAGATTGTTAGTAATACCAGTACTTGGGTTTGGTATATTGAAGAAAATGAATTTGAATTCTCGGACAACCTATACCGTTTAGTGGGTGAAGAACCACAAAGTTTTGAACCGACATTGGAAAATTTTTATAAATACGTTCACGAAGAAGATATTAGTAATTTAGGGCAGCAAGTGAGTACGATGATGCAAGAAGAAGACTTGCCTTTTACAAGTTTTAGAGTCGTGCGTAAGGATGGGGCAATTAGACACCTAAAGGCCTATTCTAAACTTATGGATGATACTGAAGGTGATAAAAAAATGTTAGGGGTCACCATTGATGCGACTAATGAAGTTGAAAATTATAGGATTATTGAACAGCGTAATCAAGAATTAGAACGTACAAATAAAGAACTGTCTGCATTTAACTATGTGGCGAGTCATGATTTACAAGAGCCTTTAAGAAAAATCCAGACATTTATGTCGCGATTAGAAACAAAAGAAAAGGATCATATTTCTGAAAGTGGACAAGTTTACATTCAAAGAATGAAATCTGCATCTGCCAGAATGCGTATGCTTATTGAAGATTTGTTGCAATATTCTCGAACTAACACTTCAGAAAAGGAATATTTAAAAACAAATATGAATATGCTATTGGAACATGCTAAAACAGAGCTTATAGATAGTATTGAAGAGAAGCAGGCTAAAATTATTTGTGATGATCTACCAACAATGGATGTGATTTCATTTCAAATTCAGCAATTGTTTATTAACTTAATAAGTAATTCATTAAAATATAGTAAAGAAGGAGTTCCTCCAATCATTAAAATTACGCATCATGAGGTGCTTTCTAGAGAAGTAGATGCAATAAAGGACTCCTTGTATAAGTTTCATCATAAAATCACCTTTATAGATAACGGAATTGGGTTTGAACAAGCCTACGCCGATAAGATATTTCTTCTCTTTAACAGGTTGCACGGTAAGTCTGAATATTCTGGTACAGGTATTGGCTTAGCAATTTGTAAAAAGATTGTAGAAAACCACAGAGGAGTTATTCTAGCACAGGGTAAACCTAATTTTGGTGCCACATTTATAATTTACTTGCCGTTTTTAAAGTAGTATTTCTTAGCTCATTATTTATAATAATATAAACATTTTCTGAAATTGTATAACATGCTCTATTAGTAAATAAGCATATTTGTTTAAAGTTTTGCTCCATATTTTTATAAATGCTTTTATTGTTTTTAACTGTTTATAGAAAATTTATTTATAGAGTTTAAGCCCTAAATAAAATCACTTTTCTTCAATGAAGACTCTTCTATATGTTTCATTAGTACTATTAGTTATCCTTTGGGCCATAGGATTTTTTGTTTATGCTATATCTGCAATAATTCACTTATTATTAGTATTGGCTATCATTTTACTTATAGTAGCCAACAAAAAATAATATTAAGACTTAATATAAGTTTTGTATAAAGTTGCTTCGCTTCAAAACTATTCTCTAAACATTCGTTTTTAATTCTCTGTGTCTATAGTTTGCTTATTTGATATAAGTATAACCTTTAGTTAGGAAATGTTTCCCATTAACCTCTAACACCTCTAAACGGTGCTTTTTTATGTTTTGTTTAACACTAATATAGAATGATATAACAAAACGAAGGAATTGTATAACATAGAAAGCCTAAAGAGGCCGTTACTTTGTCATAAGAAAATTAACCTAATTAATTACATCATGAAAATATCAACTAAACATTTACAAAAGCAATTTGCAAGAGTGGGAAGAATTTTTCCAAAGCGCAAATTTGAAATGGCTTATTCAGAATTAGGGTATTCAAAACTGAATGCTGTAGAAGGTTCCAAAAAAGCCGTTTAAGCTTATAAGACGTACCAGTCTACATCAGGATCTAACCAAAAAGAACACAGTCTAACTAAAAACCAATTATCATGAAAACTATAGATATCAAAGCAAATAATCTTCAAAAAATGTTTAATGCATTAAAGAACACCATAGGAGGATCATATTCAACGCAGCTCAATGAAGCAGAATTATATATTGATAATGGATTAGGAAAAGGATTCATTAGAGGAATTGAATTAGGGCGTGATACAATCTTTGTAGAATTTGATATAAAATTTAAAGAAGATGTAAAGTTTTGTATTAAAAGTCCACAACGTGCTGTTGCTAATTTCCTATACTGCACTGAAGGTAAATTGTCACACTCTTTTGCTAATACAAATAAAATTAAAACGGTTGAAACATTTCAAACCGGAATCTCAGCGAATATAACAACTAACGAAAACCATATTTGTTTTTATAAGGATGTGTATGTTAATGCTACAATAATTTCAGTAAATACATCAAATAAGAGCTCCGAAGAGCACCCAATAAATAAAATGGTGTCTGAAATTTTTATAAAAAACAATACAGAAGATTATAGTTACATTGGGTCTTATAATTTAAAAATTGCAGACAGTATTAAGCAATTAAAGGCCATTAAACAAAGTGGTGTCGTAAGAACACTATTAATTCAAGGTATGGTAAATGTTATACTTGCTATGGAGATAGAACAACACTCGTTTGATATTACCAGTTCTCAAAATCCTACAGGTTCACTTACCGGGTTTGAGTTGAAACAAGTAAAAGAATTATCAGATTATATAAATAATTTTCCTGAAACGAACCTAAGTGTAATTGAGCTTGCAGCTAAGATTTCAATAAGTCCAGCAAAAGTACAAGAAGGATTTAAGATGATGCATGGAAAGACTTTAAACAATTACATACGATTTGTTAGAGTTAAAAAGTCTGAAGAGCTTATAAAAAGTACAGATTTAAATATTTCAGAGATTGTATATACGCTTGGTTTTTCTAGTAGAAGTTATTTTTCTAAAATCTTTAAAGAGCAATATAAATGTTCTCCGATAGAGTATAAACAAAACATTAAGTTAGCTGCAACAGCATAATATATAAGTAAAAAAGTGACTTGAAAAAGAAGAATAGTTAAATGTCAATTTGAGTGCAGTCTCAATATTAATGGCGATTGCACTCAAATTGATTATAATTAAAATTATACGTCAATTGTGAAGTATAGTTTTTAAAAATAGATTTAAGTTAGCTGTAACAGCATATTATATATCAATAGGAGGTTGTATAAGTATTTTAATCAATATTTATACAACCTCTTTTTTTTAAATTTCTTAATCAAAGATTAATGCAAATTTATATTTTTGATTCATGAATGATAATCTCATAAACGAATTCTTCGGAATTGGAATTCAGAATGGAAAAACACCTGAAAATCTCGGTGTACTGTGGCGATCAGCTCAAAATCTTGGTGCGAGTTTTATTTTTACCATTGGTAATCGTTATGCTAAACAGGCTTGTGACACGCACAATGCAGTTAAGTCAATGCCTTATTTTCATTATGAAACTTTTGAAGACTTCTTTAAAAATATACCAAAAGGAGCTCGACTTGTTGGTGTAGAATTAACAGATGAAGCACTTCCTTTGGAAACCTTTAATCATCCTAGGCGTTGTGTTTATTTATTGGGAGCAGAAGATCATGGATTGTCTAAGCAAGCCATCGAAAAGAGCCATTTTTTAATAAAATTCAATTCTCAATTAAGTCTTAATGTTTCCGTAGCAGGTAGTATTGTGATGTATGATAGAGGTATTGCTAAGCCAAGAGTTTAGATTCTAATTGAAACATCAACGCATAAAAAAACCTTGAATAATTAAATTCAAGGTTTTTTTTATAAAATTTAGTTTCTATAGTCGCTTTTATCAGTTAGTCACAATCGAGTCTTTATTCTATGTTCTAACAGTGAAGCGATCTTAGTTCTGTTTTATCCATTCATAGAAATCAAAAACTCTTCATTGTTTCTTGTTTGCTTAAAACGATCATTAATGAATTCCATAGCTTCAACCGGATTCATATCAGCTAGATACTTACGCATTACCCACATTCTTTGAATTGTAGTGGCGTCTAATAAAATATCATCACGTCTTGTACTTGATGATGTTAAATCGATAGCTGGGAAAATACGACGGTTAGAAATCTTACGATCTAATTGTAATTCCATATTACCAGTTCCTTTAAATTCTTCGAAGATTACTTCGTCCATTTTAGAACCGGTTTCAGTTAATGCCGTAGCAATAATAGTTAAAGAACCACCATTTTCAATATTACGAGCAGCACCGAAGAAACGTTTTGGTTTGTGTAAAGCATTAGCATCAACACCACCAGAAAGAATCTTTCCAGATGCTGGTTGTACCGAGTTATAAGCTCTTGCCAAACGTGTAATTGAATCTAAAAGAATCACTACATCATGGCCACATTCTACCAAACGTTTTGCTTTTTCTAAAACAATATTGGCAATTTTCACATGCTCGTGTGCTTCTTTATCAAAAGTAGAAGCAATCACTTCACCACGTACATTACGTTGCATATCTGTAACTTCTTCAGGACGTTCATCAATTAATAAAATCATTTGATAAACTTCAGGATGGTTGGCTGCAATAGCATTGGCAACATCCTTAAGTAACATGGTTTTACCCGTTTTTGGTTGCGATACGATCATACCACGTTGTCCTTTACCAATTGGCGCAAATAAATCCATAATACGTGTAGAAATTGTGGCTTGCTTTTCGGCAATATTAAATTTCTCTTGTGGAAATAATGGAGTTAAATGCTCAAAAGCAACTCTGTCTCTTACTACATTTGGTAATTGACCGTTAATCTTACTTACTTTTATTAATGGGAAATATTTTTCACCTTCTTTTGGAGGGCGTACATTTCCTAAAACTGTATCACCAACTTTTAATCCAAATAAACGAATTTGAGATTGCGATACGTAAATGTCATCAGGAGAGGATAGATAATTATAATCCGAAGATCTTAAAAAGCCATAACCATCTTGCATAACATCTAAAACACCTTCACTTTCAATAATGGCATCAAATTCAAAATCTGGCTCACGGTAGCGATTTCTGCTATCTCTATTTCCATTGTTTTTTGAATTACCATGCGTGTTACCATCTTTAGAACGTGGTTGTCTGTTATCCTTGTTTTGAGGACGTCTGTTGTCATCTTTTCGAGGATTAGGCTTCTTTTGTTCTTGAGGTTTATTGCTAGGCTTGTCTGTGTTTGTTTTGTCCTCGTTAGATTTTTTTTCTTGTGGCTTGCGCTCTACAGGTTTACGAGGATTAGGTTTATTTGGTGCTTGAGGTTTTGCTTTTGCTTCTTCTGGCTTGTCCACTAAGTCTAAAGATTTTTGGTCTTTAGTTTCTTTCGGTTTTTGTGGGACTCTAGCTCGTTTTGGTTGTGGTTTGCTTTCCTGTTTCTTTGGTGCTTCTGAAGTTTTAGTTGTTGCTGTTGTTGTTTCAGTTGCGACAGTAGCTTTAACGGCACTAGGATTTGCTGCTTGGTAATCTAAAATTTGATAAACCAAGTCTAATTTTTTTTGTGTACGGTATTTAGGTACGTTTAGTTGTTTCGCTATCTCCTGTAATTCAGGAAGTTTTTTAGCTTTTAACTGAGAAATTTCAAACATTCGTATGTTGTATATGTATTATAATTTGATATTATTAATTCAATGTTTTCTAGATGAAATAAAAAGAAAAAAAGTGAGATTAATTTGGAAGATTAGAAAGATGCAACTCAGAAGGTTACTTCTTTCTATTGCAATAATACAATTTTATTTTAAAATAATTTCTATCTTTTTAAAAAATAAACTCCTAATTTTGCATTCGTTTTAGAGTAAAAGATATGATTCAACGCATTCAAACCCTATATTTATTTTTAGCCGCTGTAATTTCAGCAGGTTTAATATTTGTGTTTCATTTGTGGACAGACAGTGAAGGAGTAAAGATATATGCACTAAATGATTATTTGTATTTAGGTATGTTTTTAGGCTCAGCTTTATTATCTTTGGCATCAATATTTAGATTTAAAGATAGGAAATCTCAATTTGTTTTGGGACGACTCAATATAGTATTAAACTTTGTTTTACTAGGAATCTTTGTATATCAATCGCTAAACTTATCTGGAGAAATTAACGTTTCTGAGAAAGGTATTGGGATTTTTCTTCCTGTTTTTTCTATTGTGTGTTTAGTCTTGGCTAACAAGGCTATAAAAAAGGATGAAGATCTCGTAAAATCTGTAGATCGATTACGATAGACCTAAAATCTTAGTAGTATTAGTGTGAAAAACCCAAACGCTGCCGTTTGGGTTTTTTTTGTTCATCGTTTTTCAAATTCAATAACCTCTAAATCTGTAATGTTAGCGCCATTAATCTTAAACCGTAACATCGTCCGCACTTTATGAAAACCATGTTTGCCGGCTGCCCCTGGATTCATATGTAATAGATTTAATTTTTTATCTGGCATTACTTTTAGAATATGTGAATGTCCTGTGATAAATAATTTGGGAGGATTAGCAACTAACGCATCGCGAACATTACTATTGTATTTTGGCGGATACCCACCAATATGAGTGATCCATACATCTACATCTTCACACATAAACCGGTTGTGCAATGGGAATTCAGTGCGTGCTTTAGCATCATCAATATTACCGTATACAGCTCTTAAAGGTTTTAGCTTTTTGATTTGGTCAGTGACTTCCAAATCACCAATGTCACCTGCATGCCAAACTTCATCAGCTTGCTTTACGTGTTTGAGAATAGCATCATCGATGTAACTATGAGTGTCTGATAAAAGGAGTATTTTTTTCATTTTATGCTGAACTAGTTTTAAAATTTCTTTCTTGGAAACAAGAAAACTATAACTTTATATTTTAGGATTTTTTTAGGAATTAAAACCGCTATCTTTGTAGCTTCTGAAGCAAAAATAATGTAATCTTTTGAGATATTTTTTAGAGTTATCATATAATGGTAAAGCATATCACGGTTGGCAAAATCAACCAAACGCTATTTCTGTACAAGAAGTATTAGAAAATGCGCTTTCTACTATATTAAAAACCAAAATATCTATAATGGGAGCAGGCAGAACAGATACAGGTGTGCATGCGTCGCAAATGTTTGCACATTTTGATTTTGAAGGAGATTTTAAATCGATGGATATCGTTTATAAACTGAATTCTTTTTTACCAAAGGATATTGCAGTTACTTCTGTTTTTGAAGTTAAGCCAGAAATACATGCTAGATTTTACGCTACAAGTAGAACCTATAATTATAAAGTTTCGACGTCTAAAAATGTATTTGATTATGATTTTGCATACCAGATACAAATGCCTTTGGATGTAGAAAAGATGAATGACGCATGTAAAATATTATTTGAGTATAAAGATTTTCAATGTTTTTCTAAGACTAATACAGACGTAAAAACCTACAATTGCGATATAAAGGAAGCGTATTGGACAAAAAATAATGACCAACTCGTTTTTACAATTACAGCAGATCGTTTTTTGAGAAATATGGTAAGAGCTATTGTTGGTACGATGATAAATATTGGTTTAGGAAAAATGAAGGTTGAAGAATTGCATGCAGTTATTGCATCAAAAAGTAGGAGTGAGGCTGGGTTTTCAGTGCCTGCACATGGATTATATTTAGTGAAAATAGTATATCCTGAAAGTATAAAAAATAATTAATTAGATTTCCGTTTTTGCGGAAAGTAGATACCGAGTCTAGTTCGGCACAAGATGGCAGAAAAAGGAAAAAAAATATTTGATGTTTCGTTATTCACGCGATTATTACAGTACATACAACCGTATCGTACGGTTTTTGTAATTTCATTATTGTGCGTTATTGGTTTGGCATTATTCGGTGCTTTTAGACCTTATGTTTTAAAAGAAGCTATTGACGTTAAAATTGCTAATAAGGAATATAATGGCTTTGTAATCTATATGGTTATAATGCTTGCGTTATTGATTTTGGAAGTTATTTCACAATTGCTCTTCATTTATTATGCGAGTTGGTTAGGACAATCCGTGGTCAGAGATATACGAGTGAAATTGTTTAAGCATATGCTTAAATTTAAAATGACGTATTTCGATAAATCTTCGGTTGGTATCCTAATTACAAGAGCAGTAACAGATATGGAGCGTATTGCTGATATTTTTGGGGAAGGCTTATTTATGATTTTTAGTGATGTCTTAAAAATGTTGGTAGTTGCTGGTTTTATGTCGTTAATAAATTTAAAACTGAGTCTTATTGTTTTTGTAACAATGCCAATAGTGTTATTTGCCACTAAAATTTTTCAAAAATATATGAAACGTGCTTTTGAAGACGTGCGTACTGAGGTTTCTAATCTCAATTCATTTGTACAAGAACGCGTTACTGGCATGAAGATTTTACAATTGTTTACGCGTGAAGATACAGAGTTTAAAAAGTTTAAAGCCATTAATGAACGCCATAAAAAAGGTTGGTTAAAAACTGTTTGGTATAATTCTATTTTCTTTCCAATTGCAGAATTTTTGGCGTCATTAACATTGGCCATGGTTATCTTAGTTGGTGGTTTTGATGCTGTTTTAGAAAATGGTACAACTACGTTAGGGGAGTTAATTTCATTTACGATGTTTATTCCAATGCTATTTAGGCCCTTAAATCAAATTGCGAATAAATTTAACACGCTTCAAATGGGAATGGTCGCTGCAGATCGTGTTTTTAAAGTATTAGATACAACCGCTAATATTGATGATTCTGGTACTATTGAAGCCAATCATTTTAAAGGACATATTTCATTTGAAGACGTACGCTTCTCTTATATTAAAGATGAAGAAGTTCTCAAAGGAATCTCTTTCAATGTTAACGCAGGAGAGACTGTTGCCATTGTTGGTGCAACAGGGGCTGGGAAATCTACCATCATTAATTTATTAAATCGTTTTTATGATATCAATTCAGGAACGATAAAAGTTGATGATATAGATATTAAGGATATGACTTTGAGTTCGCTTAGAAGTCAGATAGCTGTTGTACTTCAAGATGTGTTTTTATTTGCAGATACCATATTGAATAACATTACGTTAAATAATGAAAACATCACAGAGGAGGATGTGGTAAACGCAGCTAAGGCTATTGGAATTCACGATTTTATTTCTAGTCTTCCCAATGGTTATCATTATAATGTGAAAGAACGCGGAGTCATGTTGTCTTCTGGTCAGCGCCAATTAATTTCGTTTTTGAGAGCGTATGTCACCAACCCAAGTATTTTAATTTTAGATGAAGCAACCTCTTCTGTAGATTCACATTCCGAACAACTTATACAAGATGCAACCGATAAAATAACAAAAGGAAGAACCTCAATTGTTATAGCACACCGTTTAGCAACCATACAACAAGCTGATAAAATTATTATAATGGATAATGGTCAAATTGTAGAAATAGGAACGCATCAATCACTTTTAAAACAAGAAGGAGGGTACTACAAAAATCTTTATGAAGTTCAGTTTTTAAAGGTTGAAGTGGTTTAATCTTATTTAATTTGGTCTAAAATCTTCAAAATTAATCAGTCCTGTTAATAAGGCAATAATCATGAGTCCTAGAATATAAAAAATGTACAGAACGCCAAAAAAAGATAAGAACACCATAATCTGACCTATAAATTCTAAGCCATGAATTTTACTTATTCTGAATAAACTCCATAGCAAATACAATATTAAAAATGTAAGTGCAAATATAGAATAAGTCATATAGGCTTGTGGCACTATAATTAGAATAAAGATGGATGGGATAATGCTTGTGATGCTATATTGAGCCATTAAATAGGTGAAGGCAACGGTTCTTTCTGTAATATTATAGTTTCGTTTTTTTAAAATTAACCAGCTCGCAGCAACCAATAACGGAATATAGGAAATGAAAATTAATGATGCATATTCAGTTGTTAACGACTGTATTTTCGTCATGTAATTCTGGTTCATACCTTGATTAAATACATCGTAGTTTACCTCAAGTTGATTTTTTTTCATTAAATAAATAATGATACCAGTAAGTGTTAAGGCAATCCCTAAGTAGCTAATGGGATTTACATATTTTTTACGTACACCTTCAATGTAGTCTCCAACGACGTCTTCAGGTCTAGTAAATAGTCTTATGAAGGTTCTGAGTAGTTTGTTATCATAATTAAAAAAGGTTTCACTCAGATGCTCAAAAAGATTTCTAAAAGTCAAACGATTTCTAATCACTTTACCACCACAGCTTTTGCAATAGTCGTCTTTTGTTGATAGCTCTGTGTGGCAGTTTTTACAATTCATAATTTAAATTTTAAAATAACCACTGAAAAATAAAACTATAGCCGCTATTAGAATTATGATAAAATAGATAACGACATAAAAGGCCATCACAATTAAAAATTTAGCAATGGTATTCCAGAAATCTTCTTTAAATATTTTTTTTAATACATATCCTAAATAGATGAATGTTGGTAACCCAAGGAGACTAGATACGATGAGGTAATTCATTCCAGTAACTAAGAATAATATGCTAAATACAGCTGTTATTATGATAATTTGAGCTGAATAATATAGATTTAAGACGAGGTGTTCAGTGAAATTAAAGCGTTTGTTTCCAAAAAGATAATACACAAGCCAAGTCGCCAAAGCGGATACTGGAACACCTAAAATATATATTAAACCTTGATATTTTGTGAAGATATCTGGATTAAAACTTGCCATAGGATTGATGTCTTGTTCTGGCATGTTTTCAATAGTTGTAATAAACTCAGGAGAAAATTCTAATGCTTCTTTAAAAAATGTAGTGATTAAAAATACTTGAATACCAGCTAATGTCAATGAAATTGCAAAATATTGAAGGACATCAATATACTTTTTTCGTGTACCATCAATGTAACCTATAATTACAGTTTCAGGTTGTTTGAAAAGGTCAATAAATGTGCGAAGAAATTTGTTGTCAATGGAAATAAACTGTGCATTCACTTGCTGAGCCAATACTTTTGGCTTTAGTCGATTTTGAATGATTTTCGCGCCACATTCATCACAAAACTTCTGTGATTCTTTAAGCGTGTTATTGCAATTTTTACAATTCACTAGCCTAAATCGTGTTTAATTTTATCTCTAAGTTCGTCCGTATTTTTAAACATTTCGAATTCACCATTTTTGATATAAGAAATCTGTCCGGTTTCTTCACTCACACAAAGGGCTAAAGCATCTGTTTTTTCAGTAATTCCAATAGCAGCTCTATGACGTAAGCCAAAACGCTCTGGAATGTTTTTTTCGTTATTCACAGGAAGAATAACACGTGTAGCTTTTACTACATTGTTATCAATAATAATAGCACCATCGTGTAGTGGGCTATTTTTGAAAAAGATACTCTCTATAATAGGCTGAGACACTAAAATATTCATTTCGTCTCCTGTATTGGTGAGAAAATCTAAGTTGTTATTGCGTTCAATAACGATTAAGGCTCCCGTGTTTGAAGCTCCCATTTTATTACAAGCATTGATTATTGCATCGACATCTGTTGTGGTTTGATCGTCATTTTTAAGAAACTTAAAGTTTTTAAAAAGATTCCGTTTGCCTCCAATATTAGTGGAGCCAACCATTAAAAGAAACTTTCTAATTTCGGGTTGGAAGACAACGATAAGCGCTATAATTCCAACTTTCATAAAACCATCAAAAATGCTGTAGAGCATATGCATATTGAGGTAGTCCGTTAATCGCCAAGCAAAATAAATGATGAGAATACCAATAAAAATATTGATGGCAACCGTACCTTTTACAAGTTTGTAGATGTAATAGAGTAGGATAGCCACAAGGAAGACATCCACAAAGTCTATAAATCTAAAATCCCAAAGTTGTAAGTTTTCCAAAAGGTTGGTGTTTCTGCTAATTTAAGAATTTATGTTTAGTACGTAAGAAAAAATCATAATTGTTACCTTATTTACTTTTTCGGTATAAAAAAAATTACACCCCTAAAGTCCCCTCAAGAAGACAATCCAAGAAAGTTTAATTTGTCCGTTGTCCCCTTGAGGGGACTTTAGGGGTGTTTTTTCAAAACGTATAAAATCTTTTTTTTATTTAATAAATGAATTCGTTCAAATCCACCGAAATTAAATCTGATGACAAAGAATTAACTCTTCTTTTAATCGTTATGTAATCTTGAAATGATAAATTATTACTTAAGTATATCTGTAAATGAATTCCAATAAAATTAATTTCCGTCAACTTATCAAGCTCATTTTTTAGCTCATCCATATTTAACTTTTGTTCACCAATTTCAAAGTGATTACTATCTTTGAAGATTAATGGAATTGTAGAACTAGCGTGAAATCCTGCAATTCTTTTTAAGTTTTCTTCGGTAGGCATATTGTATTTATGATATACTGTATCAATTTTGATTTTTTCTTTGAATACCACATCCGTAAACTCTAAAAACCCCAAATTCCCAATACTCGTATCATTACAAGTAAAATAATTTTTAGCATCTTCATTTTTATGCATTTCTGCATTCCGCTTTTTATCTTGTAAGAATTTAATATGAGGAATCGCTTGTTTTAACGTTAAGCGTTTGTCCACATTAACTAACCAATTCGTGGTAATGATTAAATTTTTCCGATTTAATAAGGTGGAGTCGGGTTGGGTTTCATCATAAAAAATATAAGCTGGTGATACGTCTAAGACTTCTGTGATTTCTGCGTTTTCAATTTCAGGAAGAAGTAAGGTACGTTCGTTGTTGCAACTAAATAGGGATAGAATAATTAGTAAATAGATGTAGCGCATTCTGTGTTATAATTTAATATTCTGTGTTTTTTATTTTATAGGATAGACCTGCTAGGTCTTAGACTAACTCTGTAGCTGATTGTAAAGCGTCACACATTCTATAGCTTCCTTGACGTCGTGAACCCGTAAAATTTTAGCTCCTTTTTGTAAAGCAACCATGTTTAAAGCAGTTGTGCCGTTTAAAGCATCTTCAGAAGTTGAATTTAGCGTTTTGTAAATCATAGATTTCCTTGAAACACCAGCTAAAATAGGTTTGTCAGTCAATTGAAGCAATTCTAGTTGATTCAATAATTCAAAGTTTTGTTCAACGGTCTTTGAAAACCCAAATCCAGGATCAATAATAATATCATTAATTTTTTCTTGGTGAGCCGCTGCAATACGTTCTGCAAAATAAGCAATCACCTCTTTAGTTAAATCATCATATTGCGTTTGCTGTTGCATAGTTTTAGGATTCCCTTTCATATGCATCATAATATAAGGCACAGCTAATTTTCCAACGGTAGAGAGCATGTTTTTATCTAGCTTTCCTCCTGAAATGTCATTAACTAGTGCAGCTCCTGCTTCAATACTTTGTTTAGCAACCTCACTTCTAAAGGTGTCAATAGAAATTAAAGTGTCAGGAAAATGTTTCAAGATTAATTTAATTACTGGTATAACACGATTCAATTCTTCTTCCTCACTTACATCATCAGCATTTGGTCGAGAACTATAGCCACCAATATCAATAAAAGTAGCTCCATGGTTCAGCATCGTTTCAACTTGAACCAAAATTTCAGATTCATTCTTGTATTTACCACCATCAAAAAACGAATCGGGAGTCACATTCAGAATTCCCATCACTTTTGGTGTGGATAAATCGATAAGTTTGCCTTTACAGTTAATATTCAAAAATTTTAGTTTTTTAAATTCAAAATCCAAAAAGGTTTTTAGGAGAGAATTGTCGTGTTTATCTCTTATTTTATTTGCGACTTTACGCCGTAGCGCGAAACAAAACAACTTTAAACCCTGAAACCTTGAACTTCTAATTTATTTGTCCGAAATTTACGGAAATTTATACGTAATAAATGCAAGATACTTCAAAACAATACGATGCTGTTATCGCTAAATGTAGAGCGCTTTTTGTAAATAAAATGAGTGATTACGGTAGTGCATGGCGCATTTTAAGATTACCTTCACTAACCGATCAGATTTTTATAAAAGCACAACGCATTAGGGGATTACAGCAAAATGCGGTAAGAAAAGTAGATGAAGGTGAAGTAAGTGAGTTTATTGGCATTATTAATTATTGTTTAATGGCGTTAATTCAATTAGAAAAAGGAGTGGTAGAACAACCCGATTTAAACACTGAAGAAGCAGCTAAACTCTACGATGAAAAAATTGCACTCACCAAACAATTAATGCTCGATAAGAATCATGATTATGGTGAAGCCTGGAGAGATATGCGTGTAAGTTCGTTAACGGATTTAATCTTACAGAAATTATTGCGTGTTAAGCAGATTGAAGATAACGCAGGAAAAACGCTTGTTAGTGAGGGTATTGATGCTAATTATCAGGATATGATTAATTATGCGATTTTTGCTTTAATTCACCTAAACGAAGCTAATTAATTTGTTATAAGTATTGGTCGCTGAATGTAGTCGAAGTGATATTTGAATAGATAAGAGAATAACCCTAAAAATAGATTCCTGCTTTCGCAGGAATTACAAGAATTTATGAAATACATAGTACAACTTAGCAGAATTTTCACAGGAATATTATTTATCATTTCAGGATTTATAAAGCTAAATGATCCTTTAGGGTTTTCGTATAAACTTGAAGAATATTTTAGTTCAGATGTCTTAAATATCGAATTTCTAATCCCATATGCACTTGGTATTTCAGTGCTTGTTGTAGTGTTTGAAGTGGTGTTAGGAGTTTTCTTGTTAATTGGCTACAAACCAAAATTTACGGTTTGGAGCTTGCTGTTAATGATTGTATTCTTTACGTTCCTAACATTTTATTCGGCGTATTTCGATAAAGTAAAAGATTGTGGTTGCTTTGGTGATGCCTTAGCAATGACACCTTGGGAAAGCTTCTCAAAAGATGTGGTGTTGCTAGTGTTAATTTTAATATTGTTTGTTGGAGTAAAACATATCAAACCAATTTTTTCAAAATTACCTACAACCGTAATTGCGTTATTGAGTTTTATTGTATCGCTTTGGTTTGGATACCATGTGTTAATGCATTTACCTTCTATAGATTTTAGAGCCTATGCCATTGGGAATAATTTACCTGAGGAGATGGCAATTCCAGATGATGCTCAGAAACCAATTTTAGAGTACACATGGACGTTTAATGTCAATGGTGAAGAACAAGAATTTGTAACCAATGGAAGTTATCCAAGTGTCGATGGTGAGTATGTTGGTGTAGAAACTAAAACTATTGATGAAGGATATATTCCTGCTATTCAAGATTTTTCTATAGAATCTGATGAAGAAGACTTAACGAGTTATTTCTTAGAGAAAGACAAATTAGTGATGATTGCGATGTATAATGTCAATAAAGGAGAAAGTGAAGGTATGGCAAAGTTAAAATCTTTTGCTGATGACGCCATGAAAAAGGAATATACTGTAATTGGTTTATCGTCTTCTGGACCTGCAGACAAAGCACAGGTAAAAGCAGATTATAATCTAGATTTTGATATTTACCTATGTGATGAGAAAGTCGTAAAAACGATAGTGCGTGCAAATCCTGGAATTATCATATTAAACAAAGGAACTGTCGTAAATAAAGCACATTGGAATGATATTGAAGATATTGAGTTGTAATTTATGGCGCAATATTTTAGTGTCAGTTTCTAATTAAACGATGTTTTAACTGAGTTTTATAACACCCCATTTTTTTGATAAGATATTTAATCAATAAAATCTTTTATGCCTTTATCACCTTGTTAGGTGTAATAACCGTCATTTTCTTTTTATTCAATAAACTTGGTGATCCTGCAAAAATGATGCTAGGGCAAAACCAATCAGAAGAACAGGTTATTGCAGTAAAGAAGAAATACGGATTTGATAAACCCATTGGAACACAATTTTTATATTATTTGAATGATTTATCTCCAATATCATTTCATTCTAACACGCCAAAAGATTACACCTATTTAGGACCTAATAAATATACAGCAACTAAGTTATTCAGTTTTGGAAATACCACGACGGTTATTAAAGCACCTTATTTACGAGAATCGTTTGCTAAACAAGGGAAAAAGGTGACTCAAATTATTGGAGAGACTATTCCTAATACGTTTGTTTTAGCGATTTCAGCTATTGTAATCGCTATTATTTTGGGAGTTGTTTTCGGTATTATTTCAGCATTGTATAAAGATACTTGGATAGATAAAACCATTCAAATATTAAGCACATTTGGAATGAGTGTACCCTCATTTTTTAGTGCTATTCTGTTCGCTTGGCTGTTTGGTTTTGTATTGCATAAGTACACTAATTTAGAAATGACAGGCAGTTTATATGAGCTCGATGATTTTGGTGAAAAAATGAACATTCAATGGAAAAACCTAATTTTACCAGCAATCGTATTAGGTATTCGACCATTAGCCGTTGTTATTCAATTAATGCGGAATTCACTATTAGAAGTTTTAAATCAAGATTATATAAGAACCGCTAGAGCCAAAGGGTTGAGCGAATTTCAGGTGATTAAAAATCATGCTGTAAAAAATGCATTAAATCCTGTAGTGACAGCAATTTCAGGTTGGTTTGCATCGATGTTGGCAGGAGCTGTTTTTGTAGAATATATTTTTGGTTGGAATGGTTTAGGGAAGGAAATTGTAAATGCATTAAATACTTTAGATTTACCCGTAATAATGGGAGCCGTTTTAGTTATCGCTATCATCTTTATTACGATTAATATTTTTGTAGATGTTATTTATGCTTGGTTAGATCCTAGAGTGAAGTTATCGTAATGAAATACTGATAATTGTCAATTTACTATTATCTTTATTGTATTATTTTTGTGTCTAAAATTAAAAATTCAATATACTTATATTATGAGAAAACATATCGTAGCCGGAAACTGGAAAATGAATAACGATTTACCTCAGACGGAACTTTTATTAACCGACTTATTAAAGCAAAATCAAACATCAGATGCTGAGGTTATGATTGCGCCAACGTTTACAAATTTATGGCAAGCGTTTGAATCTTTAAGACAAGAGTCTATAGAGGTTATTGCTCAGAACATGCACTTTGCAGAAAATGGAGCTTATACAGGTGAAATTAGTGCAAGCATGCTAAAAAGTATTGGGATTAAAACCGTTATTCTTGGTCATAGTGAGCGTCGTGCTTATTACAATGAAACAGATGAGTCTTTGGCTAAAAAAGTAGATGCTGCTTTAGCAAATGATATGCGTTCAATTTTTTGTTTTGGAGAAGAATTACAAGATAGAAAATCTGGAAACCATGAAGCGATTGTTGAAGGTCAGATTAAAAATGCACTATTTCATTTAGAAGCTGATGCTTTTAAAAATATCGTTTTAGCTTATGAACCTGTTTGGGCCATTGGTACAGGTGAAACTGCTAGCCCTGAGCAAGCACAAGATATGCATGCATTCATTAGAAAAACTTTGGCGGATAAGTACGGAAATAATGTTGCTGATTCTGTTTCTATCCTTTATGGAGGAAGTGTAAAACCAAATAATGCAAAAGAAATTTTTGGTAAGCCAGATGTTGATGGTGGATTAATTGGTGGTGCAGCACTTAACGCAGAAGATTTTTATGCGATTGTTAATGCATTTTAAATAGCTTATTGCTATAATTTAAAAGTCCTTAAATGAATTGAATACTATCAATCATTTAAGGACTTTTTTTTGTGTTTATAATGGTGAGCATGCTCTCTTAATCTATATCTAGAATTAGATACCAATTTCTACCTGAAAGCGTACATACCAATCATTGGCTGTGCTGTTATCAAAATAGTTGAGTTCGCTATTGGTAATTTCAGCCTGTAATTTTAAAGCATGTTCCCAGATATATTTCGTCACACCAAGACTGTATTGATTAGTTTGTGGAGTTAGTGTTTCAATATCTTTATGAGGCTCTTGATAAGAATAACGGCCGACAAGCTCATAATTATTATAAAAAATATAACTCAATTGAGCATCAAAACCACTTCCTGCAAAAACATATCTCGATTCTAAAGCATCCTCTGGATTAATAGTTATTGCATCATCCGTAGTTCTATTCATATAAGCCGTTTGAAACGCCCAACCATTATATTTCACAATAGCATCTAATAATACGGATTGTATATCGCGTTGTTCAAAGAGTTCATCACCAATGGTACCTCGAGTTCTACGCGCATTATTATTGAAATGATACACACCAGAGAGCATTAATTTGGGGGTTTCTTCTCGTTTTATATCACCTTCAAACAATGTTCCATTACTTTTAAAAGCTCCGAAAGGAAAGAGCTCTAATCTCCCTGTAAAGGCTAAGCCATTATCAGGTTCTTTTGTCCAATTACGTCCCTCACCAGTACTAATAGCTGTTTTTACGTTATAGGAGAATTTGTCTTGTAATTCATTTAGATAATAGACTTGTAACCCAAAATCTCTATCAATGTTGAATCGCGAATTGTTAATAGAACGATCGGTTAGCTGTAAAGCACCTGAGGAATTTATCCGCTGTCTGTTTCCAGGTAATTTGGTTTGTCCAAAACCAATATTCCAATGATCGTTAGGTCTGTAAAATACTATTGCATCTCTGATGATATTAAGGTTGTCTCCATCCTCAATAGCACCAACATCATTTGGTGAAAATGATAATTGAATCACATAAATAATGCTTGGGTCACCGACATAACCATCAAAACGCAAACGCAAACGTCTAATCATGGCTTCATAACCGTCTTCTTCATCCTCATTATTTAAATAGGTTAAACGGTTCTGCATTCTAAAACGAATATTCAGCTTAAAAATACTGTCTGGAGAGGTAATACCTAAACCTTTACCATAGCTGTAATAAGGTAATGCAGAGAGTTTTATGTCGTTATTCTCTTGCCCAATAGATATTTGAGATAAAACTAGAAACAGAATGCCTACAATATATTTATTCATATCATTTTAATTTAATGCAAAAGTAATAGTAACTAAATTAATGATTAGTAAATTTGCCAAAAAAAATAAATGTCTGAAATATATATTGGTTACACTTTTAAGGTAAATCCTTTACAGCCAGCAGTTGAGATTTTAATTGCGGAATTAGGTTACGCAGGTTTTGAGAGTTTTGTAGAAAATGAAGAAGGGGTTATAGCGTATATTCAAAAAGAAGAATGGAATGAAAATATTCTCGATGCTATTTATATTCTAAGTTCAGATGAATTTGAGATTTCTTATACTTTCGAAGAAATAGAACAAACCAACTGGAATGAGGAATGGGAGAAAAACTTTAATCCTATTGTAGTTGATGATTTGGTTTCAGTACGTGCTCCATTTCATGAGAAACCAGATACTAAATTCGATTTAATTATTGAGCCAAAAATGAGTTTTGGTACAGGGCATCACGAAACAACTCACATGATGATTCAGCATATATTAAAAAACGATTTTACTAGTAAATCAGTTTTAGATATGGGTTGTGGAACAGGTGTTTTGGCCATTTTAGCTGAAAAAGTAGGTGCCACTAAACTCGATGCTATTGATATAGATAACTGGTGTTATTTAAATAGTTTAGAAAATGTAGAACGAAATGATTGTAAACATATTTCGGTTTACGAAGGTGATGTGAAATTGTTGGAAGGTAAAAAGTACGACAGTATTATTGCTAATATTAATAGAAACATATTGTTGGCAGACATCTCAGAATATGCTAAATGTTTGAATGAAAATGGCGCGTTGTTTTTAAGCGGATTTTATAAAGAAGATATTCCTTTAATTGAAGCAGAATGTAATAAACAGATGTTAAAATTAGATGAAACTCTCCAAAAAGGGCTGTGGGTTTCATTAAAATTTATAAATTAGTAGTAATTAAAATAGAGTCTGTCAGACTAAGCGTTTATGAATTGCTTAAAAAGATATCCACTATGACTAAAGAAAAATATTCAGAAGAGCTACTTTTACAAGAAGAAGAAGTAACACAAAACGAAATCGTATTATTTAACGATGAAGTCAACACGTTTGACCATGTTATTAATACACTTATTTATGCTTGTGATCATATGCCAGAGCAAGCAGAACAATGTGCTTTATTGGTGCATTATAAAGGAAAATGTACAGTTAAAACAGGCGCTTATGAAGATTTGGAACCACGATGTTCTAAGCTTTTACAAGCAGGACTTAGCGCTGAAATAGTTTAAATAAAAAATCCCACTCTAAGTGGGATTTTTTATTTGTCTAGGTTATCATCAAAAAACAGAATAATTTCATTGTGCTTTTTTAATTTCTACACCCCTTTATAATCATATTGTTATTTCAACAGCGTGAGGAACGAGTGACGAGAAATCTTATAAATAATAGAGATTCCTCATCCTGCCTCATTAGAATGACAATAGGTCTTACTTCGTCATTCTTCCTACGGCACAACTTACAAAAGATTTTGCCTTTTTTGGTAATGAGTTCGCATCTCCATCAATAGGGTATCCTAATTGTGATAATTTATTTTTTACAGTTTCAAGGTCGTTCTCAGAAGACGCTATAAAGCTGACTTCGTCGGTATCATTATTAACTTGCACTTCAGAAATACCATCTAATTTAGATAATTGCGTAATGATGGTGTTTGCACAACCACCACATTTTAGGTTCTGTATTTTTAGTGTGTTTTCCATTTGTATGTGTTTTAGAGACCTCTCAGGCTTTGATTTTGACTTCGCTCAGCTAGCAAAAAATACCGAAAGGTTAAGTTATTTAGTTATAAAGTTGAAGGACAAACAAAATCGGTTGTCTTTAAATCTGTTTCTTTAATTGCTTCAAAGCCACCATCAACATCTATGAGTTTAGTGAACCCTCTTGCTTTTAAAATTGATGCCGCAATTACAGAGCGATAACCACCTGCACAATGCACATAGTAGGTTTTGTCTTTACTTACTTCGTTCATTTTTTCGTTGATAAAGTCTAACGATAAATGCTGCGCATCTACAATATGAGACGATAGGTACTCACCATCTTTGCGTACATCTAAAATATTAATCGAATTTGCTTTTGCTCTCTCTGCAAATTCTTTAACTGATACCGAGTCTAATGTTTCAACATCTTTTCCTGCATTTTTCCAAGCTTCTAATCCGCCTTCAAGATAGCCTAAGGTATTATCATAGCCAACACGAGATAATCTTGTAACCGCTTCTGTAGATTTACCTTCAGGAACAACTAAAACGATTGGTTGTTTAATGTCTTTAATCAAAGCTCCAACCCAAGGAGCAAATCCACCATTCAAACCAATAAAAATTGAATTCGGAATATGGCCTTTTATGAAATCAGACTGTGTTCTCACATCTAAAACTAATGCAGGTTCATGATTAGCTAAAGCTTCAAATTCTTCTGGTTTCAGTGCTACATCCCCTGTTTTTAAAACGGTTTCAAAAGTGTCATACCCCATTTTATTCATCATGGCATTTTTTGCGAAATACTGCGGTGGCGGAGCAATGCCGTCTAAAACCTCTTTTACAAATTCAGCTTTGGTCATATCTGCGCGCAAGGCATAATTTGTTTTTTTCTGTTCGCCTAAAACTCCAACAGTTTCCTTGCTTAGGTTTTTTCCGCAGGCAGATCCAGCACCATGAGCAGGATATACAATAACGTCATCTGCTAAAGGCATAATTTTATTTCGAAGTGAATCGAATAACATAGCTGCTAAATCTTCTTTTGTTAAATCAGATTTAATAGCTAGATCTGGTCGTCCAACATCACCTAAAAACAAGGTGTCTCCAGAAAAAATAGCGTGATCTTTTCCGTTTTCGTCTATTAATAAATAAGTCGCAGATTCTAAAGTATGCCCTGGAGTATGTAACACTTTAATAGTTACTTTTCCTAATTTTAATTCTTCACCATCAGTAGCAGCATGAATGTTATATTCTGTAGTCGCACCTGGTCCAAATACGATAGTTGCACCAGTTTCTTTGGCTAAATCTACATGACCAGAAACGAAATCGGCATGAAAATGCGTTTCTAAAATATATTTAATTTGGGCGTTATTAGCTTTTGCTTTATCAATATACTGTTGTATTTCTCTTAGCGGATCAATTATAGCAACTTCTCCTTCAGATTCAATATAATAAGCACCTTGTGCTAAACAGCCAGTATATAATTGTTCAATCTTCATTCTTAATTTATTTGAGTTGCAAATTTACGAAACTTCGTTTTTTGAAATGTGATAATTATCACAAAGTGTGTTAAAAGAGCTCTTTGAAAATGATATACACAGCCATTATTATGGTAAAATAGCCGAACCCTCTTTTTAATCGTTTGGCACTTATTTTTTTAGATAGTGCTAATCCTATAAAAATTCCAACAATTGAAATAAGGCTAAACGTTATTAGAAACTGCCAATCTATGGTTGTTGTATCATTTAAGTCGCCTAAAAATCCTATTAAGGATTGAATGGCAATAATAAATAACGAAGTGCTTATGGCTTTTTTGATAGGAAGTTTTACCAATAAAACTAAAGCTGGTACGATGAGGAATCCTCCGCCAGCTCCTACTAAGCCAGCTAAAGCACCAATTCCTATGGCTTGTGTACCAATGGCGAAATAATGGCTGTTATCAAATATTTTAATAGTGGTCTCACTATTAATTACTTTGGATTTAATCATTGACCATCCTGCTAAAAGCATAATAATTGCAAATAACAACATGATGAAAAGTGAATTGGTAAGTGTGAAATCGCCAATTGAAAACAATTCCTCTGGTAAGTTAGGGACTACTATTCGCCTCACCATAAAAACTGTAAATATTGAAGGAATTGCAAATATGATGGCCGTTTTAAAATCTATAGTGTTTTTTTTAATATTGCGAAAAGTACCAACTAAAGCTGTGCTTCCTACTATAAAAAGTGAATAGCCAGTAGCCGCTATTGGACTAAAACCTAAAAGATAAACTAAAATAGGAACTGTTAAAATAGAGCCACCTCCACCAATTAGTCCTAAAACCAAGCCAACGATTAATGCTCCTATATAACCTAATATTTCTAAAAGTTCCATTTTAATGTGGTAATTTATCTTTTAACAATCCGTACGCGTAAGTGCCTAATAAGGCTGCTACAATTACAACAATAATAGAAAAAGCTCCTGTGCCTATTAAAATATACATAGGTCCAGGACAAGCACCAGATAATGCCCAACCCAACCCAAAGATAGTTCCACCAAGGATATAGCGAGTAAAACCACGCTCTTTTAATGGGACTCTTAGGTCTGATCCTTCGGTAGTTTGGATGTTTTTTGTTTTAGAGAGTCTTAGTAATAGAATACCTGTGATGACTGCAGTTCCAATAATACCATACATGTGAAAGGATTGAAACTTAAACATCTCAAAAATACGATACCAAGATACAGCTTCAGATTTAACTAAAACAATTCCGAAGAAAATACCAACTATAAAAAACTTTATATACTTACCCATAATTAAAAGAGTATTGGAAAAATAAGATGAATCATAATTAAGCCTCCAAGGAAGAAACCAACAACCGCAACTAATGATGGTAATTGTAAGCTACTTAACCCTGTTATGGCATGGCCAGAGGTACAGCCACCTGCATAACGTGTTCCAAAACCAACAAGAAATCCGCCAATTATTAAAATAGACAAGCCTTTGACACTAAGAATAGCCTCCCAACTAAATAGTTCTGGTGGTAATAAATTTTGACCAACATCGTTAAATCCAAGTGCTGCTAAGTCGTTAACAGTAGCTTCGCTTAAATCCATATTTATGGGATTTGATAATACATAGTGTGCTATAAAACCACCAACAATAGCACCTAGCACAACAACTAAGTTCCATTTATGACTTTTCCAGTCGTAATTAAAAAATGCAACGCGTTTTCCGGCTCCTCCAATAGCACACATGGTTCTAAGGTTAGAAGACATTCCGAAAGTTCTACCAAAATAGAGTAGTAGAAACATGACGATTGCAATACAAGGACCGGAAATATACCAAGGCCAAGGTTGTAAAATATATTCCATAATTATTATTTGATGCAAAAATAGAGATCTGTAATTAAGACTATGTTAAAGCTTCCTAAAAATCTAAGACAACAATCTTGTTTCTTCCAAGTTCAATTTTTTTATCGCGTTCTAATTGTTTTAATAAGCGCGAGATTACAACGCGAGATGTATTTAAGTCTTCGGCAATTTCTTGGTGTGTGACTTCTAAACTTGTAGAGGCAGATAGTTTTACTTGGTCTGTTAAGTATTTAAATAAACGTTCATCCATTTTCATAAAAGCGAGCGTGTCA
The DNA here is from genome assembly GCF_013404085.1 of Winogradskyella helgolandensis. Taxonomy (NCBI): domain Bacteria; kingdom Pseudomonadati; phylum Bacteroidota; class Flavobacteriia; order Flavobacteriales; family Flavobacteriaceae; genus Winogradskyella; species Winogradskyella helgolandensis. Next base: position 4,299,802 of record NZ_JABFHO010000001.1, on the reverse strand, counting down.
ATGGTCTCTAACATTTCGTCAAAACGAATTTGATAACTCTGTAATATGAAATTTCTCCAGCTTTCATTAGAATTAAACCATAATTTCATGTTTTCGATGGGAATCATAATTACTGTGGCATCCTCGTCTGCGATAGCACGAATTTTACTTACAGATTTTACCATACAGCACGTTAAGGACATCGCGCAGGTATCTCCAGATTCTAAAACATACAATAAGAGTTCGTCACCATGATTATCTTCTCTTAAAACTTTGATGTTTCCTTTAATTAATAAAGGAATAAAATTTAAATCTTGACCGATATCAATAATAATATCAGATTTTTGAAACGTTTTAAGAAACGCAACATCAGCGATATTATCGATTATTTCGGAATCGAATAAATAGAGAAATGGTTCGAGTAGTTCTTTAGAAATCATACTTCAAAAATACTAATTTTAAAATTTGAAATAAATAATTTGGTGGTGTTTTAATAAATGTATTATATTTGCACCCACTTAAAAAGGCCTCGTGGCGCAACTGAATAGCGCACTTGATTACGGCTCAAGAGGTTACTGGTTTGAATCCAGTCGAGGTCACAAAGAGCACAAAGTCCATTTCTTTCTAGAAATGGACTTTTTAGTTTTCCGGAATGTCGAAAGCTAAAGTTTTGTGAACCCCAAAAAAAATTGAATAATCACCTTATTGATAGATTTTTATGTACTTATATGCTAGTTTGTTCTGGAAGTGTAACTAGTCTAGATTGCTACTAAAATTAATGCTTTAAAGCGATTTTGAAAGTGTTTATATTTTTTGATTTACAGGAATTACTAAAATTAGAGCGCTCGTTTTTTTTCTTTTTAGGTTATTTTTTCTCGTAATATGAATCGCCTAAATGATCACAGTTAAGGGTTTTTCCGTTAATATATTTTACTAGTCTTGCTCTTTGATGGGATCTACAAGAGTACATTAATGAAAAATTAATACTTTTTTACTTGTTTTTTGCCACAGTACTTTGTTGCCCACAGTATTTATTTTTTATTGTCCGCTTTTCAGTCGGATTTCAGTCATTACGTTATTCAAATCAACGAACAGTTTGGAAAATTCCGATTCTCCACTTTCCATTTTAACAATACTTTCTGTAATTTTTGTATTTTTCGAATTTGACAAAAAGTAGAAATTCGCATTTCCGTTAGTCGGCAAATCAGTATTTTCATATTGCTTGCCTTTGAAAGAAATCAAATGTCCGTTATCAACAAATTCTTTCGTTACCTTTTTTACGCTTTCGTGTTGTCCAGCTCCAATAAATCCTCCGCCTGAACTTAAATAAATACTCGCATCTCCAGTAAGATAAGTTACTACAGTCGCAGTTCCTCCATTCATATCTAAATCGGTTATAATTCCGTAAACTTTTATTGAGTCTTCTGGAATTAGAAATCCAAGTTGTTCGGGTGATACAGTCAATGCCATTTTTCTCATATCCACATAAGGATTCTGTTCAGCAGTTCTTCCCGTTTGTTGTGTTTTATCGGTTGTTTCTTTTTTCGGTTTGTTATTACAACTTATTAGAATTAAAATGCCTATGATTGAAACTACTCCAATTAAAATGTATGTTAGCATTGGTTTTTTCATATTGTGGGTAACGGTTTTGTGTATGGTTAGTTGCGTGGTTAAGCAACTAAGTTAGTAAACAAAAACTTGCTAAAGCAATTAATTATACTCGGTATTATCAACGTATTTTTTTATTTTCAATAAACTAATTCAAGCACTATTATTTGTCTATTCAACTCGTCATTTAAATCAATTCCATAATCCAACATTTCAAAAGCAGTTAGTTTTGGTGACATATAGCCAAAACTCTTTTTTGCATCGAATAATTTTTCGTAAAACTTATTTTTGTTTTTTATTGATTCTAAGGCTTGTAAATATTTACCTATGTAGTTAAAATTAGGTGAATTTAATTCTTGGTTTATAATAGAATCAAAATTGGAATTTGAGGTTAGTTTAAAAGAATTTCCTCTCGTAAAGGAATATTCAGTTGTACCGTCTGGATTAGTGAATTTATATCTCGATTTTACATATGGTGCAGGAAGTTGAATATACTCTAAAGAATCTGACTCAATTTTATCAAAATCACTGTTTTCTATAATCCAGACAGAATCTGGAAATTTATATATTTCAAGTCGTAAGTCACTTGCTTTAAATTTGTTTCTTGCCTTTTCGGATATGCGTTTCCAGTTTCCTTTCTTTTTATCACGCAGTTCGGTTAAGAACTGACGATAGGCATTTTCAGTATCTAAATTTGGATATTGTCTTTTTAGGAAATCATTCTCAAAATCAGAAACAAGAAAATCCAACGTAGCAACATTTCCAATTCCCAAAATTTTTTCAAATTCAGAAGTTTGGTTGTCAGGTTTTTTGTCTGTGCAACTTATTATTAGTAATGAAAATATAAATGTTTTGATGAGTTTCATTGGTTGGTCATATGCTTGCTAACTGGAACGCCCTATGATTAAGAACTAATTTAGCAATTGTTTTGATACGTTGTTATAAACACGTTTTCCATTCAGTTATTTTTACATTTCCAAATAAGCACTTGCCAAAGTAATTAATTATACACGGAGTTGTACGTAGGCTTTTATTGTTTCGTTCATTACTTCTTTAGGGTATTTCCAATTCATCATTTGGTTTGGTGAGCTGTTCAATCCACTATTAATTTTTCGAAATGGTAAATTTTCAAAACTGCTATAGTCAATTTTCCAATCTTCAATACTATACATACAATTATTCAGAGAGCTGTTGGCACTTCTATCATTATTTGTTTCGCAAAGTTTTATTTCTCCAATTATTCCACTTAAAGTTCCGTAATCAATTGCAATTCCGTCGTTTTTTAGTTGTGAATGAAGAGTTTCGGTAAATAGTTTCGTAATATACTTCAATTCGGATGTTTTTATGTCAGGAAGAATTAGCAAATATGTAGTAAGTTTATTTATAATCAACCAACATTTTTTTCTGTCCATATAAAAAATGGTCGCAACCCATTCGCCTAAAATTTTATTTTCGATTTCGTTTTTCTCAACAATCGATTTCTGAATGGTCTTTTCAAGTTTTCGTGTTGTATAAATTTGAGTGTAATTCATTCAAGATTTTCCTTTTCTAAGTGTCTTTGGCAGCTTACGTACAACGTTGTTGTGCAACGTTTTTTATAGTTATATAAATATTAATTAAAAATAAAAATATAGAACATACAACAAAACTCAAATATATGTTGATATCAATATTTCCGAAACTGTCAATTATTGCACATATTGAAATGTTGACTAAATGTAATTTTGAAATCAGAATATTACGATACTGTTTTTTTATGTCAAGTATTAAATATGCTAAAAGGAATATAATCAGAGATATTTCAAATATTCCGTCAATTCCTGAGTTTCTAATTTGCATTTGCCAACCAGAAATATCATTCAAGTTAATAATATCCGCAAATACTCTACCAACTAATCTTAAAACTAAATAAGTCATTAGAGTCGTAAAAGACATTGACCATTGAATTATTTGATTCAGTTTTTTGTTCATTCCGTTATTTTTCTGATTAAATCACTATCGATTTTTTCAGTACTTAATTTTATATAATTAAAAGATTTAATTTTTGAGTTTTCAAGTTCAAGTATCAAAATTTTATTTTTTTCCGAGTAAATTAGTCGATTGTCCAAAGTTAGATAGTCATTTCCGAATTCAGATTCCATTTCCATTTTTGAAAGTCCGATGAGATTTGCTTTTCCTAAATCCGAATCTTTATTAAAAACTCTTAATTCGATTAGGTTTTCAGTTTGGTCTATGTATCTATGTTTATTTTCTCCGTATTTGAAAACTACGATATTGTCTATTTTTCTTGAGTCAGCTAAATTTTCTGATGGATAGTAATAAACATAGAAAATAGAGTCTTTGATTTTAGGATTTGAATAGTATTCAGTTCCATTTGTAACACTTGTTGTAAATCGCATTCCTTTCTTTTTCTTAAAATCTTGCAAGTCAATAGGATTTTCAAGAAAGGCAATCAGTTTTGAGTTTTCAATCGGCTTTTCAGCTTTCTCTATTTTTAATCCAGTCGAATCAACAACAATTTGGACATTTTCAATTTCCTTTTCAGTCGTATTTTTGCAACTTAAAAAAACTAAAAATAATATCGTTAAAACTCGGATTTTCATTTTTTGGTCAAATGTTGTACAACGTTGTTGTATAAGAATAGTTGCGGATTTGTATGCGAGGATTTTCCGAAGGAAAATCAGATGCAGGCAAACACCCAACTACCTTTGATTAAGCAGTAAACCGCAATTATTTTTATACGGTGTTAGCTTTTAGTGTTTTTATTTCCGTTTGCTTTCTTGTTGATATTTTGCTTTAAGTCGGCTTTTCAATTCCGCAATATTTTTAATTCAGATTTCGAGTAAACAATTCCGCAACTTGCTAAATTTCGTTTGAGTGAGATTCCGAGTTTTTAATTCAGATTTCTATATCGCAAACGAGCTAAAAAGTCAAACGTAATTTAATTCAGAGTTTGAGTGAGAATTCAGCGTGTTTTTCAAAATTCCGCAACCGATTATTTTCGGTTTTTACTTTCTTAAAACTCAAAAAAAAATCAAAATAAACTAGTTCTTTATCAATTCAGCAAACTTGCTCAAAATCGGATTTATGATTTCTCAATCTTTATTTTTTGTTCTCTACCAATTAATAAATATAAAATCGCACCAAAAAAGTTGAAAAATAAAACAACTAATACCCAAACAATTTTATTATTCCCTTTGAACTCGCTTTTTAAAATATCTACAAGAGCAATTATTGTTGGTAGAATTCCAAGAAATAAGACTGCTAATATCAGAATTAGTTGCCAAGTTCCAATCGCTAAAAAATAATTCATAATTTTTGTTTTAATTTTATTCGTAATTTTTGTTCAGCATTAAAGCTAACGTTGTTGTATATGGTTTGTTGCGTGGTTAAGCAACTAAGTTAGCAAACATTTACGAACCCGTGAATATTCCTCAGGAATATTCGCAAGTAGGGAAGAACAAAGCAATTAATTATACATTGTGTTGTGTGCAGTTTTTTATTCCGCTATTCTTTTCTTTAAGTCCATTCTTTCGTGCAGTATTCTTGTTATCTCTACATAATTTTCATTCAGATTTCTGTAAAAAATTATATGTCGATTTACCTTAATTCCAAGAAGTTGTTTTGATATTCCTTCGTAGTTTTTTCCTAAATGAGGATTTTCTGCAATTTCTTGACAATCAGAAATTAGTCCATCGTAATATTTGTCAGCTTGTTTTTCCGACCAAACCTCAAAGGTATAATCCCAAATCTTTGATAAATCCTCAACAGCTTTGTTCGTCAACTTATATTCAGCCATTCGAGTGCTTTTTCGCTTTTAGAGATTCAAGATGCTTTTTTGGGTCAAAATCGTGAGCTATTCCGCTGTCAATTCCTTCTTGTATTGCAGTTTTCAAAGCAATTACTTTACTTTCTTCTTCCTCTAAAAGTCTCAATCCAGCACGAATTACTTCACTGACGTTTTTAAATCTTCCTTCACTAATTCGGCTTTGCACGAATTGGTCGAAATAATTTCCGAGTGATATTGATGTGTTTTTGTTCATTTGATACTAATTTAGCTCAAATATACCAAAAATTGGTATAATAGCAAAATTTGCCTCAAACTGCATCACAACGTGTTTCTTTAGTTTGTAATAAATATCTTTATATAGAAAAAGAGGAGAACTATAACGTGTTTTAGATTAGTGATCCCTTACACGTACGAGTCCTCTCTTTCTATAAAGTTGCCAAGAACCATTTGGAATACCAGGAGTATTAACTCCCGATAAAGGAAGTAGTTAAAGCAACATAATTATAAACTTTAATTGTAAAAATATGAAAAATTACAAAGAAGTCGTTGGAATCGATGTTTCAAAAAAAACACTAGATGCTTATTGTTACCAATCTCAAGTACACAGGGAGTTTGTTAACGATATTGTAGGATATAAAAGCTTATTAAAATGGGTTTTAAAAACTACAAAAGGAGTTGATGTTTTTTACTGTTTTGAGAATACAGGCTATTATTCGTTAAAATTAGCGCTGTATCTAGATAGTCGAAAGATTATTTATGTAGAAGAAAGTCCATTAAAGATTAAGCGTAGTTCAGGTATCGTTAAAGAAAAGACTGACAAATTAGATGCGGCATTAATAGCTCGTTACGCTTGGCTTTACCGGGAAGAATTAAAACCAAGTCAAGTTAAGAGTAAGTCTCATTTAGAATTAGGTAGATTGCTAGCGTTACGGGATCTACTGGTTAGAAACAATGCAGGCTTAAAAGGGACATTAAAAGAGATGAAAGTACTTTTATCTAGTCCCACAACAGACACAGGTTGTATTGTCTTAAAACGTAGTATTGATTACCAAGAAAAGCAAGTTAAATCGATAAAGGAACGTATAAAAGAGATTATATCTTCTGATGCACTGATGAGTAAGAATTATGAATTGCTAACAAGTCTTAAAGGTATTGGATTAGTTGTTGCCTGTCAGCTTATCTACCACACAGGTAACTTTACACGTTTTGCTAGTTGGCGTGCCTTTTCTAGTTATTGTGGTACAGCACCATTTGAACATCGCTCAGGCACTAGTATTTACAAAAGAAAGCAATGCCATTATTTAGGTGATAGAAAAATGAAGAGTTTGCTAAGTATGGCAAGTGTTTCAGCAATACAACATGATAGTGAATTACGATTATATTACAATAGAAAATTAGCAGAGGGGAAGGATAAAATGCTGGCCATAAATAATGTTAGAAATAAGTTGATAGCTAGAGCGTTTGCCGTAGTAAAAAGAGGAACACCTTATGTCGTTCTTCAGCAATATGCAGCCTAAAAAAAACTAAATATTACTAGGATTTGATCTTGGAATACGTGTATGGTTAGTTGCGTGGTTAAGCAACTAAGTTAGCAAACTTTTACGAACCCGTGAATATTCCGCAGGAATATTCGCAAGTAGGCTTGAACCAAGCAATTAATTATACACGGTGTTAGCACTAGTTTTTTATTTTTTATATTCTCCAAAATCTGTCAGAGAATTTGAAAATATTGATATTGCAGTTGAGGAATCTAAAGAATTTCCTTTTTCAATAACTTTTTTTAGTAGTGAATCATTATCGATATCCCCTGAAAAACCACCCAGCGTTTTGGCTTTCCAATAATCGTTCTCTTTATACGCAATAGATATTATGAAAGTATTACTTTTTGTTTTTTCAATATTTATTCCGATTAAGTTGTTGTTTCTGTTGAATGAATTTGTAATCATTGTTTTTTCTTGTAATAATATGAATTAAAAACCGTGTTTTTCACCTTCTCCGTTCATTAAATCTCGCATAATGTTAGATTCTGAGTATGGGTCGTAATCATCATTTGATGAATTTTTTCTACTCAATTTGCTATAGTCGGTGTAATTTTTCAGAAGATTGGTAATATCAGTAATACATGGAATATCCTCACCTAAAACAAATTTCTTATCTAAATAGTAGTATTTGATTCCGAGTTGCACTTGTGCATGATAATAACCACGATATTGATGAGAACAAATGTAACCCGTACAAACTATATGAATTTGAGAGTTTTTTTTTGTTTTCAATTTATTTAATTCAGAATGTAGTTCGTTCAAATCTCTATTATATAAGGATTTATTAAATTGATTAGAATTGAAAAGAGATACAATGTGCTCATTCGACGACTCATCCAAATATTTTGCATATTTCATTTCATTTACACTTTCGATGGTAGGAACATTGTATTTATCATCAAAAATCTTTCTTATTTTATCCCAACATGATTGACTGTAATCGAATTTAGAATCCATAATGATTGTATTTAGTTCAAATTAGTGCTAACGTTGTTGTATATGGTTTGTTGCGTGTTTCAAGCAACTAATTTAGTAAATAATTACCAACCAAGAAAGTCCGCGAGGACTTTCGTAAGTAGGCGAGAAGCTAGCAATAAATTATATACGGTGTTGCCATTTCGTTGTTTTTCCTGCTTTATTAAATTCAATTTTTGTTTTATTCCGTAAATTATTTAAACTCTTATCTTTTTTTTGTTTGAGTGAATTCAAACAGCTCTTTAATTCTGCATTTACGTCAAAACTGATGTCTTTTAGTATTTTCTTTATTGTCCTATTTTATATAAGCATTCCACAATTCTTTCGGATTATTAATTTTTAGTTCAATTTTTCCACAATTTCCACATATTTGAGCGAGAATTTCACTTTTAACAGACTTATTGAAAAAGATAGAATCTGTTTCCTTTATATGAATTGATAGGTTATTTTTAATATTTGCGTGACCAAAATCGGTGATTTTTGCATCTTTAATTATTTTTGTTGAGTCACAATTTTTACATTTTATTTCGTTCATCTTGTTTTTTTTATTATTAGTGTTATAATATGTCAAAGTGTTACAAAAATAATATTTCTGTTTACTGATTTTTTTCGTTAAGATCGCTTTTTGTCAATGAATGGCAACGGTCTTGTGTATGGTTAGTTGCGTGGTTTGGTAGCTAATTTAGCAAACTTTTACGGACCCGTGAATATTCCGCAGGAATATTCGCAAGTAGAGAAGAACCTAGCAATTAATTATACACGGTGTTACCTACAGTTATTTATTTCCAAATTTTACTAATTCAGGTTTTATTATTATTAATTCACTTTTTCTTGGAAATTTTCCGTGTTCAAAAGTCAGTTCGACACTATTCTCTTTCTTTTCGAGCATTTTTATGTCAACTTCATAAAAGTCCGAAATCACGAACGTTTTATTTTCATAACCCAATTCAGTCGGTTGGATTAAAATATGAATATCTGTTTTAGAATTTTCGGTTTCCAGAGGCAAACTTTGTCCATTATAAAATGTCATTACTCGCACAAAAAAGTCATTTCCATATTCCGATTTGACTTGGTCAAAATCACGCAAGATTGATTCAAATTCCGATTCAGACGTTTGAGTGATTTCAGATGTGTGTTTATAAACGAAAAAATTGTCTGATATATCTAAAGTGTCTTTAAAATCCTTTTTGTCAATTGATTTCCGTTCTCCGCTTTTTAATTTTTCCGAAACATTTATTTCAGAGTTAGAAGTTTCCATGAAGCGATAATAATCCGAAGTTTGTTTGTTTTCAGTCGGCTTATTAACTTTTTCTAAATTCTCAATTTGACTTTGTAATTCCGAAATCCGATTTTCTTTTTCGGTTAGCTTTTTTGTTAATTTTTCCAATTCCGATGAAGTTTGTTTTGAATCGCAACTTGCAATTAAAATCAATGTTAAAATCAGTAACGGAATGTTTTTCATAATTGTAGGTAACGTGATTGTGTATGTTTAGTTGCGTGGTTAAGCAACTAAGTTAGCAAACATTTACGAACCCGTGAATATTCCGCAGGAATATTCGCAAGTAGGCTCAATGAAGCAATTAACTATACACGGTGTTAGCTGTTGCCTTTTCTCTAATGTAACCATATCATTCCAGTATTCGAAGTCCATTTTTCATTCTTTTTAGTGAACAAAATTGTCTTTCCACCACCACATAGTCCTGAACATAAATCTCGAATCATCATAACTGCTTTTGACTTGTCTTCCGAAAAGAGTGGTACTGAAAAACTGTACCAGTTATTTTTATTAGAAAGATTAAATCCAAGTTGATTATTATTCCATTTGAACACTTTCAGCTTTTCTTTTTGCTTAATCATTCCAGAAATATCTTGTTTCGTTAAATCAGAAAGTAAATTTTTAGAGTTCAGTTCGACAGTCCAATTAATTGAGTCCGTTATTTTAGTTTTATCTTTAGATTCCAATTCAGACAATAAAGATTTAAAGTTCTCCTCATCAGATTTATTTAAGTCAAAACTTGATTCCGGTTCTATTATGAGACCATAGCTTAAATTCAGTTCTTGTTCATTTATTACTAATTTCATAAAATCATAAATGTCCTGATTGTATGCCTCATCTTTATTTGAAACTTGTCCGCAACTTATTAAGATGAATAATATTGCAAGTATGTTTAGGTTTCTGTTCATAGGTTACAGCTAACGTGATTGTGTATGGTTAGTTGCGTGGTTAAGCAACTAAGTTAGCAAACTTTTACGAACCCGTGAAAATTCCGCAGGAATATTCGCAAGTAGGGAAGAACAGAGCAATTAATTATACACGGTGTTAGCCACTGGTTTAATTATTCAATATAATCATTCACGTCATCTTCTGGAATCCATTCTTTCATTTCTGGTAAAACTCTTTTTTGCATAAACTCAAAAAAATCCGCGTGTTCAGATTCGATGATATTCCAACCTTTAGCATTTGTCCCGAACGAGGGATGAAAAACAATTACATTTTCGGTTACTTTTCCTTCTACAATTTCAAACCCAACAAATGTGTCCATATCTTGTCTGCGTCCAAAAGTCAGAACTTCCCGATTTTGCTCACACTCAATTTTAAATCGTTCATTGATTGATGAATTTGGATTAATTTCTGTATCAAAATTCCAAGGAATGAATTGAGTCAAATTCAGTTTTGCAAACCAATTATATGAGTTGGGTATTTCGTAGTTCATTCTTAGGTTTTATTCTGTTTTCTTATTATTCCGCTTATTATATTAATCGGAAATATAATTTGTCCAAAAATAACAATAGCAGAAATCAAATAAATTACCATTGTCAAGTTTTCATTAAAATCATATTCCATAATTGACTTTCTGAAAAATTCGTTTAAAATCAGAATCAGAAAAATTCCGCCAAAAGTCAGCGTAACGTGAACCAAATTTAGACGTTTAGAGAGGTTTCCATTCACTTTTTTCACAATCCAATAAATCAGTCCGATTATTCCGAAAATAATTGAAATCAGCGTTGCGAAATGATAATTACTAATCACGTAATATGTATCGTGAATATTTATATCAATTCCTCCGTTTGCATTAAATCCGAGTATAAAAGTGATTACAGCAAATACAAGAAAAATAATGTGTGGTCTTTTAGTTAATAGGTTCATTCAACTTGTGGCTAACGTTGTTGTATATGGTTTGTTGCGTGTTTCAAGCAACTAATTTAGTAAATAATTACCGACCAAGAAAGTCCGCGAGGACTTTCGTAAGTAGGCAAGAAGCCAGCAATAAATTATATACGGTGTTGTGCGTTCGTACTTTTTATTTTAGCATTTTCTTGTGGTGTTCCTCATAACCTGCTACTTTAAAAAGTTCGGCAAAACCATCTTTAAAATCTTTATAATCAAATTCCTTAAAGTCAAATATATTTTGTCCTAAAGAATGGGATTCTCTATTTATATACCTGTAAAAAGCTTGAAATCTATTCGTATTTAGTGGCTCTTGTCTGAAAAAGTTATTTAAATCTTTTTTCTCTACAAAATTGAAAAAATACTCGATAACGTTTCTCATACAATTCGCAATCAAAGCTGGTGGCTGTTTTTCGTCTTTTATAATATACCAATAAGCTTGATAGTCATTCTGTATTTCTTCATATTTCATTTTTTGGAAGTGACTACCATCATTATTTTTTATAAGTCTAAATAATTTTTGAGTTTCTTTTCGTTCATCGTGTTTTGTTTCAGTAATCTCGTAAAAGAAATAAAGACTATGAGTTAATATAAATACTTGTTCATATTTATAATTCCAAATATTCACTTTTTCTCCAGTTTCTTCATTTTTTTTAGTTTTCTTTTTTCCAAAAAATTCGTTTTTAATTAATCTTCCAATATTGAAAACATAAATATGAGAAAGACTTGAAATTGGGTCGTCAATTACAATTATTTTCTTTTTCCCTGTTTCTGTAGCATCTTGTTTTCCTCTGCACATTTCTAAAAAGTACAAAAAGCTTATTATCATTTTTTCTCCTTCACTTAATGAACGAAATACTCTTTCCTTATTTTCTCCTCTAACTATTTTGTAAAGGTTTTCTTTGTGATTTTCAATTTCAAAATCAGTAATTCCCAAGTCAATTAATCCATCATTAATATTTGCAATTGCTTTTTCAATATTAACTGTTTGTTTTTGTTGTTCAGATATGATTGACTTTTTTTCAAGAATTGTTTTATCATAACCGTTAATAGTAGTATTAAGCGAGTCTGTTTTAGTTTTTGATATGTTCTTGTCGGAAAGGTATGAGCTAATTGTTTGGTTATAATCCCAACGCATAATTTGCCAAAAAGTCTTTTTTATTGCTGTTTTTACTGTTGCCTTTTTATCAATTTTATCGTTGTGTTCTAAAATCGAAGCATTAATTTTAATTATAACTTCATTAACTTCTTCTAATAATTTAGTTGAATTTTCCAGAGTTTGAAGTACACTTGGTTTTTTTATCTTTTCTTCAATCTTTTTTTTATTCGATTTGACCAGTTGATTAAATGCACTTAATTTGATTTCAAAATCTTGCTTGAAAGTTTCAAATTTTGGGTTGGCTTCGAAAGTTGCTTTGTTTGGGATTTGCAGAATTGCTTGTGAATATTCTTCAAGAAAAGTTTTTATAGAGTTTATATCTGCTTCATACGAAGCATCAAAGTAATTTTTTATATTTTCTATTAATTCGCTTGAAATGGTTTTTTCTTGACAAAAAGGACAATTTTCATTTTCCGCAAATTGTTGTTCTGGTAAATATTTTAATCCCGATTTTACCCAATCAGAGTTTCCAAGTTTTGTGATTAGTTCAGATACACTACTATTTTCATTACCTACGATTTGTTTATCGAAAATTTTTGCAGTTTCTATATTTGAAGATGAGAATGTGATTTTAGGAAAAAAGCCATATTTTTGAGCATTTTCGCCCATAATTGCTTGAACATCATTCTTTAAGTCATCGATATTTTTGGTTGGTTTATCATCAGGTTTCGTTAATCCTTGGATGTGATTAAATAAATTGTCTTTTGAACCTTTATGACCTTCTAAACAAAACTCAAGAACACGGTCGCCACCACTAAAATCGGTTTTTATTTTCCAAATAGTAACTTTTGCGTTTTCTAACTTTTTACCTATTGATATATTTTCTGTTTCTAATTCTTTGGTTTTTTTTGTTCTTTCTCCGTCAAGATTTTCTATTTCTTTTTCAGCACTAGCAATTTTTGTTATAGCTTCTTTGTTTTCTTTTGAAAGAGTGAAAATTCCTTTTAAACTTTCAGATTCGAAAAAGTTCTCTTGGATAAAAGTTTGATTATAAACAAGAATTTCGTGATTTTCATCTAAACCTACAACAGAACAATCTTTATACTTTTCATCTGCTCTTTTTAAAAGATAATTTGAAAAAGTACTTTTTCCTGTTCCATTTAAACCATAAATAAGATTCAAAGCTTTGTCAGTTTCTAAAGTTGCTTGACTTTTGTAACTCGCTACTTTATTTAGGTCTATTTTGGTTATCATTTTTTAGTCAATTTTTGTTTTTCACGAGAGATTGGTTGTATGACGCACAACGTGTTTGTGTATGATTAGTTGCGTGGTTCAGCAACTAATTTAGCAAACTTTTACGAACCCGTGAAAATTCCGCAGGAATTTTCGCAAGTAGAGAAGAACAAAGCAATTAATTATACACGTTGTTGTAGCACGTTTTATATTTCCTCAAAACTAGATTCCGAATCTGGACCTAATAAATCGTTAAAATCATCTTTTACAATATTCAAATAATTTTGGTCATTGGGATTTATATTTTTCCAAGTAATACCATTTCCTTTTATTTCTCCATATTGGCTTAATGAAAATTTCATTTCACGTGTTTCAGGGTTGTATTTGACTAATTCCATAATATACAACCTATTCAGTTGCATATAATTATCTACATAATTAGGATTTATTGCGAAATTTATTCCAGTATATTGAGTTTGTATACTCGGATACATTAGAATATCTGTTTTCAAATTGTGCTCTGAATAAATTGCTCTATGAGCTAAACAGGATGAAACAGCATATTTCTTGTCAGTTATAAAACAGGTATCTAGAAACTCTAATAGCAATATTATTCCATCGCATTGTCCTTGAGTTAATTTTCCTTTGAAAGGTTCATTTATTCGTTTTCTTTGTGACTCTCTCAATCCATCGTAGTCACTATTTTCAATAAGTTTAGCTTGAATAAAACTCTGAAATATTATATCATTTTCGGATTCTATATTCCATTTTGAAATACAATATTTTTTACTAGTGCCACCATTTTCTCTTGCAACTTCAAGCAACGCTGTAAGCGGATTATTAGAGCCATAGAACACAGGGTAATTCGGAAAATTACATCTGCCAAATCCAACAACATTTATTGGGGGATAACTGTGTTGCGAAAAGAGATTAATATTTTGGATATCGTCCAAAGGTCTAACACGAAAAATATCCATCGCAAAATTCTTTCGTGGAAGTATTGAAAGTAAGTTCGGTAAGTTTCCAAATTCTTCTGTAATCAAATCCGATACAACTTTGATATATTCATTGTGGTTTTTAAAATTATCATAGTTAGGAAACCCTTTTTCTTTTATTCTCTCAATTGCTTCTTTTGCATCATTTAAATTTGGGAAATCTCTTATTATATCATCGCTCATATTTCAATGGGTAGTAATGTGCTACAACGTGTTTGTATATGGTTTGTTGCGTGTTTTAAGCAACTAATTTAGTAAATAATTACCAGCCAAGAAAGTCCGCGAGGACTTTCGTAAGTAGGCAAAAAGCCAGCAATAAATTATATACGGTGTTGCCATTAGTATTTTTCTGTTAATCTTTCAAATCCGTTCATTAAATTGACTAATTTTTGTCTTTCTTCAGAACCTGGATATTCATTTTCAATATAGACTTTTGGTTCGTAACTTCCATAAGCGATATAATTCTTTCCTTGGCAGATTTGAAAGTGATAATTTGCTCCATCACTTATTGACATACTTTGAACAGTTCCTTCTTCTTTTCCTTTTTTCTCGGTTATGTTTAGTTTAGATTTATCGATTTTCAATTTATTTCCCGTTATACATTGGCGCAAATAATTCCAATAATATTCATAGTGTTTTTTCTTAATTCTTTTCCGCTCAACTTTTGTTTTAAATTCAGTTGAGTTTGGTTGATAAACAATAGATCGTTTCACTTTTCCGTCATTTTGGTAAACGATAAATTCAGAATTCTGTCCTTTTGTCCAATAAGATGAATATCCAATTTTAACTATTAATGAATTTCTATCTTTCAATTTTAGCAATTCAATGTAATTATTTTCCGTTTCAGTTTTCCCTTCCCAATCAATTTCAGGAATTTGCCAATTTTGCGAGAAACTAATTAGAGGAACTAAAATTAGTAAGTAGACAATGACTTTTATCATATTAATGGCAACAATTAGATATAGTTATTAACTATATCCGCTCTATATGACTAAGATAATAATTTTTAATGTTTTACTGGTTAAATCAGAATTTGATTCAACCAAATAACTAAAATTACAACAAATAGATCTGATATTTAATAGTTTATAGTGAAGCGTTCTAACCGTAATTTCTAAACACATCATAGAGGTTACAGTTGTAATATTTTGTCTTTTTAAGACGGAGGTATGCCAGATATATTGTAAATATTGAAAGTTTCGTCTGTAATAATATACTATTATGGGGTTTAATTTACCCAAGCGCATTCTTAGTCACATAAACACGCCAACCGATGATAGCAAGTTGTAGTTTAGAAGCTTTGCTGAGGTCTAATTGTTTTTTTGAGTAAGATGGAAGTATGGCTTTGTTAAGCTGAGCCAGAAGTTTAAAGATTTTGTTTTTCATGTTATTGTGAATGGTAAATCTTTAACAAAAATAGTAAAACTTATTCTAGAACTAAGCTCTACATGTTTTGGTTGATGGATTGGTCAGTTGTTAATTTTAGACTATTGCTAAAATAAGTTCAATGATTAATATAGCTAGTGTCATCATAATTTTTTGGGTTTAGAGGTTAATAAAATATGTTATTTGTTTGATTGAGTTTTCAATATATAACCTAAACCTATGTATGTCCAAATATTTTAATCTAAATTGATGAATTTGGATTTGAATTTATAACTAAAAAGATTATACTTGTTTCATTATTATGTGACTTGTCTACAGAGTGATTTTAATTTGTTAATGAAATTCGTGTTTGTTGTTTTAATTTGATATTTTTATAGGGCTGTTTTGAGTTCGTTTTTACAATCCTAGAGGCTAATGATAAGTAAAACATCAGTTTTTTAGTTTTTCATCATTTTTGAGCTATTGACGTATGATAAATTTCATGTTTTATATGAATTGTTTTTTGTATTTAATTTTGAAGTAACAATAGTGTTTAATATTAAAACTATCTTTGATAAAAAATAACGAAGCGATGAAAAAAATTACGATTGTATTACTCTTATTAATTTCAGGATTTAGTTGGTCTCAAGTTTTAGTGATTAACGAGTTGGATGCTGATACTCCAAGTATAGATACCCATGAATTTATAGAGTTAAAATCTGAAACTCCAAATTTTTCAACCGATGGTTACATATTAGTGTTTTTCAATGGGTCGAGTAGTGGTGGAGACCGAAGCTATTTTACATATGATTTAAATGGTTTAACAACCGATATTAATGGTTTGTTAGTGGTAGGAAGTGTCAACGTGACTCCTTTTCCACAATCTTTAATGGCAGAAAATGTTATACAAAATGGACCAGATGCTGTAGCAATTTACCAGGCTTCTATTTTTGATTTCCCAGAAGAGACTGTGGCTACTCAAACTAATTTAATAGATGCGATGGTTTATGGTACTAATGATTCTGATGCTACTGGTTTATTAACCAAGCTTGGACAAACAGTTCAGCATAATGATAATGGTACTAATGCCAATCCTAAATCTATTCAACGCTACGTTGATGACATGGATAATGTCACTTTTTCTGCTGCCACTCCAACTCCAAGAAGAGAGAATGATGGTTCTGGTATTACAATTAATGCGATAACGATTTCTGTAGTAGATGCACAAGTTGAAGAGGGTGACGTTTTTGATATTACGTTTACAGCAGATACTGATGTGACTTCAGATTTAAACTTCAATATAAGTTTAGATAATGATGGGTTTAATACATCTGATTTTGTAGGTGCTACAAGTCTTACTATTCCATCTGGTCTAAACACCATAACTACTACAATTACTTTAATTGATGATGCTGATGATGAAGGTGATGAGGTTTTGAAAATTAGATTTTTGGATTTGGTAGAACCTATTATTGCTAATAATGGAGCTATTGAAATTAGAGTTGTTGATAACGATTTTACAGTTGCAGCCTGGGGAACACCTTTAGAACCTACCTATGGCATTGTAGAAAGTACACAACCAAATGGCTACTATAATAGTTTAGATGGTTTAGCAGATGTACAATTGCGACAAGCATTACAAGATATTGTGGCAGACCCAAGTATTGTTAGAGCGCAAACGTATGCTGATGTTATTGATATTTTAAAAGAGGCTGATGAAAACCCGGAAAATAGTAATGAGGTATGGTTGGTGTATTTAGAAGAAGGACGTGCAAAATTAGATATTCAAACAAATTCTTTAAGTACAGGAAAGTGGAATAGAGAACATACGTTTCCTAGATCTCGTGGTGGCTTTGATAGTATTGAAGAAGATGAAATTGCAGATGGTGTTGATATTTATTGGACGACAAAAGCGGATTCGTTACGTCATGGAAATTCTGATGCACATGCGTTAAGAGCAGTAGATGGACCTGAGAATAGTTCTAGAAATAACCAGTTTTATGGTGAGTATAATGGACCAACTGGTACTGCAGGTAAATTTAAAGGAGATGTGGCAAGAGGAGTGTTCTATATGGCTGTGCGTTATAATGGTTTGGAAATTGTAAATGGTTTTCCTGAAGGAAATGTTGGTGAGTTTGGTGATTTAGCAACCTTATTAGAATGGCATAGAAATGATCCGCCAGACGATTTTGAAATGAATAGAAATAATGTGATTTATAACTGGCAGTTTAATAGAAACCCGTTTATAGATCAACCAGATATGATAGAATATATTTGGGGAAATATGATTGGTGAAGCATGGACTCAGGTATTAAGTGTTGATGATAACACGGAACTTAAAGTCGCTTTATATCCTAATCCAACATCGGGACGTGTTTATATTTCAGGATTAAATGCTAATGCAGATGTTGACGTTTATTCTATAGATGGAAAACTTTTAAAGCAATCGCAATCTGTTGAGGACTATATAGATTTAGATGTGACTTCGGGAATGTACCTTTTGAAGTTAACGAGTAATAATCAATCTGTAATTAAGAAAATTATTGTAGATTAAGGAAGGTGTATTTAAAAATAAAAAAGCCAAACTAATTGATTTTAGTTTGGCTTTTTGTTTTTTAAAGGAGTACTATTTCTGTTTTGTTCTTGTAATTAATTTCCCTTCGGATTTACCATATTCTATATTGGGAATGCCGTCATTAACTTTCCAGGTTGCACTCGTTTTACTGCCTTCTCCATCATCAAGACTAATTTTTATATTCGTAATCTCGCCAACTTTATTGCGTTTTAATTTTGAATAGTTAACGCTAATTCCAATGTTTTCGAGATTTGCTTTGTGGCTGTCTAAGACGTCATCTGTTGTATATTTTGAAATATAGGCGATAGAGGCATTTTTTGAAGCATCTTCGTCATCTATAAAGGTAACACTTGTTAATTCTGATCTCGTAATTTGAAGTGGGTTATCTTTTTTTGTGATGATTACACTTTCTTTTGTAGTTAATTCAATGACTCCATTTTCACCTTTTTCACCATATTGGTTTATAGCCTTCTCTCCTTTTAAAATAGTCATACTTTCGATAATTTCCGCCGAAATGGATTTTAAG
This sequence comes from Winogradskyella helgolandensis, assembly GCF_013404085.1. Taxonomy (NCBI): domain Bacteria; kingdom Pseudomonadati; phylum Bacteroidota; class Flavobacteriia; order Flavobacteriales; family Flavobacteriaceae; genus Winogradskyella; species Winogradskyella helgolandensis. The sequence goes on along the minus strand of NZ_JABFHO010000001.1, from coordinate 4,280,947 downwards.
TAGTCCGAAGACACTTCTTTACCATTAACAATAACTAAGGGCTTTGGATTTTTATTAGATTGATATGTAATATTTTTATACGCTTTTTGGGGTTGATGTATAATAATCTCCTCGCTGATATTATTAATCTTTAAAGTTTTATCTCCTTCATAGTAATGATCGGACTTTACTTTAGATAAGTTTTCTACTACGGTTGAATCGATTGAAAAGTAAATAGAATCATTAGTATGTGTTTTTTGTTTTGCTATTTTAAAATATAGCGTATCATTTTGGCTGTCACCAGAAGTTGATTTTTCTGAATTATATACCATTATAGTCTCTTCAATTTGCACCTCTTCTTTTAAATTGCTTATACCAAATGTTTTATCAGTCATTTCAAAATTGAAAGGTCGTATACCATCTTCATTTTTGGCTTTATAATTCGCTGTATTATTTTTAGATTTAAATTCAATATTCAAATTACTAATTTTGTTTTCTTTATTACGATTTATGCGTTTAATTTTCATTTGTACATCTCTAGACCTTAAAAGTGTTTTAAATTCTTCTAAACGTTTATCGTTCATTTGATTTGTAAACTTTAGCATTATACCTTGTGATATAATGGAATCCTTAGGTTTCGTTTGCTCATCATTTGTTTTATTGTTATATCTAGCGTGTTGCTGTTGAAACCTTTTATAGTCATCTTCATTCTGAATACCTCTTTTTAAGATGGCTTTAATAGCTCTATTTTGAAGTGCATTAGTTTTTTCGGCATCCTTAATTAAATCCGCATTTTCAAAGTGTAAGGTTGCACCTTCAATTCGTCCAACAAAACCACCTTTATCGCCAAACCATTCTTTATAAATAATAAACGAGTTTATGGTGTTGTTAGAATCACCACCTCCATAACTATGATTATTTAATTTTAAAAAAATTTTAGTGAGCTCATTTGCGTCATTTCTTTTAATTTTAGTAAATACTAAAGTTCCTCCTTTGTTAGCTATAGTCTTGGTCATAGCGTTTAGTTCGGCATCTGATGTGTTTTTTGAAACTTCAAATTGGGAGCTGTCTTCTGAATTTATGGATAGTGTTTCGGTTTCGATATAAACAGTTTCCGTATTCATACTAATTAGTAAGCCAGCCAAAAGCGGTAACATTAACACGTATTTCCACTGGTTTTTTCTGTCTGATCTCGATTTGTTTAACATAAGGATTCGTTTTTTGATTGATGAATTATAAAAGTTATTAGATAATATGGTGTCGTGATTAGCGACACTAGTTTTTAATAATAAATGCTGATAATCCTTTTTAGCGTTAGAATTATTTTGACTTTTAAAATCGGCTATATATTCTAAGTTTTGTCGGACTTCTTTTCGGTATAACCAAATTAAAGGGTTGAACCAAAAGACAACGCAGGCTAATTGTGTGAGTAAAATATCTATTGAATGTAATTGGTTAACATGAACTTTCTCATGGGCTAGAATAAGTTGAAGTTCTTCCTCTTTATAAGAATCAGGGTTATAAACTATCCATTTAAAAAATGAAAACGGTGAAATTTTAGTGTTTACAATCACATAAGTGAAACGCTGCGCTTTCTGTTTTGGATTTTTTAGAAGCAGAAAAACTAAGGATCCAAACTGAACCACAAATTGAATTAAAAATATAGACAATCCAATGCTATATAATATAGGTATAAGTTTAAACCAATCAAATACAACTTCAGGTTGTGCAATAGTGCCAAAACTGGAAGGTGTAGATGGTATAAGTGTAGTTGTTTGTGTTGCTAAAGGTTCTATCGGTATATAAACAGGAATCACAATGAATGGAAAAACAATAGCTAATAATAATCCAGTTAAGAGAAACCATCGGTTATGCTCAAAAAACGTTTCCTTCTTCAAAAAAAGGTAAAAACACAAATACATTAGAACAATTACGGCTGAAGCTTTAAGTAGATATTCCATAATTATTTTTTGTTTTCTATTAATGTAATAATCTCTTTTAACTCATCAACACTTATTTTTTCTTCTTTTGCAAAAAAAGAAACCACATTTTTATAAGAGTTATTGAAGTAGTTTTCAATAGCAGTATTCATAAACTTGGTCTTATAGTCTTCTTTAGTCACAATAGGAAAGTATTGATGCGTTTTGCCATAGGCATTATAACTAACATACCCTTTTTCTTCAAGATTTCTTATGATAGTGGAAAGCGTGTTATAATGTGGTTTGTCTACTAATATTTCAGCTAATACATCTTTTACAAAAGCTTTTTCTAGCTTCCATAAAATGTGCATTATTTCTTCTTCTTTATTGGTTAGCTTTTGCATAGGAGTAAAATCTATTGTTAATTAAAATTCAAATGTATAACTATTTTTGTAGTTATACAACTATAATAATAGTTTTGTAACGTGAAATGTAGTTGTGGTAGGTGTGAAAATGAAATATTATCTTTGCCGTGTTAATTAAAATTTGTAACTAAAAATAAGATAGAGGATGAGTGTGTTTTGGGTAATTGCTGGATTGGCATTGTTGGTTGTTGGCGGAGATTTTTTGGTTAGAGCAGCCGTTGGTTTGTCTTTTAAGCTTAAGCTATCTAAGTTGGTTATTGGGATGACGGTTGTATCTTTTGCGACTTCGGCTCCAGAATTATTAGTGAGTTTACAAGCGGCTTTAGATGGTGTTTCAGATATTGCATTAGGTAATGTTATTGGTTCTAACATTGCTAATATTGGTCTAGTTCTAGGGATTACAGCGATTATTACTCCTTTAGCGGTAGATAAAGATTTCTACAAGCTGAATTGGCCCATGATGATGCTAATATCCTTTGTGTTGTATTATTTCTTGTGGAATGATAATATTTTAACAGCACTCGAAGGAGCTATTTTATTTATCGCATTAATTGTTTTTCTAGTTGTTTTAATTAGAAGTTCAAGAAAATCTACAAAAGCAAATATGGAAGACGTAGATGATGCTTTAGCTGTAGTTTCTAATTTTAAGATTATTGCGTGGTTGCTTATTGGTGCTGCCGGATTATATTTTGGGTCAGAGTGGTTAGTACAAGGAGCTAAGCAATTGGCAGAATCTATAGGAATAAGTGATTATGCTATTTCGGTTACTGTTATAGCTATCGGAACAAGTGTGCCAGAGCTTGCGGCTTCAGTTATTGCAGCGTTAAAAAAGGAAAAAGCAATGTCTTTAGGAAACCTTATTGGATCTAATATTTTTAACATCGCTTCTGTTCTAGGTTTAACTGCAATTATAAAACCAATTGTTGTTAACCCAGACACTCCACAAATCTTATCAACCAATATCTTTTGGATGATTGGTTTTGCTGCGATTTTAATTCCGTTTATAATCATACCTAAACGCTTTGAGATAGGTCGTGTTAAAGGCATGTTGTTATTTGGTGCGTATATAGTTTTTATATATCTAACTTTAAAATAGGCATATGTTTTTTCGTTTGGCCTATTCTTCTATTAACAGTTTTAAATAGGACTATAGAACGACAACATCTGCTACAGCTTTTGTAATCTTATTACAACATAAAAAAGCCACTTGAAAATGTATTTCAAGTGGCTTTTTATTAGGTTATAGTCTAATTAAGACATTGTCTTATTTTGTAACAATAAACTTCTTAGTAATGCTAGAGTTTCCAGTTGTAATCTTATATACATATAAGCCAGCTGCTAAACTTACTGTGTTAAACTCTGCTTTGTATACTTGACCTGAATATGCTTCGTTATTGAATACTTGTCCAACGTTACGACCATTAATATCAAATACCTCTATTAATACTTTACTTGTAGTTTGTGGTTTAAATTCAATATATGAAACACCATTTGTAGGATTAGGGTATGTTGATAAGCCTAATTCGTTTGCGTCTACAGTATCAACACTTAATAAACGGTATTGTTCTTCTGCGTATGCTTGGTAGTTAAACTGTTCGCAAGTACCAATAGCAATTACACCATCAAGATCAAAAGCATCTTCAGTTGTAGATAATTCATTGTCATTTACAATTTTCACGTAATAGATAAAATCAAAATCACCAGCATCAGAAATGTCAATAGTGTTATCCGATTTACATACAGTACCTGCAAAATGATAATTGATGTCATCTGCAGAAACGTATACGTTAGCGTATTCGCCATAAGTTTCGCAACCCCATGTGTTTTGGAAAGTCGTTTCAACGACAACTAAATCTGGACCTGCTTGGTTGTATACTGCACCACCAAATGTTAAAGTGATTTCTCCTCCATAACCAAGGGTTGTAAATACATACTCATCAGTTCCTTCTGGAACACCTAGTGTATTTTCTGGAGTTTCAGTTCTGATAGCATCAATAACACCACCATTCTTTTTAGTTCCTTCTAAATAGTTAAAGTAATCTACAGGGTAACAGCCAGCTGGTGTAGGTTCAATTACTTCGTTACATCCTGTTAATGCAACAACAGCATCTAAATCAAAACCATCTGTAGAAACTGATCCACTAGGAGTTGTATCTACAATTTTTACTTGAGTAATATATGCAAGTGCAATAGGTGCATTGCTAATATCTAAATCTCCAGCATCATCAGTTAACACTGATCCAATTAAGTAAAAGTCTATACCGTTTTGAGATACATAGATGTCAGCAGATTCTGGATAGCTTGAAAAAGAAGCATTTCCAAAAGTAGTTTCAACAACTTCAATGTCAGCACCATCATTATTATATACTGCACCATCAAAAGTTATTGTAACTTCTCCACCATGACCTAGTGATAAAAAGTTCATAGAATCATCCATTTGTGGATCTCCTAAAGCTTTGCTTGTATCCATACGCTCAGCAACTGTTAACGCATTTCCATTGCTATCTAATCCTGGAATATAGTTTATAGCTCCTGACCCGTAACAAACATCACTAGGGATATCTTCACAACCATTAACGGCTTCAACGCCATCTAAATCATAACCATCACCAGATCCGTATGTTGTATCTGAAATTCTGATTTGAGTAACGTAATCTAAAGCGATTCCGTCTAAGTCTATAGCGCCATCACGGCAAACATCTCCGTAAATAACCCAAGTTTCTCCATCTTGAGAAAGCTCAATTAACGCAGTTTCATCATCTCCTCTACCACAAGTATCTCCAGAGAATGAAGTTTCATAAATCATTATATCTGTACCTGCTTGGTTGTATACAGCACCTCCTAAAGCAAGAGTGATACTTCCTTTAATACCTAAGGTGTAAAATCCATTAGGAGAATTTGATTTGTCTGGTGTATTTAAAGCTGCATTAACATCAGAACGATCCGCACTTACTGGATTACCGTCTGATTTCGTACCTTGGATTGACGTGATCACTTCAACCGCGTTGCAGCTGCCTTGTGAATTGTCCTGAAAGGCATTCATGTTAATTGTCATAAAAGTCGTAACTCCACATAAAATTGGAAGTAGGTGCTTTGTAAAATTTTTCATAATTTATAAATTTGGTTAATAACAATACAATATTATGAAGTTGTGTATTAGTAGCCTAAAAAAGGCGAAGACTGCCGGAAAAAGTCGGTAAGATGATAAGATTTACTTTTAAAAACAGATTTTATCGTTGTAAGGAATTACTCCATGGTCTTTGCTCTTTTTGATTAGTAAAAGTTATAAGTATGAGTGAAATACCATAAAATATAATGTTAAAGAGGATATGTTTTTTTTGGATTGATATAGTAAAATAAGTTGATTTAGAAACTGTTTGATTAAAGCTATCGGCTAATAAGAAGTGTAAAATGTTTAGCTATTAAATGTGTTTTTAGCTTTATATATATTAAGGAGTAAAAAAGTCGTCTAGAAAATATTTTCTAGACGACTTTTTATTATAATTTAAGTAGTTGCTAATTAAGAAACATTAGCACTTTTTACAGTTTTGATAATTCTACCTGCAATTTTGTATGGATCACCATTAGAAGCTGGTCTTCTATCTTCTAACCAACCTTTCCAGCCTTTCTCAACTACGATAATAGGAATACGGATTGAAGCTCCTCTATCTGAAACTCCCCATGAGAAATCATTGATAGATGCCGTTTCATGTAAACCCGTTAAACGTTGGTCGTTAAATTCACCATATACTTCAATGTGTTCTTTTACAACTGGGCGGAAAGCTTCACAAATTTTTGCATAAGTTTCTTTATCACCACAAGTTCTTAAAACCTCGTTAGAGAAGTTAGCGTGCATTCCAGAACCATTCCAGTCCATATCTCTACCTAATGGTTTAGGGTGGTATTCAATATAATAACCATATTTTTCAGTTAAACGGTCTAATAAATATCTCGCAATCCAGATTTCATCTCCAGCCTTTTTAGCACCTTTTGCAAACAATTGGAATTCCCATTGTCCTGAAGCAACTTCTTGGTTAATACCTTCAAAGTTTAAACCAGCTTCAATACATAAATCAGCATGTTCTTCAACTAAACCTCTACCATGAGTATGTAACCCACCAACAGAACAGTAATACATACCTTGTGGTGCAGGATATCCACCAATTGGGAATCCTAAAGGCAATTGAGTTTTTGTATCCATTATAAAATACTCTTGCTCAAAACCAAACCAGAAATCATTATCATCATCATCAATAGTTGCTCTACCATTAGAAACGTGAGGTGTTCCGTCTGCATTTAAAACTTCTGTCATTACCAAGTATCCATTAATTCTGTCTGGATCAGGATAGATTGCAACAGGTTTTAATAAACAGTCAGAAGATCCACCTTCAGCTTGTCTAGTTGACGACCCATCAAAAGACCACATGCCTAACTCTTCTACAGTTCCTTTAAAGTCTTCGTGCTCTTCAACTTTGGTTTTACTTCTCATGTTTTGAGTTGGGAAGTAACCATCTAACCAAATGTATTCTAATTTAATTTTTGCCATAATGAATGTTTTGTTTATCTAAAATGAATATTACAAATATTGCTATTTTTTTTTACCCATCAAAAAAATTGGGGTGATTTACGTAGAATGTTATGAATTATTATTGATACCCTATTTTCAGATGGGCAATATGCTATTTTTTAAATATTTTGTATTTTTGACCTTAAAAATTAGCAATATGTCAACACTTAGATTTCATGCTGTAAAAGCATCTTTAAAAAGAAAGCCAATTAAGATAAAAGAAGGAAAACGACGTTCGGAAATATTTGGTTCGAATGTTTTTAACGAGGTCGCAATGCGTCAGTATTTAACCAAAACATCATTAAATAGCGTGTTAGAAGCTATTGAAAAAGGGGCTAAGATAAATCGTCTAGTTGCAGACCATATTTCGACAGGAATGAAAGAATGGGCCATTTCTAAAGGCGCAACACATTATACACATTGGTTTCAACCATTAACCGGAGCAACAGCAGAAAAACATGATGCGTTTTTTGAAACTATTGGTGGTGGACTCGCTATTGAAAAATTCGGAGGTAACCAACTAGTGCAACAAGAACCAGATGCTTCAAGTTTTCCAAATGGAGGTATTAGAAATACATTTGAAGCTAGAGGTTATACCGCTTGGGATCCAACATCTCCAGCTTTTATATATGATAAAACATTATGCATTCCAACAGTTTTTGTGTCGTATACAGGTGAAGCCTTAGATTTTAAAACTCCACTTTTACGAGCATTGCAAGTAGTAGATACTGCTGCGGTTGCAGTCTGTAAATATTTTGATAAGAATGTAAAAAGAGTGAACACTTCGTTAGGTTGGGAGCAAGAGTATTTTTTAATAGATACGGCTTTAGCAGCTTCTCGACCAGATATTTTATTAACAGGACGAACAGTCTTAGGACATTCACCTGCAAAGGGGCAACAATTAGATGATCATTATTTTGGGACTATTCCTGCAAGAGCAATGGCTTACATGCGCGATTTGGAACACCAATGTATGTTATTAGGAATTCCTGTTAAAACAAGGCATAACGAGGTGGCTCCAAACCAATTTGAATTAGCGCCCATCTTTGAAGAAGCTAATTTGGCAGTAGACCATAACTCGTTGTTAATGGATATTATGCAGAAAATTGCTAAGCGACATAGTTTTACAGTGCTTATGCATGAGAAACCATTTGCTGGTGTTAACGGTTCTGGTAAGCATAATAACTGGAGTTTATCTACAAATACAGGTGTTAATTTATTATCTCCAGGAAAAACACCAATGAGTAACCTTCAGTTTTTAACCTTCTTTATAAATACGATTAAAGCGGTGCAAACCCATGAAGAGTTGTTAAGAGCAGCCATTGCTTCTGCTAGCAATGACCATCGTTTAGGTGCTAATGAAGCACCTCCTGCGATTATATCTATTTTTATCGGAGATCAACTGACTAAGGTGCTAGGTGAGTTAGAGACCGTGACGAAAGGAAAATTATCTCCTAAAGAAATCACAGATCTAAAACTTAATGTAGTTGGAAAAATACCTGAAGTTATATTAGATAATACAGATAGAAATAGAACATCATCATTCGCTTTTACGGGGAATAAATTCGAATTTAGAGCAGTCGGTTCTACAGCTAACTGTGCTAATCCAATGACCGTTTTAAGTACTATAGTTGCAAAACAACTAATGGATTTTAAAATTGAAGTTGATGAGTTAATCGATAAGAAATCCATGAAAAAGGATGATGCCATATTTAATGTATTAAGAGAATACATTAAAACATCTAAAGCTATTCTTTTTGAAGGTAACGGTTACAGTGAAGCATGGGAGAAGGAAGCTAAGAAACGTGGATTAAGCAATAATAAGACCACACCAGAGGCTCTGAAGATTAAGAAGGCTAAATCAACCATTGAACTTTTTGAAAGTTTAGGGGTGATGAATAAAATAGAGTCTGAATCGCGCTACGAAATTGAGATGGAAGATTACATTCATCATATTCAAATAGAAAGTAGAGTTATTGGTGATATTGCCAGAAATCATGTAGTACCTACAGCTGTGAGATACCAAAACATTTTAATAGAAAATGTAACAGGTCTCAAATCTATTTATGGTGATCGCTTTAAAGATTTTGCAAAAGCACAGTTGGTTCTTATTGAAGAAATCTCGGAACATATTGAAACGATTAACTCCACAGTGACTCAGATGACAGAGGAGCGAAAAGTATCTAACAAGGAAACCTGTTTAGAAAAGAAGGCGGATGGGTATTGTAATAAAGTGAAGCCGTTGTTTCAAGATATTAGATATCATTGTGATAAATTAGAAATAATGATTGATGATGAATTATGGCCATTAACCAAATATAGAGAGCTTTTGTTTACGAAATGATATTTATACCATAATGAGAAGGTTATTTGTCGTTATTTTCATTCGATGAAATACGTATATATACGTACAGTGGAAAGTGACAAATTGGTGTTTTGTGTAGTTTGTCGATGACATTAAACTAGTTGTCGAAAAGGTGGTTAAATCATGTTAAATATTTGATGGTAGTCAATTTAGCACTACGTTTATTGCGTATCTTTGTAGGGCTATTAATCAATATTTGTAAAAATGAAAAAGTTACTACTAAGTGTAGCAATTCTTGTTGGAGCAACGCTTATTTTATCACAAGACAATTCAGGTGAATTGAAAAATGTTAATAATGATGATGTTGCAAGTATTCAGGTAAAACTACCGATAGATCTTAAAAATTAAGACAAAATTATTAGGTAATATTTACCTTTAAAGTATAAAGATAAAATCGATAATTCGGTTTTATCTTTTTTTTTGCTATTAGAAGTCACTTTCGAATATAATATTTTTTATATTGTACATCTCCTAACGTACTAAATTTAAGGGATATGACTTCTAGATTCAATAGTGTTTTATTGAGTATTATAATGACTGCAGTCTGTTTTAATTCTGTGTTTTCTCAAGAGACAGATGATAAGAAAGATAAATCTATTACGAAGAGATTTACCTTTTTTGAAAAAAGAGGGTCTCATGCCATCGATTTAGCCGCAGGTTCTGCAATTTTTGATGGTGATTATCCAGATGCAGAATATGAGCTTTATTTTAGAGCAGGATATAAGCATCATATCACAAGCCATTTAAACCTAAATTTTACATACAATAAATACAATTTAGCCGTTAAAGATGTTTTTAATGAGGGCTTTATGTCTTTCGATTTAAATTTAGAATATCTAATTAGTCCTTTCCGAAATGTATCGCCATTTATATACGTAGGTGGTGGTTACAATGCAACTAACTTCTTAGAAACCACAGCGACTAAAGCGCAAGGTGGTTTGGGTATAGAATTTCTTATAGCAGATGGTGTTGGGGTAAAACTTTTTGGAGAATACAATTACATGTTTACTGACGATCATCTAGATGGACTTGTTTTAGGAGAAACAGATGATACTTTACTCAGAGCCGGATTAGGTCTCAATATATACTTTGGTGGCAATAAGAAAAAGGAGGCTTTAAGAAAAAAAATGAAAACTGTTATTAATTCCAACTTAATCATTCCTTATAATTAAACGCAATCCTTACTTTTGCAACACCAATACTAATAATTTGTACCATGAGTAATTCGGTGAGTAAAAGATATGCGCAAAGAGGAGTTTCTGCTTCAAAAGAGGACGTCCACAATGCTATAAAGAATATAGATAAAGGATTGTTTCCTAAAGCGTTCTGTAAAATAGTTCCAGATTATTTGACTAATGATAGCAATTATTGTTTAATAATGCATGCCGATGGTGCAGGTACGAAGTCTTCATTAGCATACATGTATTGGAAAGAAACGGGAGATATTTCTGTTTGGAAAGGTATTGCGCAAGATGCTTTAATCATGAATATTGACGACTTACTTTGTGTTGGTGCTACAGATCATATAATGTTGTCTTCAACCATAGGAAGAAATAAGAATCTAATTCCTGGCGAAGTCATTTCTGCAATTATTAACGGAACAGAAGATTTAATTGAAGATTTAAAGTCTTTTGGTGTGACTATTCATTCAACTGGTGGTGAAACTGCAGATGTTGGAGATTTAGTGAGAACGATTATTGTAGACTCTACAGTTACAGCTCGTATAAAACGCTCAGACGTTATTGATAATGCTAATATTGTTGCAGGTGATGTTATTGTAGGCTTAGAGTCTTTTGGGCAAGCATCTTACGAAACCGAATATAATGGAGGTATGGGAAGTAATGGTTTAACCTCTGCAAGACACGATGTATTTTCAAAATATTTAGCTGAAAAATATCCAGAAAGTTTTGATGCTGCCGTGCCAGAAGATTTAGTGTATTCCGGACAAACAAAATTAACAGATGCAGTTGAAGGGTCACCAATAGATGCTGGGAAGTTAGTATTATCGCCAACACGTACGTATGCCCCAATTATAAAAGCAATTCTAAACAAATTTAATAGTGATACTGTTCATGGTATGGTGCATTGTAGTGGAGGTGCACAAACAAAAATTCTACATTTTATAGATGAACTTCATATTGTAAAAGATAATATGTTCGAAGTTCCGCCGTTATTTAAACTCATTCAAGAGCAATCTAAAACGGATTGGAAAGAAATGTATCAAGTATTTAATTGTGGCCATCGCATGGAATTATATGTAAAACCAGAGGTGGCAAATGCCATTATTGAGATTTCAAAATCGTTTAATGTAGATGCTAAAATTATTGGTCGCGTAGAAGCTTCAGATAAGAAGCAACTCACCATTAATAGTGAATACGGCACATTTACATATTAATTTTTTTAAACATGAAAAACTATTCTTGGTTTATATTTAGTGTATTTGCTTTATGTTCTAGTGTGCTTTTTGCACAACCAGACTCTTTATATTTTCAAAAGAAAAAAAATGAACCAATTAAATTAGGTTGGAGAACTAAAAAAGAAGTTGGCCTAACGCTTAATCAGGTGTCATTTACTAACTGGAATGCTGGTGGTACCAATTCAATTTCCGGTATTGTAACAGGAAAAGCAGAAGCAAAATATAAACAAGAAAAATGGTATTGGAATTCTAATTTTAATATTCGTTATGGCTTAAATAAGCAAGATGAATTAAACATTAGAAAAACAGAAGATGTAATAGAAGTGATTTCTAATGTTGGATTAGAAAAAGATCCTAAAAGTAATTGGTTTTATTCGGCAAAATTCAGTTTTAATTCACAGTTAGCTAACGGATATAATTATCCTGATAGAGATGAACCTATTTCAAAATTTTTAGCTCCTGGTTATATGTTTTTTGGTGTAGGTATGGAATATGGTCGGTTTATTGAACGCTTATCGTTTTATGCATCACCATTTACGTTAAAAACAACTTTTGTTTTAGATAGTGACTTGGCAAATAGAGGTGCTTTTGGAGTAGATCCTGCGATTTATGATTTAGAAGGGAATATTCTTAGAGATGGTAAAAAGGTGAGGCAAGAATTAGGTATATTATTAACTAATCAATATGAAGAGGAGCTTTTTGAGAATATTAAAGTATCAAGTCTTTTACGTTTGTATACCGATTATATTAATAGTTTTGGAAACATTGATATAGAGTGGGAATTGAACTTAGATATGAAAGTCAATAGATACGTAAAAGCCACTTTAGGTTCTCATCTTAGATATGACGATGATATTAAAGTTGAAGTTGAAACGAATGAGTTAACCAACGAAGAAAATGTTATTGTAGGACCTAAGTTGCAGTGGAAGCAAATTTTAGGGGTTGGTGTCGTCGTAGATTTAGATCATATTATAAAAAAGAATTCATCATCTTAGTTATTTTATAAAGTACCTTCACTTAAATACTTATAGTCTTCAAGCTCTGTGAGCTTTTCAACCTTCTTTGTGGTGCCACTATCTAAAAGATAAATGGTGTCAGAAGCTTCAATGATATGTTGATACATATGATCTGAAATAATAATAGCTTTCTCTTTTTTTTCTTCTTCGATAAGTTGTTTTACCGTGTCTATATGTAATGGTGATAAATGCGAAAAAGGCTCGTCTAAAAATACGATTTCACTTTTAGTTTTTAGAATAATATAGGTTTCTATAATACGTCTTTCGCCTCCTGATAAGGCATTGAATCTCGCAGTTTTGTATATAGAAAATGCTTCGAAATTTTCAATAAAAATGTTCCAGTCTATAGCATATAATTTAAAAACAAACGCTAGTGTTACTTCACTTGGAATAAAATTATACTGTGGTAAATAAACAGCAATTCCTGTAGCGTATAAAGGCTTTAAAAGCGGTTTGCCATCTAGCCTTATCAGCATGTATTTTGGTTTTAGATTTCCAAAAGCAATGTTGAGTAAACTACTTTTTCCACAGCCATTTCTACCTAAAATTGCTGTTACTTGTCCAGTTTCAGCTTTGAGATAAATACCGTTTAAAATGCGCTTGTTCTTAAAGTAAAGTTCTACATTATCTAATTCAAATATCATTTAGTATCAGGTGAATTCTTTAAGTATGGTAATAAAAATAATGGTTAAAATACAGTCTAAAATAAATATAACGGAAAAAAGCCTTAAAGTAGAAATGCCTAAATTTTTATAAAAAGTTAATTTTCGTTTATTTGGAGTTTCACTCACGTAATACCATGCAAAAACCGTAAGAAATAGTTTGGTTACCAATGCAGGTGCTATAAGTGGATTAAAAAAACCTATAATAGCATTCGCAATAAATGACCAAACCACAAACGGTCTGTAAAATGTAAGTATAGCTAGGAATCGATACATACTATATAGGTAACGTTTGTTTTATGCATTTTATTTTTAAAATATGTTTTCGGCTATAACTTTTCTTAATATGTTTTAGTTGCATATCGATTTTAATAAGGGTCTCTGAAAGAGCGAATTTGTGTCATTTAAAACTTACAAGTCTTTGTTCTTTATTCTAAAAGCGAAGCGGTCTTATATCTTAAAAAAATTGTATTTTTGAACTTCAATTTTTGAAGATAGATGTTAGAGAAAATACAGATTATAAAACAACGCTTTGATGAGATCAATGATCTAATCATTCAACCAGATATTATATCAGATCAGCAGCGCTACACTAAGCTGATGAAGGAGTACAAGGATCTTAAGTTAATTGTAGATAAAGGAGAAATTTATAAAGAAGCCTTAGATAATGTTGCTGAAGCCGAAGAAATTATTGCAGATGGTTCTGATGCCGAAATGGTAGATATGGCTAAAATGCAACTTGAAGAAGCTGAAGAAACGATTGAGAAGCTTGAGGAAGAAATTCGATTTATGTTGATTCCTAAAGATCCAGACGATGCTAAAAATGTCGTTGTTGAGGTTAGAGCAGGTACAGGTGGAGATGAAGCCAGTATTTTTGCAGGTGATTTATACAGAATGTATTCAAAATACTGTAGCGATAAAGGCTGGAGAGTCGATGTGGTGAGTCAGAGTGATGGTACTTCTGGTGGTTTTAAAGAAATTATTTTTGAAGTGTCTGGTGAAGATGTTTATGGAACATTAAAGTTTGAAGCTGGTGTGCATCGTGTACAACGTGTACCACAGACAGAAACTCAAGGTCGTGTGCATACTAGTGCAGCAACGGTTATGGTATTACCGGAAGCTGAAGAGTTTGATTATGAATTAGACATGACTGAAGTTCGAATTGAGCGTACTACATCAACAGGTCCTGGAGGTCAATCAGTAAACACAACCTACTCGGCTATTAAGCTACACCACGAACCAACAGGAATGATTGTAAGTTGCCAAGATCAGAAATCATCTCATAAAAACTTAGAAAAAGCTTTAAAGGTGTTACGTTCGCGTTTATACGATTTAGAATTAGCGAAGCAACAAGCAGCAGATTCAGAGAAACGTAAAAGTATGGTAAGTTCTGGTGATAGATCTGCTAAGATTAGGACCTACAACTATCCACAAGGTCGTGTTACGGATCATAGAGTGCCAGGTTTAACGCTTTACGATTTGCAAAATATCATTAATGGTGATATTCAAAAAATAATAGACGAATTAATGTTAGCCGAAAACACAGAGTTGTTAAAGGCTAATGATGATGTAATTTAAATTGAAGCCTCTTTATAGAGGCTTTTTTTATGAAGAAAAAAGTACTTTTTGCAATAGCAATTTTAGTTGTTTTATACATTCTGTTTAGAATGTCTGGGGTATTTAGAGTTTATGCAATACCCTCAAGTTCAAATGAACCGACCTTAACTGTTGGTTCTAGAATAATTGGCTCTAGTTTAAAAAGACCTGATCGACTTGATTTTGCTTATTTCAAATTTTCGGATAGTTTAGATGGTTGGACTATTGTTAAACGATTAATAGCGCAACCTGGTGATACCTTAGAATGTAAAAATGGTTATTACTATGTTAACAATATAAATATAGATGAGAATATTGACTTAAGATTTGGGTATAAAATCTCGCCAATTGTATTCGATACTTATGTTAAAGATCGAATCAATGATACAGAATTTTTTAAGTATCACTTTAGTGATTCTATAACTGCCTTTTTAGATGATTCATTTGTTGAAAAATTGCCTATTCAATTGGATAGAATAACTAATAGAGGAAATTCGAATCTTTCAAAAGAAATTTTTGAAGCACATCAATATTGGACGGTAAGTAACTTTGGACCAATAGTATTACCAAATGGAAAATACTTTTTCTCTGGTGATAATAGGGATAATTCACTTGATTCCAGATACAGAGGTCTTGTAGATGAAGATGAAATTTTAGGAACTGTTTTATTAACTTATAAATGACAACGAACGAACTTACACAACAAATACATAAAAAGAAATCCTTCCTTTGCATAGGATTAGACGTCGATTTAAATAAAATTCCAAAGCATTTATTAAAAGAAGAAGATCCCATCTTCGCTTTTAATAAGGCTATTATTGATGCGACACATCACCTTTGTGTGGCTTATAAACCCAACACAGCATTTTATGAAGCTTACGGTATAAAAGGTTGGCAAGCTCTAGAAAAAACAATCAACTATCTCAACGAAAACCATCCTGAAATTTATACAATCGCTGACGCAAAACGTGGAGATATTGGGAATACAAGTACGATGTACGCTAAAGCATTTTTTGAAGATTTAGGCTTTGATAGTGTTACTGTTGCTCCTTATATGGGAAAAGATTCAGTGGAGCCTTTTCTAGCCTTTAAGGATAAGCACACGATTCTTTTGGCCTTAACATCCAATCAAGGAGCATTTGATTTTCAAACCAAAATGGTTGATGGTGTTGAGTTGTATAAACAAGTTTTAGAAACCTCAAAATCTTGGAAGAATTCTGAAAACTTAATGTATGTAGTTGGCGCGACTAAAGCCGAGTTTTTAGGAGATATTAGAAAAATAATTCCAGATAGCTTTTTGTTAGTACCTGGAGTTGGAGCGCAAGGTGGAAATCTTCAAGATGTTTGTAAATATGGAATGAATGACTCTGTTGGTTTATTAATTAATTCGTCTCGAGGCATTATTTACGCCTCTCAAGATGAAAATTTTGCCGAAGCTGCTGCTGAGAAAGCCGAAGAATTACAGGTGCAGATGGCAGAAATTCTGAGTTTATAATCTCAGTCTCAGTCTCAGTGTTCCCGTATGAGTAAGTCTGAAAACTGCGGCTGAAAACCATTTTTCCCAAAAGTAAGCTATAAAACTAATAAGATGAAAGACCAACTCAAAAGAGATATTCAACTTAATAAAACACCAAAACGCATCATCTCATTAGTGCCATCACAAACCGAATTATTAGTCGATTTAGGATTAGAAGCGTCAATTGTTGGTGTGACAAAGTTTTGCGTACATCCAAAACATCTTAGAATGTCTAAAGCCGTTGTTGGAGGTACAAAACAAATCAATATTGAGAAAATAAAAGCACTGTGTCCAGATATTATTTTATGTAATAAAGAGGAAAATACAAAGGAGATTATTGAAAGTTTAGAAGAAATAGCTCCAATCTATATTAGTGATATTTATAATTTAGATGATTGCTTTGAGCTCATTAATATGTATGGGGAAATTTTCGATATTAAAAGGACAACGTCAACTTTAGTCTCAAATATTCAATTAGAACGCGAAGCATTTCAACTTCAATTTCAAGATAAAAAGAAATTAAAAGTAGCGTATTTTATTTGGCAACAACCTTGGATGGTTGCAGCCTCAGAGAACTTTATAGATGTTATGATTAAAGAAGCTGGTTTTATAAATGTTTTTGAAGACGAAAAACGTTATCCAGAAATCGATTTAAATAACTCAAAATTAAAGGAAGCAGATTTCATTTTTTTGTCTAGTGAACCATTTCCGTTTAAAGCGGAGCATATTTTAGAATTTCAAAAGAAATTTCCGGAAAAGACGATTAAAATTGTGGATGGTGAGTTGTTTTCGTGGTATGGTAGTCGCTTGTTAAAGTCGTATTCTTATTTTAAAACACTTCATATTTAAACACAAAAAAGTCGATACCTAACTACAATACCGACTTCAAAACTAACTATTCTAAGATCTTACTAACTCAATCTTTTGCACTGCAAAGATGATAAGTTTACTCGTTTTGAAGGTTATGCTAATGTTAGGATATAATTAAGTGTGTTTTAATTAAGTTGGTTCATTTGAAGATCAGAACCATTGAACACAAACTCTAATTTATTAATCTTGTATAAGATTTTAGTGGCTTTGTATTCAGAAAAATCACTTAACGCGTGGTCTGTTTGTCTTAAATTATATGCATCTTCAATAAGTTGAAAATACTTTTTTTTAAGTTTTATTTTCTTTTTTAATAACTTGTCTGAATTGCTCACTGCTAAATTTTAATAGATTACGTTAGTAAATTACTAAAATTTAGCAAGAAAAATTGTTTTTTATATAAAAAATAACAAATTGGTTTGAGCAATATTTATTTAGTCTTGTAGGGCAAATACCTTCTTTAGTAAATCTGATCCACGAGAAGAAACCTTAGTTCTAATTTCTTTTTCTTCAACGGCAATCATAGTGTAAACACCTTTTAAAGCTTCTTGTGTTACGTAATCCGTTAAATCAGGATTTACATTGTTGGTTAAAGGTATATTATTGTACTTGGTAATAAGATTAGCCCATATTTGATCAGCACCAACTTTAGCAAATGAATTATTAATAACAGGCTTAAACTTGCTATAAAGGTCTGTTTCTGTTTTTGATGTTAAATACGATGTTGCAGCATTATCTTCTCCTAAAAGAATATTTTTAGCATCATCAAAAGTGATATCTTTTACCGCATTTACAAATATTGGAGTTGCTTCAGAAACAGCATCTTCTGCAGCTCTGTTAAGAACTTTTAAACCTTCATCAGCTAAACTGCTTAATCCAATTTTACGAAGTGCACTGTCTACTTTCTGTAATTCTTCAGGTAAAACAATTTTTACCAATTCATTTTTAAAGAAACCATCTTCAGCTGTTAATTTAGTCACTTGTTTCTCAATTCCTGTATCTAAGGCTTCTCTTAATCCTGCTGCAATATCAGCATTACCAAGAACATCACTTGTGCCTTGTGGTAATGAATCAACAACTTGTTGTAATTCAGCACATGCTGTTAAATTGAAAATTAATACTAAGGCAAAAATTCTTTTCATCATAATTATAGTTTTTTAATGGATAGCAAAGATAATTTATATAGCTTACAAAACTTCAAGTTTTATGCCTAAAAATCTCACTATAGTGTATTTGTTATGAGAATAGTAGATAGTGTTGAAGTTAAAGAATCTTTAGATTTAATTATTGTGTTTTAATATTAATAAAAGGTACTTTTATGTATTAGATACTATTAGTTTTTAGACAAAAGATTTAAAACGTTATTTTTAGCACAGTATTTGATTATCCATTAGTAAATGATTTTATACCTATGAGTTGTTTAAAAAAGAAACACTTTGCTTTAATTATAATTTGCATCCTAACAGCAACATATTCTTACGGTCAAATTAAAGTGTCAGAGTTTATTCAAGACTCAAAAATTGCTTCAGCAGATAATAATAAACTCTATTTTATTGATTTTTGGGCAACATGGTGTGGTCCATGCATTACAGCAAAAGAACATTTAGGTGTTTTGCAAAAACAATTTCCTAATGATTTATATATTATATCCCTTACAAAAGAGAGCCCTTTAACAGTAGAGCATTTTTTGGAGGGGAAACCTACAGAATTGGCTATTGCTATTGATTATAATGGAGAAACATTTAATAGTTATAAAGTAGCAATTTTACCAGATGGAGTTCTAATTAATGCAGATGGAAAAGTATTATGGAGAGGAGGTGCACCAGACCTGAAGAAAGAAATGGTTTCCAAGTTTTTGAGGCAACAAAAAAGTGAATCTGCTCTAAATTCTGTGGTGAAAGTGTTAAAAGTTGAAGAGGAGATTATTGATGATTATATGCCAGCAGAAGATTTAGAAATAAAAACAATTCTAAATAATTTTGAAGATTTAGATATTTCAGATACGACTAATTATTTAAAATTATCGGGATCACTAATTCGTATTGTTAGTTATTTGGCAAAAATATATAAAAATCAAATTGTGTTAGAGGAAGGCTTAGACATGAATTATGAGATTTATTTTAAGAAACCTTTTGATAAAAATGAAAATTTAGCAGTTAAGCTTATTACTGAAATGAATCTTGACATTGAACGAAAATTTAGTGAAGGAGAAGGTATTAGTTTTGTGGTTGATTCCCCGAAATTTTGGAATACTGATCAAATTGATTGGGGGAAAAATAATGCGCAATATTTAGTAGATGATTCCCAAATTAAGGCAGATAATGTATCTCTAAGAGACGTAGCGTATCAATTGGCTTATGTTTTAGATATGCCTATAATAGTTCCAGATGATAACGAAATAAGCCTTACACTTCATGATTGGGATTTTCATTATAAGTTTTTTCAATTAATGCAATCAGATCTTGAAGATAATTATGGAATAAAGGCGGAGAAGAAAAAAATAACGTTCCCTGTTTACCATATACAAAAAATTGCACCTTAAAACATGGCCTATTTAATTATAGATTATGTTTATTCTCTAGAGCATCTGCTATATTAAAGTCTTTCCATAAATAGTGATTGTCTAAACTAAAAGATCAATTTTATTTAAAAGAATGATGTTTAATAAACGTTTTAAAAACCATTAACCGAAATGATATTAAAAGCCTAAAGAGCAATATTGAAATTCTAGATTAATGAGATGACGCAATGCGTATACAATCCTTAAAATAGTTGTCATATTTTATAACCATAGGTAAGCATTAAAATTATACAAATAAAAAAGCTCCTAATAAGGAGCTTTTTGTATTATAAATGATATACTAAATTCTTAGTTACTTAAAACTCTAAATTCCGTACGTCTGTTTTTTTGATGTTGTGCTTCAGAACAATTAGATCCGTTAGAACATCTATTTGTTAATCTAGTTTCACCAAAACCTTTAGCTGTTAATCTACTTCTTGTAATTCCTTTAGATACTAAATAGTTAACTACAGAATTAGCTCTTTGTTGAGATAATGATTGATTGAAATCATCATTTCCGTTAGAATCCGTATGAGACATAATTTCAATGCTTACGTTAGAATCATTTAAAATTGGTAATAAAGTATCATCAATAGTCTTCTTAGAAGCTGCAGTTAATCTTGCGCTACCTGATTGGTAAAATACAGGTAATACATTTGGATCTAATAATTCACAATCAACTTCTTCCCAAGTTGTAATACCTCCTTTTTTATCTAAAACAGTTCTTGTTACAGTTTTGAATTGTGCAGCAATTGTATTTGTAGATGTAGATGCAGGTGTATCAATAACTCTTCTCTTAATCGTTGTGTATTCAGCAGGAATTTCAATTTCATCCATTCTAGATGGTGTTTTAATAACACGCTTCTTGTAACTTGTGTTTTGCTCAGCAACAGGAATAGAATTTGTGCTAGCGTCAGAAGATAAAGTTGTAAAACCAACATCTTTAAATTGAGAAGGGTACTCAACGAAACATGCAGCAACACAATCATCTTTGTTTACAGAAGGACAATCTTCTAATACTTTGTATTCCCATCCAGATGTTTTTGGGTAAACTTCAAAAGTTCTTGAATCGTTTCCAAAGGATGCAGGTACAACTTTTAAATCTGTACGACTTTCTTGTTTAACGTAAGGGACATCTACATTTTCATAGGTAGCTGGTACGTAAACAAACTTCTTAGAAGCTTCTTTTACTAATACGCGGTCTTCAACCGTTTTGTATGTTGCAGGAGTAACTTGTAACGTTGTGTATGCTGGATACGATTGAATCGTTTCTTCAACTTCTTTAAAGGTATCTTTTGTAATACACTTTACGTAGCATTTACCTGGTTCTGGATTTGTAGGTAAACCTTGTGCTTGAGAAAATCCAATTCCAGCAATTAAGCAGACGAATAATAATAATTTGTGTTTCATAAAATAAGTTAATAGTTAATAAATTAATTTTGTATTTATAGTAAAGGGTATTAACCTCTTACATATTATGAGACGCGATTATTTATTAAGAGTCACAATTAACTTGTAGTTCTAATGTTTTTTAGTACGAAGCAGTATGGTAATTTATGTCGTGAAACTACTAAATTCAGGAGGGGCAAGTAAATCTTAAAAAGACGAATAAAATTAATTATACTTTTTATTTATAGCAAATTGTAGCTAGGTTTATTGTCTTTTACCAATTTGATTAAGAGAATATTATTGTCTTATTGTTATACACCATCACTTTTCTATTCGCATGAAGTTTTATAGCATTAGACAACACAATTTTTTCTAAATCACGTCCTTTGGCTATTAAATCTTTAATTGAAAACGTATGCGACACGTGTGCCACATCTTGCTCTATAATTGGTCCTGCATCCAGCTCTTCAGTAATATAATGACTAGTCGCTCCAATGATTTTTACACCGCGTTTATAGGCCGAATGGTAAGGCTTTGCGCCAATAAAAGCAGGTAAGAAGGAATGATGAATATTTATGATTCGGTTTGGATATTTATCAATCAAAGTTTCAGAAACAATTTGCATATAGCGCGCTAAAACTATAAAATCAATTTGATGGGTTTCCAATAAATTCAACTGCTCTTGTTCAGCATCATGCTTCGTCGCTTTTGTAACAGGAACATGATAAAAAGGAATGTTGAAACTGTCTGCTATCGGTTTTAAATCGAGATGGTTGCTTAAAATAAAAGGAATTTCTAAAAACAATTCGCCCGAATTATAACGCCCTAAAATATCATACAAGCAATGATCGTATTTTGAAACAAATAAAGCCATTTTTGGTTTACGTTCAGCCGAATGGATTTTCCAACTTAATTGAAATTTTTCAGCTAAATCAGAATTAAATAGTTGTTTAAATTTTTCAAGTGAAAATGAACTTGAAGAAAATTCACATTCCAGACGCATAAAAAAGATATTTTGCTCTCTATCAACATGCTGATCGATGTAAACTATATTCCCTTCGTTTGAAGCCATAAAATTGGTCACCGAAGCAATAATATTCGGTTGATCCGAGCAATGAATAAGTAAAGTGATTTTATGCATAAAATTGATATTGAATGAATTGATAAAAGTAATTAAAATTGAGAGTTTTACATATTTTCTTTAAGTTTTAGATAATTATTGATTATTGCTTTAGATTTTTGAATATTCCTTAAATTTGCCAATCAATTAAGCAAGATTTTTAAGAATGGAACAAGTTGCACCTTATAAGCCAAAATATAAAGTACGTATAGTAACAGCCGCATCACTCTTTGATGGACACGATGCTGCTATTAACATTATGCGTCGTATTATTCAATCTACAGGAGTGGAAGTGATTCACTTAGGTCATGATAGAAGTGTAGAAGAAGTGGTGAATACAGCCATTCAAGAAGATGCGAACGCCATTGCATTAACGTCGTATCAAGGTGGTCATAATGAGTATTTTAAATATATGTACGATTTGCTAAAGGAAAAAGGAGCAGGTCATATCAAAATCTTTGGAGGTGGAGGAGGAGTGATTCTTCCTGCAGAAATCAAGGAATTAATGGATTATGGAATTACTAGAATCTATTCTCCAGATGACGGAAGAGCACTTGGTTTACAAGGCATGATTAATGATTTGGTTCAGCAATCGGATTATGCAATAGGTGATGTACTCAATAATGAAGTTAAAACGCTTCATAAAAAGGATCCAAAGTCAATTGGAAGACTTATTTCTTCTGCAGAAAATTTCCCTGAAGTCGCAAAAGAAGCTCTAGAAGAAATTCATGCTAAAAATGAAAATTCAAAAACACCAGTACTCGGTATTACCGGAACAGGTGGAGCAGGTAAATCGTCTTTAGTTGATGAATTAGTAAGACGTTTTTTAATCGATTTTCCAGAAAAAACTGTTGGTTTGGTTTCTGTAGATCCTTCAAAACGAAAAACAGGTGGAGCACTTTTAGGAGACCGTATCCGTATGAATGCCATTAACTCGCCAAGAGTTTATATGCGTAGTCTAGCCACGCGTCAGTCTAATTTAGCTTTATCAAAATATGTAAATGAAGCTGTAGAGGTTTTAAAAGCTGCTGAATATGATTTAATTATCCTTGAAACGTCTGGAATCGGACAATCAGACACCGAAATTATAGAACATTCAGATGTGTCACTGTATGTAATGACACCAGAATTTGGTGCAGCAACACAATTAGAAAAAATTGACATGCTAGATTTTGCAGATTTAGTAGCCATCAATAAATTTGATAAACGAGGTTCATTGGATGCGTTGCGAGATGTGAAAAAACAATACATGCGTAACAATAATCTTTGGGATGTGCATCAAGATGATTTGCCGGTTTATGGGACGATTGCATCTCAATTTAATGATCCGGGAATGAATACGCTTTACAAAGCCATCATGGATGAATTGGTTGACAAAGCAGATGCAGATTTAAAATCTACATTTCATATTTCGGAAGAAATGAGTGAGAAGATTTTTGTAATACCACCAAGTAGAACACGTTATTTATCTGAAATAGCAGAGAGTAATAGAGCGTATGATGCCACTGCAAATACGCAAGTGGAAGTTGCACAGAAATTATATGGAATTTATAAAACTCTTGAATCTGTTTCTGAATTAACACCAGAATTAGATAAATCAGGAATTGCTTCTCAGTCTGTTAGTTCTGGAGGTGTTGAGAATAAAGACTTTGTTAAAATGCTAATTGCAGAATTCGATCGTGTAAAATTAAACCTAGATCCTTATAATTGGGAAGTGATTACAGGTTGGGACGTTAAAGTAAATAAGTATAAAGACCCAATTTATTCTTTTAAAGTAAGAGATAAAGAGATAAAGATTGAAACCCATACGGAGTCACTTTCGCATACGCAAATCCCAAAAGTAGCGTTGCCAAAGTACCAAGCTTGGGGAGATATTTTAAGATGGTGTTTGCAAGAAAATGTTCCAGGAGAATTTCCTTACACAGCAGGATTGTATCCTTTTAAAAGAACAGGCGAAGATCCAGCACGTATGTTTGCTGGAGAAGGTGGTCCAGAACGTACAAACAGACGTTTTCACTATGTAAGCGCTGGTTTGCCAGCAAAACGTTTGTCTACAGCTTTTGATAGTGTAACGCTTTACGGAAACGATCCCGATTTACGACCAGATATTTATGGTAAAATTGGTAATGCAGGTGTTTCTATCTGTTGTTTAGATGATGCCAAGAAATTATACTCTGGTTTTGATTTGGCCAATGTAATGACTTCTGTGAGTATGACTATTAATGGTCCTGCTCCAATGTTATTAGGCTTTTTTATGAATGCTGCCATAGATCAACAATGTGAATTTTACATTAAAGAAAATGGACTAGAAAAAGAGGTTGAAGCTAAAATCGCGAAGATTTATAAAGGTAAGACGCGTCCATCTTATAATGGTGAGTTACCAGAAGGAAACAACGGTTTAGGATTGATGCTTTTAGGTGTTACTGGAGATCAAGTTTTGCCATCAGATGTGTATGCAGAAATTAAAAAGAATACCATTGCTCAAGTTAGAGGAACAGTACAAGCAGATATTTTAAAAGAAGATCAAGCGCAAAACACTTGTATATTCTCTACAGAATTTGCATTGCGTTTAATGGGAGATGTTCAAGAGTATTTTATTGAGAATAATGTACGTAATTTCTATTCGGTTTCTATTTCTGGTTACCATATTGCAGAAGCAGGAGCGAATCCAATTACGCAACTGGCATTAACGTTATCTAACGGATTTACTTATGTTGAATATTACCTTTCTAGAGGGATGGACATCAACAAATTTGGACCTAATTTATCATTCTTCTTTTCTAACGGAATAGATCCAGAATATGCTGTTATTGGTCGTGTGGCTCGTAAGATTTGGGCAAAAGCCATGAAACATAAGTACGGAGCCAACCCAAGAGCTCAGATGTTGAAATATCATATCCAAACGTCTGGACGTAGTTTACATGCTCAAGAAATTGATTTTAATGACATACGTACATCGCTTCAAGCGCTGTATGCTATTTACGATAATTGTAATTCATTACATACCAATGCTTACGATGAAGCGATAACGACACCAACGGAAGAATCTGTTCGTAGAGCTATGGCAATTCAACTGATTATCAATAAAGAATTGGGATTAGCTAAGAATGAAAACCCAATTCAAGGGGCTTTTATTATTGAAGAATTAACCGATTTAGTAGAAGAAGCTGTATTGTTAGAGTTTGATCGCATCACAGAACGTGGAGGTGTTTTAGGAGCTATGGAAACGATGTATCAACGTTCGAAAATTCAGGAAGAAAGCTTGTATTATGAAACGTTGAAGCATAATGGGAAGTTTCCAATTATTGGAGTGAATACTTTCTTAAGTAGTAAAGGGTCACCTACGGTTCAACCAGCGGAAGTCATTAGAGCAACCGAAGAAGAAAAGCAGTTTCAGATTAAAACATTAAAGAATCTTCATGAAGCAAATGATACAACTGCATTGTTAAATGATTTACAACAGCGCGCCATCAACAATGAAAATATATTCGAAGCTTTAATGGAAGTTTGTAAAGTATGTAGTTTAGGTGAAATTACGGCTTCGTTATTTGAAGTAGGAGGTCAGTATCGCAGGAATATGTAAGCAGAGAGCCTCTTTTCGTTTTTTCGAAAAGTGTGCGAATCGCTAATCCCAAACTGGTTTTGGGATCTCGACAAATAAAACAAAAAAGCGTTTCATTTTGAAACGCTTTTTTTACATCAATAAATAAAATAACATGTCCATCAAGCACACATTTAAAGCTACTGTTAACTGGGATATTAATGAAGGTGAAAGCACACAAAATCCAAGGATGTTTAGCAGAAATCATGAAGTTGTAATAGCAAATAAAGTTTCTCCATTACAAGTTTCTGCAGCAAAAACCTTTAGAGGAGATGATAGATTATATAACCCAGAAGACTTATTGTTATCTGCTTTAACCTCTTGCCACATGATGTCTTATTTATACGTTTGTGCGCAACATAAAATTGAAGTATTAAATTATATAGATCAATCTGAAGGTGATTTAGAAGTCGAATCTTCAGGTAGCGGAAGCTTTAAAATCGTAAGATTAAAACCCGTGATCACAATAAAAGATGAAACTAAAAAAGAATTGGCCTTAAGCTTACATCAAAAAGCAAATGAACTTTGTTTTATAGCTAATTCATGCAATTTTCCGATATCTCATGAAGCCATTATTTTGGTGAAATAATTCAATTTGAAAAAATAATCAGATCTTTTTGCATCTTTCTGAGTCTTTTCTCGTCTATTATATGAACTTAAAAAATAGATATCATGAAAAATAAAGAATGTAGTTGCAACTGTGAAGGTTGCTCAAAAGGAAATTGTAAAAACTGTACATGCGATAATTGTACATGTACAAATTGTAACTGTTAATTTACTGTTAGTTCGGATATGAAGTTTTGTATCCGAACTAATTTTAATTAAATTAGAGTATGACTACAAAAGAGGTTTGGGGAATTTATGCTGAAGATGTAAAACATTTTATTTTAAGTAAGGTTAAGGATACTGATATTACTGAAGATATTCTGCAAGATACTTTTATAAAAGTACACACGAAGTTACATACTTTAAAAGATGAAAATAAGCTGAAACCATGGCTGTTTTCCATTGCACGCTATACTATTTTGGATTACTTCAGAATGAATAAAAAAGAAATTCCGGTAGAAGATTTAGAAATAGAATCAGAACCAGAACCAAATCAACATTCTGAGCAAGATTGCTTAAGAGGTATCATAAAAAGCTTGCCTAAAAAATATAGAGACCCTTTGTTTTTATCTGATATTAAAGGCATGAAGCAACAAGAGGTTGCTAATCAATTACACTTATCTTTACCAACCGTAAAATCTCAAATTCAACGTGCAAGAAAACAGATAGCACAAGGTTTTATGGATTGCTGTGGCTTTAAAATGAATGAAGATGGCCATTTAGTTGGAGAAATACAAGACAAAGCAGACTGTAAAGTCTGTCATTAATGGTATCTTTGCAGCCATTAGTAAATTGTTAATTTACTGTTTAAAAAAGCATACATGTCTTTCAAAAAATTACATCCTTTATTAAAAGAATCTTTAGAAAACGCTGGATACGAAACCTCAAATCCGTTTCAGAAAAAAGTACTACCTACTCTGAAAGGTGGAGCAGATGCTTATATGATTGCGCCAAAAGGAAGCGGTAAAACAACTGCGCTTATAATAGCAACTATTCATAAACTAAAAGCAGAAGCATTTGAAGATTCACCACGTGCTATCATAGTTGCAAAGGATAAAGCTGACGTCTTAGCTTTAAAAGAAGAGTTTGAAAGATTTACAAAGAATACTGATTTAAGAGTATATGCGCTTTACGATGAATATGATATGGAAAAGCAAAAAGTGGAAGTGTATTACGGTCAAGATATTGTAATTGCAACTCCAGCTCGATTGAGTAAGTTGTATTTTTTAAATGGTATTCATTTAGGAGAAGTTCAATTGTTTGCCATTGAAGATGCTGATTATTTAGGTCGAAATAATGCTTATAATCTCATTTTAAGATTATCTGAAAGTGTGAGTAAATGTCAATTCGTAATTATTGCAGATGTGATGCATTCTAAGATTAAGAATTATCAGAACAATTTTATGAGCAATGCACATGTCATCGCGCAGAAATAATAGCTTAAAGTGTCAACATCCAAGTACGTTGCAATTTCCTGAATTTTTTTAATTCGCCTCTAAGAATAGGTAGATAATCTCTGCCGTTACTATTAGCTTTTTCAAGCTTCTTACAGTTACTGTATAAACGTGTCGTTAAGTAATCTAAACTTGCTAAATGCTTACTTTTTTTGTCAGAACAGCTTTCACGTTCTACACTAATAATTTGAGGAGCAAGATTAGAGGATTGTTGAACAATATCTCCCGAGAAATAAATGTTATTATCTTCAGTGCCGTCAGCATTTAAATACGCTAAATCTTGGTTGAGATAGGTAGATATACTTCGAGATAATACAATTATATCCATTGCCTTTTTATAAATAGGCAAATCAGTTAAATGAGATGGTAGGTGGTAACTCATGATTTCAATAGCAATTAATACGAAATTAATAACTAAAATTGAAATTACACTTTAATAATTAAAGTAATTATGTATTTTTACTTTAAATTATGTGTTTATTTAGTTAATTTTCTTTAAAATGAGTATTGATAATTTAAATTGGAAAATTTTAAAATGCTTACAGCAGAATGCGCGTATGTCTAATGCTGAAATAGGTAGACGTGTTGGAATCACTTCTCCAGCAGTTTCAGAGCGCATTAAAAAAATGGAGGATGCGGAAATTATTCAAGGTTATACCACTTTTGTTTCACCTTTTGAAGCTGGTTATCAACTTAAAGCTTTAATCACGCTTCGCGCATTTATGGGTATGCTAAAACCGTTTCTAGAAAAAGTGAAAACTTACGATGAGGTGGTGAATTGCTATCGCATAACAGGAAACGAAAACATAGTCATGGAGGTAGTGCTTAAAAATCAAAAGCATTTAGAGGTTTTTATAGACCAATTAATAAGTTATGGAGAAACCAAAACCCAGATTGTGCTGTCTCATGTAATAAAATATAGTGAGGTTAAGCCGTTAAAATAAGGATACCAGAATCAGGCTTAATTTCTCTTTACTCGGCTGTTATAATAATTTATATATTTTGCGCTAAATGTTCAGCAATCATAGTCGCATGTATCCTAGAGTTTTCAATAAACCATTTGTGAGTTTCCTTACCACCACAGATAACTCCTGCTAAATAAAGCCCTTCAACGTTAGATTCCATAGTTTTTGAATTGTAATTGGGAATTGATTTGCCATCTTTTGAGAATTCAATTCCGGCTTTTTCCAAAAACTTGAAATTTGGTTGATAACCAGTCAATGCAATGACATAATCGTTCGGAATTGTTTTTTTACCCTCAGCTGTGTTAATTGTAATTTCTGTTGGTTTGATTTCTGTAATTTCAGCATTAAAATACGCTGTAATACTGCCTTCTTCAATTCGGTTTAAAATATCTGGTTTAACCCAATATTTAACACGTTCACCTATAGCATCTCCTCTTACAATCATAGAGACGTTACCTCCTTTTCTATAAATTTCTAATGCTGCATCTACCGACGAATTACTTGCACCAACAACGGCAATATTTTGAAGGGTAAATGGATGTGCTTCTTTATAATAGTGAAATACTTTTGGCAAATCTTCACCAGGTACATTGAGTAAATTCGGAATGTCATAAAAGCCTGTCGCTATAATTACTTTTTTACTTTTATAGTTGGCTTTATCTGATTCAATGTTAAATGTGGTTTCTGTTTTACTGATGTCAATGACGCTTTCATAAAGGTTAATATTTAAATCATTTGAGGTTGAAACACGTCTGTAGTATTCTAAAGCTTCATTTCTAGTTGGTTTAGGATTGCTGCTAATGAATGGAATATCATCAATTTCTAATTTTTCTGATGTTGAAAAAAAAGTCATATTTAGTGGGTAATTGAATAAGGAGTTGGTCAAAGCTCCTTTTTCGATAATAGTATAATCCCAACCTCGTTTTTTACATTCTAAAGCGCAAGCAATTCCTATTGGTCCTGCTCCGATAATTAATACATCTAAATCTTTCATAGGTATATAAAATTACAATTAATACAGATAATTATAAAATGTAAGCGATAAAATATCTTTTATTAGTT
This sequence comes from Winogradskyella helgolandensis, assembly GCF_013404085.1. Taxonomy (NCBI): domain Bacteria; kingdom Pseudomonadati; phylum Bacteroidota; class Flavobacteriia; order Flavobacteriales; family Flavobacteriaceae; genus Winogradskyella; species Winogradskyella helgolandensis. The sequence continues at coordinate 4,250,862 of NZ_JABFHO010000001.1, read as the reverse complement.
ATTATGAAATTCTAGATATTGTATTTTTGAAATCTAAATTAATTTGGAATGAAGAATTTGGTATTGTTTTTATTAGTAATAGTTTCCTTTGGTTGTACGGAAAGTAAAAAGATGATAGGTGATGAAACTCCATTTCAGAGAAAGATGAATGCTGAGTTTAAGGATGCTTCAAAATCTCCTTTAAAAGCAAAAGATTTAAAAAACTTTGATGGTTTAGACTTCTTTCCTTATGATTCTACTTTTGTTGTTACCGCGACTTTAAAACGTACTCCTAATAGTGAATGGTTTCAAATGAAAACCAGTACAGATCGTTTATCTACAGAACGTGTTTTAGGAGTTTTAACTTTTCAATTAAAAGGTAAACCATATCAATTAAATGTGTATCAAGGTGAAGAACTGATGCAAACTGAAGGTTTTGAGGATTATTTATTTTTGCCTTTTCTCGATAATACTAATGGTACATCAACCTATGGTGGAGGACGCTATATCGATTTGAAAATTCCTGAAGGACATACAATAGATATTGATTTTAACTCAGCCTATAATCCGATGTGTGCGTATAATGAGAAGTATTCTTGCCCAATTGTACCAAGAGCTAACTATGTTGATTTAGAAATTGAAGCAGGAGTAAAGGCTTATAAAAACCACTAGAGCTACAGCCGGTTTTTGCTTTGAAATTGTTTAATTAGAATTGCTTTTCTACCAGATAATTTTCGAAGCCAACACCTTTTACAGTCTTCTTTTGTTTTTTTAGAACTTCAAAATATTTATTATCAAAAAATGGTAAAGCTGTCTTGCTGACGTCTGATTTTAAGACCTCAAAATCATTCATCATCACTTGAGATTCTATAATTCGTAATAATTTTGATCCTATACCTTGACGTTGATAATCTTTATGTACAAAAAGACCATCTAAATAATTGCCGTTTTTTAGATAGGCAAAACCAACTACATTAGTTTCGATTTCAGCAACAATGAAGTAAAGTTTCTTGATGCGCTTTTCCCACTCTTCTGTATCATCAGCACCAGAAGCCCAAGCAATAATCTGATTTTCGGAATAATGCTTCTTATTAATATGAGTAATAGTATCTCTAAAAAGTGAAGTGATTTCAGGAATATCTTCTAGTGTTGCGGGTCTTATTTGTATCATTTTTTTAATTTAAATATACTACCAAATGAGACAACACGCTGAAAAAAGTAAAAACTTTGCTCTGCATGATCTGCTGAATCATTGGTTGTTCTTATATTATTCATATCAATATAGCCGCCTTTTGCATTTAATTGTATAAAAAAGTGTTTAAAGAATGTGAGATTTAATCCAATATTAGCAGATAATCCATAACCTGACACATGAAATTCATCATATCTATCCTTTTGTAACAATGTTGTATTTGTTCTAGGAAATAAAAGACCTCCTCCGATACCTTCGGTTATATTGACTTGAAATTTATCTGTATTGTTTATATGAAATAATGATGAAATATCATCATATCTCGCAATTTCAGTATAGATAAAATTGAGACCGTCCGTGTGTTCAAATTTTAATAAATCACTAGAAATAAATACATTTTCATCGTTAAACTCACCGTTATAATTGCTTCCAGGTTCGTTGTCTGGTAAATTAATATAGCCGTTTACATTTCTATTTCTGTCTCTATTCATAACATATTTCATGTGGTCTAAACCAATTGAAACCGTGTAATGATCTGAAATAAAATAACCCAATTTGGCATTTGTTTGAGGGATGGTCATTCGAGTAGGATTTATATAATCGATATGCCAACCTTTAGGTTTGTCTTTTGCTGTAGCATCACTTATCGTAAAATCGTAATCTTCACCTTTAAAGCGAATATCCGATTTTGAATAGGCTCCTCTATTTCCGCCCCAGCTAATAAATAATTTTCCTTTATTAGAGGTTGAGTATTTTAGTGTACTTTGAGTTTGACTGTATGTTATTGTACATAACAAAGTGAATCCTAAGTTTAGAATTCTATTAAAATAGTTCATAAGATAACTTCCGTAACGATAAGGGTAGACGTTTATCTGATCCCTTACTTACAATAGTTGTGAAAATAGAAGTTATAATGCGTTAATTGTTTTTCTAATAGCAACTAAATTAGATAATAAGCCTTCCAGATTATCTAAGTGCAACATGTTAGCTCCGTCACTTTTTGCATTAGCAGGATCAAAATGGGTTTCAATAAATAAACCGTCGACGTTATTTACAACTCCAGCTCTAGCTATAGTTTCAATCATATCTGGTCGTCCGCCTGTAACACCAATACTTTGATTGGGTTGTTGTAGTGAATGGGTAACATCTAAAACTGTTGGTGCATATTGACGCATTGTTGGAATACCTCTAAAATCCACAATCATATCTTGGTAGCCAAACATCGTTCCTCTATCTGTAATCCAAGCGTTATCGTTACCGGCATCTTTTACTTTTTGAACCGCATGTTTCATCGCTTCAGGACTCATAAATTGTCCTTTCTTTAGATTAACAACCTTTCCTGTTTCGGCAGCAGCAACCACCAAATCGGTTTGTCGTACTAAAAATGCAGGAATTTGTAAAACATCTACATATTCTGCAGCCATGGCAGCATCAGTTACTTCATGTATATCAGTTACTGTTGGTACATCAAAAGTTTCAGAAACTTTCCTAAGAATTTTTAAAGCTTTTTCATTTCCAATACCTGTAAAACTATCAATTCTACTACGATTCGCTTTTTTGAAACTGCCTTTAAATACGTAAGGAATTTCTAGTTTATCAGTGATTTTAACGACTTTTTCGGCAATACGCAATGCCATATCTGCACCTTCAATGGCGCAAGGACCACAAAGAAGAAAGAAGTTGTTAGAATCAGTGTGTTTTATTTTAGGTATATATGTCAAATCCATAACAGTATTTATGAGTATGTTTAGTGTGCAAATATACTATATAACCGTAACTTTAGGACTTCAAAAAGTGACAACCTTTAAATACTAAAATGTTAATTGATTACTACATATTCTACATTAACAATTTGATAAGGTGTTAGAGGTGGAATTGAAGGATCTATAGGATATTCTTTATCAAAGGCTACTGTACAACTAGAATTCGCGGAAATTTCATAACACGGTGCATCAGCTTTTGATGAAAGTGGTCCTAAAAATTCAAAATTTCCATTATAGAAAGTCAGTTTTGGAAAACCAACTACATCGTAGTTTTTATATTTATTCAGCTTAATTTCATATTGAACAATTGTTGTGTTATCATCGGTGTATGGTTGGTAATTAAAACTCAGTATTTGATATGTGAAATTTTCTTAAACAGGAACTTCAATAATTTTCGGTTCTGTAGGTTCAGTGTAATCACACGGAACTTCTTGTGTGATTTATTGAGTATAGCTTTGGTTTTCTACAAAAAAAAACATTACTTTAATTAAAATACCTTCCTAATACTGTTTTTAACAATCCATAGTGACATTACAAAATTACCAACAACTAAAATCCCACCGTAAAACAGCAGTTTTTTGGATGTTTCTGTCCAATGAATAATATTAAGTAAATCAAATAAATAAGCTAAGATTAAATAAGACGATAAGCATACAAATATTATTCCTAAAGAAAAATTTAATTTCCTACTAGGCTTAATGAGTTGCCATAAAAACGGAATACCAAACAATAATATAGGATAGGCAGAAATGCCATCACTTTTATTTATCGTTGTAAACCAATATATAATTACCGACAAAAAATAGAGGTAAGGAATAAACTTGGTGTATTTGCTAAGGGTATGCATCTGCTATATTTTTAGGGTTCAGATTAGTCTGCAAAATGCAGTTGTAATAGCCCAATTTGTGGTTAGTTTTAGAGGGTAGGCTTTACGCTGTTAATCAATAATATAACGTAAGATACTACTTCAAATTATTTGAAGATGAAATAATAACATATTATTAACGAAAAAAAAAGAATAAAACGTACATTTGCACGCTGAAAAATTCGCACACAAGTTATGACTAAGATTAAAAATATCGCAATTATTGCACACGTCGATCACGGAAAAACCACGTTAGTTGACAAGATTATGTACCACTGTCAATTGTTTCGTGAAAACGAAAATACAGGAGACTTAATTCTAGATAACAATGATTTAGAACGTGAAAGAGGTATTACAATTACTTCTAAAAACGTTTCTGTTGTTTACAAGGATACTAAGATTAACATTATTGATACACCTGGTCACGCCGATTTTGGAGGTGAAGTAGAACGTGTATTAAATATGGCTGATGGTGTTGTGTTATTAGTAGATGCCTTTGAAGGACCTATGCCACAAACACGTTTCGTATTACAAAAAGCGATTGACTTAGGTTTAAAACCTTGTGTGGTTATTAATAAAGTTGATAAAGAAAACTGTACGCCTGATGAAGTACATGAAAAAGTTTTTGATTTAATGTTTGAGCTTGGCGCTGAAGAGTGGCAGTTAGATTTCCCAACCGTTTATGGTTCTGCAAAGAACAATTGGATGAGCGACGATTGGAGAAATGAAACTAAAAATGTAGAGCCATTATTAGATATGGTAATTGAGCACGTTCCAACACCTGTTTTTGAAGAAGGAACAACTCAAATGTTAATTACATCTTTAGATTTCTCTTCTTTTACTGGTCGTATCGCTATTGGTCGTGTACAAAGAGGTAACATCGTAGAAGGACAGCAAATTGCTTTGGTAAAAAGAGATGGAACGATTACAAAAAGTAGAATTAAAGAAGTCTTTATTTTTGAAGGTTTAGGACGTAAGAAAGTTGAAAGTGTTCAAACTGGAGATATATGTGCGCTTGTAGGTGTTGAAGGTTTTGAAATTGGAGATACAGTTTCAGATATTGAAAACCCTGAAGGTTTAAAGTCAATCGCAATTGATGAACCAACAATGAGCATGTTATTCACTATTAACGATTCTCCTTTCTTTGGTAAGGACGGAAAATTTGTAACATCTCGTCATATTAAAGATCGTTTAGAAAAAGAATTAGAGAAAAATTTAGCAATGCGATTAGGCGAAACGTCTACTGCAGATAAATTTATGGTTTTTGGTCGTGGTGTATTACACTTATCGGTATTAATCGAAACAATGCGTCGTGAAGGTTATGAATTACAAATTGGACAACCACAAGTAATCATTAGAGAAATTGATGGTGTTAAATGTGAGCCAATAGAAGAATTAACAATTGACCTTCCTGAAACCGTTTCTGGTAGAGCTGTAGAGTTTGTTACTAAGCGTAAAGGAGAGTTACTTAGTATGGTAACTAAAGGTGAGCGTATGATTTGTGAGTTTATGATTCCTTCTCGTGGTATTATTGGTTTACGTAACCAATTACTAACAGCAACAGCTGGTGAGGCAATTATGGCACACCGTTTTAAAGAATACCAACCTCTTAAAGGTGATATTCCAGGACGTATTTCTGGATCTTTAATTTCTATGGAAAACGGAACTGCGATTCCTTATTCAATTGATAAATTACAAGATAGAGGTAAGTTCTTTGTTGAGCCTGGTGAAAATATTTATGAAGGACAAGTTATTGGTGAGAACTCTCGTCAAGATGATATGTCTGTAAACATTACAAAAGCTAAAAAGCAGAGTAACGTTCGTAGTTCTGGAGCAGATGATAAAGCTAAGATTGTACCTGCAATTAAGTTTTCTTTAGAAGAAGCTTTAGAGTACATTCAAAAAGATGAGTATGTTGAGGTAACTCCAAACTCTTTAAGATTACGTAAGATTTATTTAAAAGAGGTAGATCGTAAACGTAATAAGTTTTAGTCTAAAATTTATTAAACATATAGTTTTTAAAAGAGAAACACTGAAAAGTGTTTCTCTTTTTTTTGGATTCGTTTTAAGTAATAAGCCGTTATAAATAAACTTAACTAATAGTTTTTTATTTACTTTAGTCACGAATTAAAATGTAAAAATTATTTTCTCAGTAAAAAAATATCAATCAGACTTACAGCCAGAATGGGATTCGTTTGTGAACACGGCAAAGAACGCAACATTCTTGTTTCAACGTGGTTTTATGGATTATCATAGTGACAGATTTGAAGATTTTTCTGTGATGCTGTATAAAGATGATCAGCTCTATGCATTGCTTCCTGCAAATATTGTGGGTGATAAGGTGATTTCTCATCAAGGCTTAACGTATGGAAGTTTTGTGCTTCAAGATAAATCGAAATTTTTCTATGCTTTTGAGGCTTTTAAAACCATGCTTGCATTTTATGAAAAAGAAGGTGTAAAAGCATTAGAAATAAAGGTGATTCCGACATTTTATAATAGAATGCCTTCAGATGAATTAGATTATTTTCTCTATAAGGCAGAGGCGCAATTACTAAAGAAAGAGGTACTGATGGTAATTGATTATGCTCATAAATTACGCTTTCAAAAAAATAGAAGAGAAGGAATAAATAAAGCTGTACGTTCTGGACTAGAATTAAAAGTAGATACCAACTTTAAAGATTTTTGGACGGATGTATTAATTCCTAATTTGGAGAAGAAACACGGTGTTCAACCTGTGCACTCTTTAGAGGAGATAGAGTTATTAGCATCTCGTTTTCCAGAACATATAAAACAAGTTAATATCTATAAAGATGGAAAAGTTGTTGCAGGAACAACTGTGTTTTTAACCGAAACAACAGTTCATCCTCAATATGTATCTGGTAATACAGATAAAAATTCATTTGGCAGCTTAGATCTCGCCTATGATTTTGTCATTAACAAAATGTGTGATGATAAGCGTTATTTCGACTTTAATATTTCGAGTGAAGGCAATGGACGTAAAATTAATGAAGGTCTTATCTTTTGGAAGGAAAGCTGTGGTGCTAGAAGTTATACAGCAAATACCTATCTTTTAAATACCGCTATTCATAAAGAATTAAACATACCTAAAACATAATACATTATATAGCGTTGATATTATTTTGGGTGTATAGCAACCGATTAGTAGTAATGTTTTTGAAGGTTCTTAAAATCTAGTAACTTAAAGTTTTAATTTCACCGATTGTTGTTTTATATTTCACAGGTTAATTTAACTTTTAGAGCTCAGTTAATTCAGATAAGTACTTTCAAATTTTAATTTCATGATTAAGTTTTTAGATTTATATAAAATCAATAATCGTTTTCGAGATGCCTTTCAAGCCTCGTTTAGTAAATCTTTAGATGATGCTCATTTTATTTTAGGAAATAATGTCAGCACTTTCGAAAATGAATTTGCAGCTTATTGTGGTACAGAATTCTGCGTTGGTACAGCCAATGGATTAGATGCTTTAACTTTAATATTAAAAGGATACGTACAACTCGGTAAATTACAAAAAGGGGATAAGGTGATTGTTCCTGCAAATACGTTTATTGCTACAATTTTATCTGTTTTACATGCAGAATTGGTACCTGTTTTAGTGGAGCCAAACCCAGATACGTATACAATTTCTGTGGATACAGATAAAGCACTATTTAGGGAAGCTAAGGCTGTAATTATGGTGCATTTATACGGACAACTCGCAGATGTAGGAGGTTTTCATAAAATCGCTCAAGATTTTAATTTACTTTTAATTGAAGATGCTGCTCAGGCTCATGGAGCAACTTCAAATTTAAATAACAGAAAGGCTGGAAACTTATCTGACGCAGCAGCATTTAGTTTTTATCCAACAAAAAATTTAGGAGCACTTGGAGATGGAGGAGGAGTAACCACTAACGATTCAGAATTAGTGGATGTCATAAAATTATTACGCAATTATGGCAGCGAAGAAAAATATACGAATAAGGTGATTGGTTTTAATAGTCGTTTAGATGATATGCAAGCGGCTTTTTTAAGTATTAAACTAAAGGCTTTAGATCGCGATAACAAAAGACGACGAGAAATTGCAAATGCTTACTTAAAAGGTATTAAGAATTCAAAATTTAAGTTACCCTTTTATGACGGTTCTGAGAATCACATTTTTTACGCCTTCGTCGTTGAAGTTGATGATAGAACAAATTTTACTGAATTTCTAAATAAGAATAAAATAGAGTGGCTAATCCATTATCCAATTCCACCGCATCAACAAGAAGCCTTAAATGAATTTTCACATTTTAAATTACCCCTAACAGAAAAGATTCATAAAAGAATTATAAGTTTGCCAATGAGTCCTGTAATGACAGAACATGATATTCAAACCGTTATAGACGTATTAAATACCTACTAATTGAAAAAACTTTTCCAATATATAAATAACGAAGTTCTTGTAAAGGCTGCGAATCTAAATTTAGCTAACCTTAGTCTTAGAATTATTGCAGGTATTTTGGTCTCAAAATTTATAGCCATATACATTGGTCCACAAGGGATGGCGCTTATTGGAAATTTGCGGAACTTTATGAGTGCATTGCAGTCGTTGTCTATTTCCGGACTTTACAAAGGTGTTGTTAGATTAATAAGTCAATTTAAGGAGGATGCTGTTCAGCTTACCAAAACCTTATCCACCGTATTTTACTTTGGCTTTTTCTCGTCAGTGCTTTTGTCTTTTTTGTGTTATTACAACGCAGAGTTTATAAATGATCTCATTTTTTCTGCAAACTACAGATATACATATATTATTAAAACGCTGGCTGTTGTTTTACCGTTTTATGCTTTAAATATGTTTGCTTTTTCTATTATGAATGGGTTTTCTAAGCATAAATATTTACTCATTATTAATATTCTGGGGCAGATTCTTGGGCTTTTAGTTGCATTGTTATTAATATATCAAGAAAACATAGATGGTGCGTTGCAAGCCATCGTAATTACGCCTGCACTTAATTTATTAATTACCATTGTTGGTATTGCATTTAGACGCAGTTTAGTATCCTCTATTAAGATAACTCAAGTAAGTTTCTCTATTATAAATAAATTGTGCCCTTATATGATCATGGCATTGGTTAGTACTATTGCACTGCCGATTGTAATGATCATTATTAGAAATTACCTTATAGATGAAGTAGGTATAAAAGCAGCGGGCTATTGGACCGCCATGACACGTGTTTCAGATTATTATTTGATGTTTTTTAATTCCTTGATGGCGCTTTATATTTTGCCTCGATTTTCTGAAATAAACTCAAAACAAGCCTTTAGAAAGGAAGTATTTGGTTTTTACAAAACTATTATTCCCTCTTTTTTAATGTTACTGCTTTTGATTTATCTCAGTAGATCGGTATTAATAAATTTATTATTTACAGAAGATTTTAGACCTGTAGAAGATTTATTCGGGTTTCAAATTTTAGGTGATATAGCGCGTGTTCTCTCTATGGTAATTGCGTATCAATTTCTTGCCAAAAAGATGTTTACACATTTCTTGATTTTAGAAATATTCTTGTTTATAATGATGTATTTTTCTAGTATCTACTTAATTGATGAGTTCGGATTACAAGGAGCTGTGATGGGGCATTGTCTAAGTTATTTTATGTACTTCGGAATCATAATATTACTCTTTAATAGTTCTTTATTTGGCCTTTTGGATGAAGATAAAACAGAAGAACTTTAAAAACTGACACGGTGAAGCTTCCAAAATTTATTAGTAGTAATACAGTGCTTAAAATTACGTCGCTTAATGCTGTGGTGATTACTATTCGGTTAATCGTTTCTGCATTTATTCAGCGTTTACTTGCCGTTACTGTTGGCGAAGCCGGCTATGCTAGTATTGGTCAGGTGAGGAATGTTTTAGCAATGCTCACAAGCACATCAACTTTAGGTACATTTAACGGAGTCGTAAAATATGTTGCTGAATTTAAAAACAATCAGTCAGAGCTCTCTAAAGTGTTTTCAACGGTTAGCATTTTTGCCATTATGGGTTCCGTAATTTCTGCGGCAGTTTTGTTTTTTGGAGCTTCATATCTTTCCGATTACCTTTTTCAGTCGCAAAACTATATTTATATTTTTCAGTTATTAGCGGTGATTGTCCCTTTTATTGCTGTTAACCGTGTTGTAAATGCTGTGGTTAGTGGATTGTCTGATTATAAACGTTATGCTAAAATAGAGCTTATAAGTTACCTTCTTGCAACCTTAGCGCTTGTTGTTGGTTTATATACTTTTGAGTTAAAAGGAGTGATTATTGCCATTGCATTGGCTCCTGTTATTCAGTTAATGGTTTTGGCTTTTGTATTTGGAAAAACGCTGAAAACTTATGTGAAATTTAAGTCTTTAAGTCTTAATCTTATCTATAAAAACAAATTATTAGCGTTTACATTGATGTCCTTTATTTCCACATTTTTATTGAATTATATTGAATTGAACATAAGAACTTTGGTTGCAGATGAAATAAACATCAACGAGGCTGGTTATTGGACAGCTATTACCTTTATTTCTAAAAACTATATGGTGTTTGCTACAGGATTGTTTACGCTGTATGTGTTACCGAAATTTGCGAGCATCCATAATAAGCATGAGTTTAAGGTTGAAGTCTTCAATATTTATAAAACGATTCTGCCTATTTTTGGATTAGGAATGCTACTCGTTTATTTCTTTCGGAACCTTATAATTCAATTCATTTATCCGGATTTTATAGGAATGGAACCCTTATTTAAATGGCAACTATTGGGAGATTTCATACGATTAGGAGCCTTAGTATTATCACATCAGTTTTTGGCGAAACGTTTGGTGAAAAGTTTTGTTATTACCGAAATAATTTCTCTTGCCTTGTTTTTTGTACTTTCAAAAGTGTTTATTCAATATTATGGTACGGAAGGCATTGTAATAGCCCACTTTGTTAGATATATTGTCTATTTTATAGTTGTTGTTATTGTAATTAGAACATATTACAACACTGCAATACAAGAAAACGAGTAACATTATAGATGTTTTTGCCAAGTTGTGATATAGCTTTCTGCACAAGTTTTATAGTTATGGTGTGTTTCAACAAACCGTCTAGCATTCATCGAAATTTCAACTATTTTTTCCGGATGGAGTATAAGCCATTCTAATTTATTCGCGATATTTTCAATATCTGGTAATGCGTTTATAGCCACAGTGTCTTCTTTTAAATTATAATACGTTAGCCATTCTTGTTCTGCTCCTGTAAACACCACTTTTCCTTTTGCCATTGCTTCTAAAGCATTAAACCCTTGATCGTAAGCATAAATTTGGTCGAGCATTATATGTGCTTGATTGTAGGTTTTTATGTATTCGTCATAAGGCAAACTTCTCACGGTTACAATTTTTATCTTATCAGCATATTTTTGACTAATAATGTCTAATGCAGCTTCAAAAATATCATTCCCTTTTTTATAATAGTTATGCGAATTGATTCCGTGAAATATCACAATTTTATCTTCAATTTTTAAAGGTTGAAACTCTAATTGGTCCGTGTTTATTGGGTTTGGAATGAGTCCTAAATATTTAGGATGATTCAATAAGGGTAAATGATAATCTAAATCTGAAGCTACAACACCAACGATAGATTTGTAAATATGATGGTGTAGTTTTATAAAATCGGGTTGTAAATACTTTAAGCCATAACTAGATTTGGATTTTTCGTTTCCGTTTAAATACGGAGTTAAAATGGAGTATTTTGGAATCTCATCGTGAGCATATTTTACACTGATATAATCGGTACCACAAGACAATAGGAAAATACTTTTGTTCCAATCTGATATTAAATCGAAAATATCTTGTTCAATAGCAGCAGAACAACCAAAAGACGCTTCATTTATAAATTGAACGACATCAAATTTGCTAATCTTCGGCTTTAAATTTAGAATCTGCTTTTTAGTGTGAAACGATTCTAAGTCTATTTTTGTAAACCTATAAATCAGATTTTTAATTTTTTTTAAAATCCCTTTGTCATATTTTTTATGAATTGGTAAGTCCACATCGTAATTCTTAAATCCATCTTTTGCAGCCACAATAGTAACATTATGGTTAAGACCTTCTAATCCTTCTTTTAAAGAATTATGAAGTCTACTATATTCGCCTACCAATAAAATTTTCATGTACTAATTTATTGTTTAAAACTGATCTTTAGAACATCCTTAAAATACACATGTATTGTGCGTGTAATTCCAATATGGAAGTTTCATTTATATCGTTACATTTGTCTCAAAGATACTCGTTAATGCTAAAAGCTAATAATAAAAAGATTTGTATTGTTGTATCCTCTTTAGGAAAAGGTGGTGCAGAACGCTCTTCTGGTTTATTATCTCAGATACTTTTTGATGTTGGTTATGATGTGCATGTGGTTAGCGTGTTGAATGACACTGAATTTTCATATAAAGGTAAATTACTTAATTTAGGGGAGCTTAAAGATCAAGACGATTCTACTTTAGGAAGGTTGAAACGATTGCGCGTTTTAAAAGCCTATCTGAGAACTCATAATTTTGATTATGTGATTGATAATAGAACCCGAATTGGTTTTATAAAGGAATTTATAATTTCTAAATTCATTTACGCTCCTAAAAAAACCATCTATTGTATTCGAAGCTATAAAACAGCTAATTATATTAACCCGAATCGATTTTTAGGACGATTATTATATGCCAATGCTTATAAAACTGTTGGAGTGTCTAAAGCCATTGCAGAACACGTAAAAGCCGTTTACAAATTCAAAAATGTGACGTCCATTTACAATCCAATAGTCTTGGAAGAGTATAACACCAAATCTGAAACACAAGAAAACTATATCTTGTTTTTTGGTCGCTTAGATGATGAGGTTAAAAATATTTCATTGTTATTAAAAGCCTATTCAAAATCGGAACTACCAAAACATAAAATAAGCTTGAAAATTTTAGGAGAAGGAAAAGATTTGGAAACATTAATGAATCAAGTTAAAACATTAAATATAGCATCTAACGTAAAATTTTTACCATACAATCCAAATCCTTCAGCGATTGTGAATTCTGCTTTATATACAGTATTAACGAGTAGATATGAAGGTTTTCCGAGATCTATTTTAGAATCTCTTGCGCTTGGTACTCCTGTCATTTCTGTAGATTGTAAATCGGGACCCAATGAAATTATTCAAAATACCTCCAATGGACTTTTAGTAGAAAATCATAATCCGGACGCATTAGCAGAAGCTATGACTAAACTTTTTATAGATAAAGATTTATATTTACAGTGTAAGCAGAATTCTAAATCTAGTGTGGCACATTTTTCAGAAGCAGAAATTGTAAAACAATGGCAAGTCATTTTAAATTAATTATATGAATTCAATAAACGACGTAAAAATAATCGATATTCCTAAAGTACATGATGAACGTGGTTTTTTAGCTGTAGTTGAAAAAAACGTGATACCTTTTGGGATAGAACGTGTGTATTATTTATACGATGTGCCAACCGAAAGCAGTAGAGGAGGTCATGCTCACAAAGAGCAACAATCTGTTATTATAGCCTTAAGTGGAAGTTTTGAAGTTATTATAGATGATGGTAAAATGAAGAAGCGAATCATGCTTAATAAGCCCAATCAAGGCTTGTTCATACCAATAGGTATTTGGAGAGAAATAGAAAATTTTTCTTCAGGAGCGGTTTGTTTGGTATTGGCATCTACAGAATATGATGAAGCAGAATATATACGAGATTATAGTGAATTTAAAGCTCAACTTTTAGGGTAGTATATTTTTTCCCCTTGTAATGATTTTATTTTAATCAATAGTTTTAAAAACCATTTCGGACTGTTTAATAAGAAGCTTTTTCTAAAACTTAAATTTTTAGAATCTAAATGAGAGGTATAAAAAGAAAAATGTTTTTGATCATCTTGCAGTTTGCTCAGTAGCGCTAAAGAGTAACGGTTTCTGTCTAAAAATAGTTTTAAATCAGTATTTGTCCTTTCTTCAGTTAAGTAGTTATCAAACTTTGGTTTTTTACTGAGTTCGTATGTTGTGTTAGATAAGCTCGATTCATTAAAGTTATAATACACTAATTGTTTATTGATAAACAATACTTCAAAATGCATTCCAAATCGAATCCAGAGATCTGTATCTTGGCCAGAAATAATGGAGGTGTCAAATAATCCGGTTTTCTCAATAATAGAAGCGTTAAAAACAACGCTAGAGCTTGTTATTAGTGTGTTTTTTTTACTAGCCTTAAAATAATTGTGAATACCATAAAGCTCTGCCTGAGAAAAACTATAAGGAACCGGAACTGTTTTTGTTTTGTAATTTTGGCTAACGCCAGTTGTAAAAATTTTGAGGTTTGGAAATTTGCAGATAGCGTCATACATATGTTGTAAATATTCAACGTGCCAACTATCATCTCCATCTAAAAGGGCAATGTAATTTGATGAAGCTTCCTTTATTCCAGTATTTCTTGCATTTGAAGCACCTTGATTTTTAGTCGTTATAAGTTTAATACGACTATCTTCAATTGCCGAAATTATTATTTCACTTCCGTCAGTTGAACCATCATTGATTACAATAATTTCAAAATCCTTAAAGGTTTGATTCAAAACACTTTCAATAGTGTTTTTTATGCACTTTTCTTTGTTGTAAACTGATATGATAATTGAAAAAAAAGTCATTATTTTTTCGAATTTATAAAGCAATAATACGTCAGTCGGTACAAATCAAAAATCTTGAGCGATGGGTTTTTTCCTAATAGGTTTTTTCTAAAAGTGTTTTCGTATTTTGTATAAATCACGGAAAGAAATTTAGAAATTCCATAGTTTTTTATAGAATTATATACCCTAGTGATTTTGGTGTAATTTGCTGGTAATAAATCTTGTGTTATAAATAAATCTATGGCTTCAACAGAGTCTAGGGATTTTTTTAAAAAGGTTTCGCTGTCGTCTAAGCCAAGGTGATAAACAGGATTTTCTATATGTTCTATTCTTATATTAGCCTGTTTTAAATTATAAGAAAACAAGGTGTCTTCATGCCGTAAGTTAGGGATAGCTTCATTAAACCTAACAGTATCAAAAACACTTTTATGTATTAAAAAATTTAGCGTTAAAAAACTTAAATATGAGTTTTTGTTTCGTTGTTGGGTAGATAGAGCTTCTCGTTTATTGCCATATATCCATCGTAGTATTCGCGAAGTATCTACACGCTTTTCTTGATATAAAATACCGCCATAAATAATTTGAGATTTTTCAGAAATACTTTCAATATACGAACTGATAAAGTCGCTGCTTTTCGGTATGACATCTGCATCTAGAAAAAGACACCAATCGTATTTTGCATTTTGAGCTAGCTTATTTCTTATGGCGCTTCGTCCAATATTCTTTGGCAGAATATGATACTCACAATGTGAAAGTGTATTTATTCTGTTGTTGTACTCCTGAAATTTAAGATTGTTAGAACAGTCGTCGTAACATAATATTTCAAAAGGGATTTCCGATAGAATTAACTGTTTATGTACTGCAGAAGCGAGTTCTGAAATATTATAATTATAAACCGGTATTAATACAGAAATCATAAATTTAAAAAGGGTTACTTAAGGCAATTTCAAGCTTTACATTAGAATGCTTTAGTTCTTACGCTGTACAACTTCAAAAACTTTGTTTTCGTCGCACTTCAGTGTTTTGCTTGGATATTTTAAAAGCAAAGCGTAATCGTGAGTGGCCATTAAGATGGTGTTTCCGTTTTTATTGATGTCTTGAAGCACTTCCATGACTTCAATACTAGTTTGAGGGTCTAAATTTCCGGTTGGCTCATCGGCTAATATCAATTCAGGATCATTTAATAAGGCACGTGCAATAGCAATTCGTTGTTGTTCTCCACCAGAAAGTTCATGTGGATATTTGAAGCCTTTGGTTTTCATGGCAACTTTATCTAAAACAACATCAATTCGGTCTTTAATTCGGTCTTTTTCTTTCCAACCCGTAGCTTTTAATACAAATTCTAAATTCCCAATAATCGTACGATCTGGTAATAGTTTAAAATCTTGAAAAACAATACCCAATTTTCGTCTTAAAAATGGGATGTCTTTCTCTTTCATGGTTTTTAAATTAAAATCTACAATAGAACCTTCTCCTTCTGTTAATTGTAAATCACCATAAAGTATTTTCATTAAACTACTTTTTCCACTTCCTGTTTTACCAATAAGATAGACGAAATCTCCTTTTTGCATTTCAAAATTCACCTTAGAAAGCACCATGCTATCTCCTTGGTAAATTGTAGCATCTTTAAGTTCTAAAACCGTTTCAGACATATTGTTGTTATAAATAATTTGGTAACTGTAAATGTATTGCTTAAAATTTCAAATGACAAATTGAAAAAGCCAAATTCTTCAATAGTAAAATTGTCCGCTTAAGGCTAATAAGAATCAAGATATTTTTTGATTAAAATGTACCGAGCACAGCTCTTAGGAGTGTTTTTAATAAACGCTATAAAATAGAATCAAAAATAAACACTCAACTTCATTTTAGAGTTCAATTTCAATTTCTAAAGCTTAAAATAATCGATATAATTCTGTAAATCTTTATCACCACGACCAGATAAACTAATTACAACAACATCATTTGGTTTAAAGGTTTTATGTTTAAAAATAGCCAAAGCATGAGAGCTTTCAATAGCAGGAATAATACCTTCCAACTTTGTTAATTCTAAACCAGAAGTCATGGCTTCATCGTCGGTTGCTGAATAAAATTCACCACGACCAGTTTTATACAAATGCGAATGTAAAGGACCCACACCAGGATAATCGAGTCCTGCAGAAATAGAATAAGGTTCTGTAATTTGTCCGTCTTTGGTTTGCATTAATAGTGTTTTACAACCGTGAATAATTCCTTCTTTACCTAATACAGACGTCGCAGCACTTTCACCAGAATGAATACCTTTTCCAGCAGCTTCTACAGCAATAATACCAACCTCTTCATTATCTAGAAAGTGATGATACGTTCCTGCAGCATTACTTCCTCCACCAATACAAGCGACGACGTAATCGGGATTTTCTCTGCCTTCCTTTTCTTGTAATTGCCATTTTATTTCTTCGGAAATAATGGATTGAAATTGGGTCACCATGTCAGGATATGGATGAGGTCCAATAGCAGAACCAATAATATAATGTGTGTCCACAGGGTTATTAATCCAGTCGCGTATAGCTTCATTAGTTGCATCTTTTAACGTACGACTTCCGGATAATGCAGGAACCACTTTGGCACCTAACATTTTCATTCTAGCGACATTTGGAGCTTGACGTGCAATATCAATTTCACCCATATATACCACACATTCAATTCCTGTTAAGGCACAAACAGTTGCTGTTGCCACACCGTGTTGGCCGGCTCCAGTTTCGGCAATAATTCTCTTTTTACCCAAACGTTGTGCCATAAGGATTTGACCAATGGTATTGTTGATTTTGTGGGCTCCAGTATGATTTAAATCCTCACGTTTTAAATACACCTTGGTGTTGTATTTTTCAGAAAGACGTTTCGCAAAATAGAGTGGAGAAGGACGACCAACATAATCTTTTAAAAGCTGATTGAACTCTTCTTGAAACGAAGGTTCAGCCATTATTTTTAAATAGTTTTGGCGTAATTCTTCTACATTAGGATAAAGCATTTCTGGAATGTATGCTCCACCGAATTCTCCGTAATAGCCTTTTTCGTTGATGTTGTAACTCATTTTATTTGTTTCTTTATTGCGAAATTGAATTGTTATTCAGTGTGGCAATTTGTTTTCTTTTTTATTTTGTTCATTTGCCTTGATGCAAACGAACCAAAAATCACAATCAAAATTAGGAAATCGCTGAAGCGACATTCGCTTTCAGAACTTCGTGCTTGAGGCTGCGCCTCGCATCTTCGTTCTTTCGCTCATTATTTCTGAATTTTGATGTTTCCGACTATGTCGAAATTAGGGACATTAATTTTTACTGATTTTTATTTTAATCCCAAGTTTTTAATTTTTGCTTACTATTTCTTTTCTAAACGTTTGCAATTCGTCGATATTCTTCAATCCAGGTTCAATTTCAAATTTACTATTCACGTCAATAGCGTAACAATACTTTGATGCCGGACTTTCTTTAAAATGTTTTATTTTTTCGATTTCATCTACACCAATACCACCACTTAAAAAATACGGTTTGGTTGACGTATACTGTTCTAATATATTCCAATTGAACGTGTAACCATTTCCGCCTGGTAATTTCCCTTTAGTATCAAATAAGAAATAATCACAGACATCTTCAAAAGGTTGAAGCACCTCAAAGTTGAATTCATCTTTAATACTAAAGACCTTTATGACTTCAACTTCATTTATCGCAGCGCAATATTCAGGTGATTCGTGTCCATGAAGTTGAACGGCTTGCAAGTTAAATTTCTTAATAATCTCTTGTACAGTTTCTAATTCCTTATCCACAAAAACACCAACCTTTTTAATGGTTTTTGGCAATTCAGGAATCGTAGTATCAAAATGTCTAGCTGATTTATCATAAAATATAAAGCCCAAATAGTCTGGTTGCAGGTTAGCAACAGCTTGGATATTGTCTTTATATTTCATGCCACAGACTTTTAGTTTCATATATTCTAGCGAAAGCGGGAATCTCATCACGCTTTTTAATTTTTGTCATTCCTGCGAAGGCAGGAATCTATTAGTTTCATCTCGATATAATTTTTTCGTACTTCAAATAGCACTCGAAGTGACGTTAAAATTAATTTGTTTCTTTTTTCAATTTTAGACCTGCTAGGTTTTATAAACCTGCGAGGTCTTTTATAAATTGAGTCGCACTTGCTCCAGGATTATCTGTTTTCATAAAGTTTTCACCTATTAAAAAACCTTTGTAGCCATAAGGCTGTAATTCTTTGATAGCTTCAACAGAACTAATACCTGATTCTGATATTTTTACAAAATCGTTTGGTATCAATGTACTTAATTGTTTAGAAATTTCTAAGCTAACCTCAAAGGTTTTTAAATTTCTGTTATTCACACCTAACATATCTAAAGAAGGCATAATGGACTTGTGCAATTCGTCTTCGTTATGGACTTCTAATAACACATCGAGATTGAGACTTTTGGCTAATTCGGAGAACTGTTTAATCTCTGCTTTAGTTAATATGGCTGCAATGAGTAAAATAGCATCGGCGCCAATGGCTTTGGCTTCTATAATTTGATATTCATCAATAATAAATTCTTTTCGAAGCAGAGGCAATTCGCAATGTTCTCTAGCCATCATTAAATCGTCCATGGAGCCACCAAAATAAATCTCGTCTGTTAAAATAGACATACCGCATACTCCTGCATTTTCATAACCGATGGCGACATCCTCAACTAAAGCCGTGTCATTTATAATGGATTTGGAAGGCGATTTGCGTTTAAATTCTGCAATAATGCCTGTATTACTTGCTCGTAGTTTTGCTGACAATGACCTTGTTTTCATTCCGAAATAAGGGAGTTGTTCATAAGCTTGAATCGGAATTAATTCTTTTTTAAGATTAACTTCTTTACGTTTGTCTATTACTATTTTGTCTAAAATGTTCATTTGCTTAGTTCAATAAGTTTATCTAGACTTTGCTTTGCTTTTCCGCTCATTAGCGATTCTTTGGCCAATTCAAAACCTTGGATGTGTGGAATTTGTTTTGCAGTTGCAATAGCTAATCCTGCATTGGCAAAAACCACATTATTTTGTGCTTCAGTACCATTGCCTTCTATGATATTAACGAATAACTTTGCAGCTTGGTCTACTGTATTACCACCAAAAATTTCTGATTGTTCAATTTGGTTAACTCCTAAATCGTTAGGTTCGAATAACGTTTCAGAGGTATTAGAAATCACTTTTGTTTTTCCTGTTAGTGAGATTTCATCATAGCCATCTAAAGCATGAACAATCGCATAATTTTTATCGGATTCTTGATATAAATAACTGTATAATCTTAATAATTCAAGATTAAAAACACCGACCATTTGGTTTTTAGGAAAGGCAGGATTGACCATTGGACCTAACATATTGAAAAAGGTTTTTACACCTAATTCTTTTCGGATTGGTGCTACGTTTTTCATAGCAGGATGGAATAGTGGTGCGTGTAATACACAAATTCCGGCTTCATCTATACTACGTTTTAGAAATTCCGTATCATTTGTAAATTTGATACCTAAGCTTTCCATGACGTTAGATGAGCCACAGGCCGAAGAGACTCCATAATTACCGTGTTTTGTAACATGAATTCCGGCACCTGCTGTCACGAAAGATGATAATGTTGAAATGTTAAACGTGTCTTTGCCGTCACCTCCTGTTCCACACAAATCAATAGTGTCGTAATTGTCTAAATCAACTTGAATACATAATTCTAAAAGTGCGTCTCTAAAACCTCTAAGTTCTTCCGTGGTGATACTTCGCATCATGTAAACGGTTAAGAACGAAGCTATTTGACTTTGGTTATATTTTCCTTCGGATATGTTAACCAAGACGTTTTTAGCTTCATCGCTTGAGATGCTTTCTTGGTTAATGAGTCTGTTTAATAATTGTTTCATGTTTATTTCCCACTACAGTGGGAATCTGTTTTTAATTACTTTCTTCTAAATTATATTCTTTCACTGTTCATTTGCCTTGATGCAATTGCGAAGCACATCATGAGCTCCATAAAATAACATCATCGAATAAACGAACCAAAAAATCACAATCAAAAATAGGAATTACTCATTGATTTATATTTTTTCAATAAGGAATTCGTGAATGCAAAACATTTGCTAAAGCATCATTCACTTTCAGAACTTCGTGCTTTAGGCTACGCCTCGCATCTTCGTTCTTTCGTTCATTATTTCTGATTTTTGATGTTTCCGACGATGTCGAAGTTTGGGACATTAATTTTTACTAAATATTGTATTCTTCCCAAATTATATTTTAATTTTTTCTCACTTCTCACTTCTCACTTCTCACTTCTCACTTCTCACTTCTCACTTCTCACTTCTCACTTCTCACTTCTCACTTCTCACTTCTCACTTCTCACTTCTCACTTCTCACTTCTCACTTCTCACTTCTCACTTCTCACTTCTCACTGTTTACCCAATTTTCTAAAATCTGTTTTCCATTTGGTGTCAACACAGATTCAGGATGATATTGAACACCTTTTACATCGTATATCTTGTGTCTTAAAGACATTATTTGTCCGTTTTCATCAAAAGACGTGGCTTCTAAACAATCTGGTAAATTGGTATTAACCACCCAAGAATGATATCTGCCCACTTCAAATGTTTTGCCTAAACCTGTAAAAAGAGATTCATCATCAACTGAAAGTGTAATGTTTGTTGCCACACCATGATACACATTATCTAAATTTTCTAATGAACCACCAAAAACTTCACCGATAGCTTGTTGCCCTAAACAAACTCCTAAGATACTTTTGGTTGGTGCATAAGTTGCTATAATCTGTTTTAATAAACCTGCTTCATCCGGAATCCCTGGGCCTGGAGATAAGACGATTTTATTAAAAGCTTCGACGTCTTCTAGGGTTAGTTTATCGTTTCGTTTTACGGTGACTTCACAATCTAAATCCTCTAAGTAATGAACTAAATTGTATGTGAAACTGTCGTAATTATCTATGACTAATATTTTTTTCATCTTAAATGCCTGCGAAAGCAGGTATCTTTTTAATTATATTTTAAATCTCTTCAGCTTGTTCAATGGCTTTCGTCAATGCTCCAAGCTTATTATAAACTTCTTGTAATTCACTTTCAGCATTTGATTTTGCAACTAATCCTGCTCCTGCTTGCCAAAATAATTTATGGTCCTGACTTAAAAAAGTCCTAATCATAATGGCATGGTTAAAATTACCATTAAAATCCATAAAGCCAATCGCTCCACCATAATAACCTCTGCTGGTTTTTTCGTATTTCTCTATTAATTGCATGGCTTTATGTTTTGGTGCACCACTTAAGGTTCCGGCTGGAAATGTGTCTGCTACCACTTGCATGGTGTCTGTATTTTCGTGGATAGTTCCTGTAACTTTACTCACCAAATGAATAACATGTGAGAAGAATTGTACTTCTCTGTAATTCTCCACAGTAACGTTGCTTCCGTTTCTGCTTAGGTCGTTTCTTGCCAAGTCAACTAACATTACATGCTCGCTGTTTTCTTTATCATCTTTTATTAGTTCTTCAGCTAATTGAGCGTCTTTTAAGTCGTTTCCACTTCGCTTAAAAGTACCAGCAATCGGATGAATTTCAGCTTTACCTTCGCTTACAACCAATTGTGCTTCTGGCGAGCTTCCAAAGATTTTAAAATTTCCATAATCAAAATAGAAGAGGTAAGGGGAAGGGTTTATACTTCTTAATGCACGATACACATTAAATTCATCTCCACTAAATTTTTGCGAAAATTGCTTAGACAATACCAACTGAAATACATCACCTCTGCCACAATGTTTTTTTGCGAGTTCTACATGTTCTTTATATTCTTCATCGGTAAGATTAGATTCAATATCTCCTTTTGGTTTAAAATCGTAAGACGCATATTGCCTGGTTTGAATTAATTGTAAAATGTCGTCAATGTTATTGTCGCTATGAAAGCAATGTGCAAAAATATAAGCTTCATTTTTTTGATGATTGATAGCGATAATATTTTGGTAAACGGCATAATAAATTTCAGGAATAGTAACCGAATTATCTTTTTTTGAAATGTCAATATCTTCAAAATACTTTACAGCATCATAAGCTGTATAACCGAAAATACCATTATTTATAAATTTGAAGTTTTCGTTAGCATCGACTTTAAAACGCTGTGTGAATTTGTGAATTTCTTCAACAACACCTACGGTTTCAACAAGATTACTTTTAGTGCTTCCATCAGGATAGGTTTGCGAAATCGTATCACCTTCCACTTTTATAGAAGCAATAGGATTACAACAGATATAAGAAAAATTATTGTCGTTAGCATGGTAATCACTACTTTCTAAGAGAATACTATTTGGAAATTTATCTCTAATCTTTAGATAGATGCTCACAGGAGTAATCGTGTCTGCTAATATTTTTTTATAATGTGTGTTTAAACTAAATGTTTTCATTTTATGTCAAATTCAATTTGATATCTCTTTAAGCAGAGACGCGTTTCAAAATAATAGCTTCTGAAGCCATGTTAAATAGAAAAAGGCTTGTCGTGAATGACAAGCCTTTTTTATATAAGTATTACATACCAAGGATTAGTTCACGAACGTAAGTTTGAGAAATTCCACCACCAAGTATGATTTGTATTTATTTTCATCTGAGCATCAAATATAGAAATCAAATTTCGGATTTCAAACACTTTAGGAAAAAAAGATTCCTGTGATTGTATTTTCATACTAAAACAGGAATCAAAATTTTAATATTACGCGTTCTATTTATTAAGTGATTAAAACTTAAGTGTTACGTTTAAATCAAATTCATCATAAATAGCTTTATCTTTTAAAGTTTCTAATAAAGAAGGTGATTTGTATGTGATGTTATGCTTTGTTCTATCAATCTTTAGATTTGCAGTAGCTGTATTATCTTTAATTAGCATTGGAAAAGAAATAGCTTCAGTTTTACCTTTAATAGTAATATCAGCTTTTACATTAAAGTTTCCATCTTTACCTGTAACCGATGTAATTTTTAAAGTCGCTGTAGGGAATTCTTCTACTCCAAAGAAATCATCAGATTTTAAATGACCATCTAATTTTCCTTTGTATTCACCTTTTAGATCTGTTGTGTTAATAGTAGTCATGTCAATAGTGAAATTTCCACCTGTTAAATTTGCTCCATCAAATGCTAAAGTCCCACTTTTTAAAGCTATTGTACCTGTATGCTCGCCACCAACTTTGTAGCCGTTCCAGATGACTGAACTTTCTTCAATGTTAACGGTTTTGTCTTTTAAAGTAGTGTAAGACATAAATGATAATGCTAAAATGAATAGCATGGCAAGTTTCGAATTTCTGTTTTTCATAATGATTTGTTTTTAAGTTTTATTAAAAGGGTGTTTAATTGTATCAACTCTTCTTGAGTTAAGTTTTTGGTCATGTTTTCTTCAGTAGCATCAATAATAGGATCCATTGTTTTTAATATTTGTAAACCTTGATCCGTGATTAATATTTCAACTTTTCTTCTATTGCTTTTGCAAATCGTACGTTTTACAAATTGTTTCTTAATCAACTTATCTACTAATCGCGTTGTGTTGCTCATTTTACTGATCATGCGTTCTTGTATATCTTGTAAGTTAATAGGATTTCCATTCTGACCTCTAAGGATTCTAAGGACATTAAATTGTTCTACAGATAAATCGTATGGTTTTAATGCAGCTAAAAAGTCCTCTTTCATCCATGACGCGGTGTAATAAATATTTACAGCCGTTGCACGTGATAAGGGCATATCTGCTTTATTTTTTAAGATGTCGTTTAATTCTTTCATGTACAACAATTGTATATACAAATGTATTGGTTTTTTTGAAACATGAAATTAATGTTTTGTTAAAATTATAATTAGTACGCTTTGAATAGAACACTAGTTTAAAATGCATTTTCAACAAAATAAATTATATCACGTATAGAAATATGTAAAAAAATGATGTCGAAATGTAACACTTTGGTTTTTTTTACGTCTATATCATAATGAAATGTTAATTTTGCTAAAAATAAAGAACAAGAAATGGCTGATTTATCACAAGAAGAATGGACAAAACAATTAGAAGCAGATACGAATGCTATTGTTTTAGACGTTAGAACACAAGATGAAGTTGACGAAGGAATAATTCCTAATGCAATTCATATAGATATATTTAAAGGACAGGGTTTTATTAATGAAGTTGAAGATTTGGATAAAACAAAAAACTTTTACGTGTACTGTAGATCAGGTAATAGAAGCGGACAAGCTTGTGCTATTATGAATCAATTAGATATTAAAAATGCTTATAACCTTTTAGGTGGATTCAATGAATGGCAAGGTGAAGTTGCTCATGTTGAATAATTCAATACTTATAATGATGAAAAAACTAGTCGGAATATGTTGTTTATTACTAATGCTAAGCTTGCAAACAAGTTGCTTAAATAGTACGTTGGATAATTCTGAAGTGCAACTAGTGACGGCAGCAGAAATGCAATCTATTTTAGAGCTAGAAGATGTGCAATTAATTGACGTTCGATCTCCGAAAGAGCATGAAGAAATGCATATCGTAAATTCCCAAAATATAGACTTTAAGTCACCAACTTTTGACGAGGATATTTTAAAACTCGATAAAAATAAACCTGTTATTTTGTATTGTAATTCTGGAAGAAGTAGCGCCAAATGCGCTAGGAAGTTAGAAGATGCTGGCTTTGAGAAAATATACGATTTAGAAGGTGGTCTTTCTAAATGGAAACACTCAGACAAACTTAATATTAAGGTTAAATCATAATCTAAAAAGCCGAACTTAGTGTTCGGTTTTTTTATACTCCTAATTCTCTTCTCGAATTCTTAAGATTTTTATAAATTAGACGACTGTAAACAGAGAACAGAAAGACTTCTGTTACATTTGCAAATTAACATGTCGTTTATGAACTTTAAAAAAGTACTTCTACTTTGCCTTTTGGCATTTTCGTTTTCATTCAATTTATTCTCACAGGTTTTTGATCCCGTAAAATGGGAAACTAAAGTTGAAAAAATTTCAGATACAGAATATGATTTAGTTTCTATAGCGACTATTGATTCTGGATGGCATTTATATTCTCAAAATGTACCAGATAATGGACCAATTCCTACTGGTTTTTCGTTTACAGAAAATGAGAATTTTGAGTTAGTTGGCGAAACCTCTGAAGACGTAGGTCATACGGTTGACGATCCTGTTTTTCAAATGCGGATTACTTTTTTTGAAAACAAAGCGGAGTTTACTCAACGTATTAGAGTTTTAAACAAAGAGTTATCATTAGTTCAAGGTGAAGTGGAATTTATGGTCTGTGATGACGAAAAATGCTTACCACCAAATTATATTGATCTTAAATTTAACTTGAAGGATACAGAAACGGTTGAAAAAGATTCAGCCGGATTGCCATCTTTAGATTTGATGGATGCCACAACTAAAATCCTCGAACCTGTTAAATGGAGTACTGCTGTTGAAAAAATAAACGAAACAGAATTCATCTTAGTAACTACTGCAACCATAGATAAGGGATGGAAATTGTATGCTCAAAATATTGAAGACGGTGGACCAATTCCAACAAGTTTTGAATACACATTGAATGAAGGTGTTGCTCTAGTTGGTAACACAATTGAAGAAAAAGGAGAAGAAAGTATGGATAAGGTCTTCGATATGAAGATTAAATACTTTAAAAATAAAACAGGGTTTAGACAAAAAATTAAAGTTTCAGATACTACAATTACTTCAGTAGAATCAGAAGTTGGCTTTATGTCTTGTGATGATACACAATGTACAGCACCAACGTATGTCGATTTAGAATATGATTTAACTAAGACTACTGCCGCGACTTCACATGTTTCGGGAAATTCAGATTCAAGTGATGATGACTCTAGCAAAGGTTTATGGTCTATTTTTATTATAGCATTCTTTTCAGGATTTGTCGCCTTATTAACACCATGCGTGTTTCCTATGATACCAATGACCGTTAGTTTCTTTATTAAACAAAGTCAATCTAAAGCGAAAGGCATCCGAAATGCTATAATATATGGATTATCAATTATTGTCATCTATGTTTTATTAGGAACAATAATAACAGCCATTTTCGGAGCAGATGCGTTGAATGCATTAGCGACAAATGTTTGGTTTAATCTTATTTTCTTTTTACTCTTAGTCGTTTTTGCCATTTCATTTTTAGGAGCTTTTGAAATTGTATTGCCGAACTCTTGGGCAAATAAAGCAGACAAACAAGCCGATAGAGGCGGATTAGTTGGTATCTTTTTTATGGCTTTAGCTTTAGCTATTGTATCGTTTTCTTGTACAGGACCAATAGTAGGAACTATTCTGGTCGAAGCGGCTTCTGAAGGAGGCATCGCTCCAGTTATTGGCATGCTAGGATTTTCTTCAGCAATCGCCTTGCCATTCGCTTTATTTGCAGCATTTCCGGGTTGGTTAAATTCTTTACCAAAATCTGGTGGATGGCTAAACACAGTGAAAGTCGTTTTAGGATTTTTAGAATTAGCTTTAGCTTTCAAATTCTTATCACAAGCCGATTTAGTATTACAATTACACTTCTTAGAACGCGAAGTATTTATTGCCATTTGGATTGCTGTTTTCGGAACATTGTCTTTATATCTTTTTGGAAAAATACAATTACCACACGATTCTCCACTAAAGCATATTTCAGTAGGACGCTTATTATTTGGTTTACTGACCTTAACATTTACGATTTATATGATTCCTGGACTTTGGGGAGCGCCATTAAAAATTATTAGCGCCTTTCCGCCTCCGTTAGACTATTCTGAATCTCCGTATGGAGTTGGAAATTCTAAAGGTGGTGGTGCAAGTATAACAGATATTCCTGAGGGCGCCCATTTATTAGCACCGCATGATATTTTAGCATTTAATGATTATGAAACCGGTTTGGCTTATGCTAAAAAAGTAGGGAAACCTGTGATGTTAGATTTTACAGGTTGGGCTTGTGTGAATTGCCGTAAAATGGAACAAAATGTTTGGGTTGATCCACAAGTGTTATCTAAACTTAAAAATGACATTGTGCTTATTTCTTTATATGTCGATGAGCAAATAGATTTTCCTGAAGGTGAAGCGCCAGATTCAAAATTAAGACCAGGAAAAAAACTAAGAAACAAAGGTCAGATGTGGAGCGAATTCCAAACGGTAACGTATAAAACGAATACACAGCCATATTATGTGTTGATGGATCATAATGAAGAAAACCTTATTGAGCCTGTTGCTTATACGCCAGATATTGAAGAATATGAGGCATGGTTAAAAGAAGGTATAGGGAATTTTAAGAATTAGAACACCAAGCTAAAAACAGAACCTTCGTTTTCCACACTTTTAACGATGATTCTGCCTTTATGAAGCAACATAATTTGCTTACAAAGACTAAGCCCAATGCCACTTCCCGTAGTTTTACTGGTGAAGAAAGGCACAAATATGTTCTCTAAAATATCTTTTGGGATACCAGAACCATTATCAATGACTTTTATAACAATATCTCTATTAGGGTTTTGAGATGCTAATACTTTAATTTCTGAATGGTCTTTACTTTTACAAGCGTCAACAGCATTTAAAATAAGATTGATAAGTACTTGTTCTATAAGATGTGCATCAATATCTAATTCTAATTTTGGTGAGGTAACCTCGAATGTAATGGCAATAGCTTTGGCTTTTATGGATGGTTCCATTAAAAGCTGGATGTTACTAAATAAGTCTTCAATTTTAACACGTTGTAGGTTGAGGTGTGTCACTTTACTCAAACTTCTATAGGTTTTCGCAAATTTTAAAAGGCCTTCACTGCGGTTTTTAATAGTTTTAACTCCAGCGTTTAAATCCTCTAATTCAAGGCGCGTTTCTTCAGGATGTTCTATAGCTAATTGCAAGTTTTGTTGAAGTGTATCTGCCAAGGACGAAATTGGAGCTATAGAATTCATAATTTCGTGTGTCATCACACTTAAAAGCTTCTTCCAAGATTCTGATTCATTTTTATTTAAGGTATTATCAATATCCTGAATGACAATCAACTTAAATGCATCATCCTTTACTTGAAATACCGTATCGGAAATTAAAATTTTTATAGTTTCATTTTGAAGTGCAATAGAAATCGAATCCGGTTCGCGATGATAGGTTTCAAAAACGGTATTAAAGAGTTCTGGTTTTCTGTTTTCAACAAAGCGGATATTTTTAAAAGATGGGACATCTAAAATGTCTCCAAAAGGTTCATTACTCCAAAGGACGTCTCCGGATTCTAGATTATAAGCAATAATTCCAATATCTACCATTTCTAAAATCTTCTGAAGGTAGACGTATTGTGCTTCGTTTTGTGAGTTGATTTCCTTTATGGTTCGATTAATTTCGTTAAAACCTGTATATAAAAATCGGATGTCTTTTGGGCCTCTATCTTCCGGAAACCAACGTGAGAAATCACGATATTTTACAGCTTCAAAAAAATCATCTATAGCAACAAAACGACGTTTTACAAAGGTATAGGTGTTTATGAGTAAATAGAGTAGCGCGATGCTAATAATAACAATATAAGTGGAGTGATCGTTGTAAATGAAATAGACTAATGCGAGTATAGCACCTACTAAAAGAAGCACTCTAAAAAAAAGCCAAAATATGTAACTTCTATAGTTCATACTTTTCTAGTCTTCTGTATAAAGCAGCTCTTGTAATCCCTAGATCTTTAGCTGATTTTGAAACATTACCTTTATTCTTTTCAAGGACATTTAAAATGGCGTTCTTTTCTAAATCGTCTAAGTTTAAACTCTGAGTATTCATATTTGTAGAGGTCGATGAACGTTCTATCGATGAAAATACTAAGTCTTCAGGTTTTAAAACGGAACCATCAGTCATTATTACAGCACGCTCTAAAACGTATTGCAATTCCCTAACATTACCTGGGAAGTCGTGCTTTTTTAATTTTGAAATGAATCCGGAATCAAAAGAAAACGGACTTTTATTATATTTTTCAGCATATAAAGCTATAAAATGATGTGCTAATGCTGTAATATCTGTACCACGATCTCTAAGAGGTGGAGCAATAATATCAACGGTATTTATTCTGTAAATTAAATCTTTTCTAAATTTCTTTTCGTCTGCTAAAATTTGAGGATTGATATTAGTAGCGCAAATTAATCTAATATCAATAGGGATTGGTTCATTAGAGCCCAACGGAGTCACTTGTCTGTTTTGTAAGACGGTCAGTAATCGGGCTTGCTGACTTAAACTAATATTTCCAATTTCATCTAAAAATAAAGTGCCACCATTAGCCGCTTCAAATCGGCCTTTTCTATCTTCTCTAGCATCTGTGAAAGCTCCTTTTTTATACCCAAATAATTCACTTTCAAATAGCGATTCTGTTAAAGCACCAACATCTACTTTTACAAACGGTTGGTGTTTTCTATTAGAGTTATCATGAAGCGCACGAGCAATTAAATCTTTTCCAGTACCATTTTCACCAAGGATTAAAACATTAGCATCTGTTGGAGCCACTTTTTTAAGTTTCATAAAAACATCAGTCATCACATCGCTATCACCAATAATGTCAACAGAATTATTTTGAAGCTGGTTCTTTGTACTGCTTTGAGAGGTCTTCTGACTTAGTATCGTAGTCATGGTTTCTACGATTTTTTCATTTTTCCAAGGTTTCATTAAAAAGTCGGAAGCTCCTTCTTTTAATCCGCGTATCGCTAAATCAATATCGGCATAAGCGGTCATTAAAATAACTGAGGTTTCAGGTTTTTGTTGTCGAATTTTATTTAGCCAAAAAATACCTTCATTACCAGTATTCACTAAACCATTAAAATTCATGTCTAGAACAATAATGTCGTAAGCAGTCTTCTCAATTTGAGATAGAATATTACTCGGATTCTTTTCGGTAACCACCTCTTTAACCAGTGGTTTTAAAAGCAAGCGCAATGCTGTTAATACATCAACATCATCGTCTATAACTAATATTGTAGCGTTTTTTAATACCATCCATACAATATTACGATATTAAATTCAGCTTATAAAAATTCAAAAAGTAAAATTTTAGTAGTGTTTAAAAGTGTGCATTTTCGAACATAAAGTGTATCAAAATCGGACACTTTTAGTTTTGATAAAAACAATAATCAGTTAAAAATCAATGCTTTGTGTTTTTGGCATCATCTTCACTATATAAAAAGTATAAATAATAGATATATAATGGACGTTCCAATTCAAAAGAAGAAATTTTCAACTCAAAAAATAGGATTAGCTATAGGGATTATAGCAATAATAGCTTTAATCGGGTATGTTATTTTTCAAACCTCAGGTGGTTCTAAATTGAATGTGGATAAAGAACGTATTTCAGTAAATACGGTTTCTAAAGATGTGTTTCAAGAAAACATTCCGGTTAACGGTATTGTGCTTCCGATTACCACCATTTATTTAGATGCTTTGGAAGGTGGGCGAGTAGAAGAGAAGTTTGTTGAAGATGGTGCTATGCTTAAAAAAGGAGAACCAATTTTAAGATTGTCAAATACCGATTTGGAATTGAGTCTCATTAACCAGGAAACGTCGGTATATAATTTATTAACACAGATGCAAATTTCTCAAAATGCAGCGCGCCAAAATACGATTAACAGACAAAATCAATTTACCGATGTTGAAAATAATCTCATTGAAGCAGAACGTGTTTATAATTTAAACAAACGGTTATACGAAAAAGGAGCGATAGGAAGAATGGATTACGAGTCTTCTGAAAATAATTACAACTATCAGAAAGAACGTATGAAACTATCTAAGCAAGTATTATCTGAAGATACCATTTCTTCAAAATTGGAAGTTAATCAAGCTCGTAATTCTTATGCTAGAACACAAAGTGCCTTAGAATTAATGCGAAAAAAGGTAGGAGATTTAGTGGTTAGAGCACCAATCGATGGGCAGTTAACGTCGCTAGATGCTGAAATCGGACAGTCCATTAATAAAGGCACGCGTTTAGGACAAGTTGATGTGATTACTGGTTATAAAGTAAGAGTTGATATTGATGAGCATTATATTTCAAGAATCTATAATGGCCAAACTGGAACCTTCGTGCTGAATAATAAAACCTATACTTTAGAAATTAAAAAGGTATTTACACAAGTTACCAATGGTCGTTTTCAAGTGGATATGAAATTTCAGGGAGATGTGCCTGAAGGTATTAGAAGAGGTCAAAATCTTCAAATTAGAGTGGCTTTAAGTGCAGAGAAAGAGGCTTTGTTAGTTGCGAAAGGAGGATTCTTTCAAAAAACAGGAGGCAACTGGATTTTTAAAGTGAGTGAAGATGGAAATACGGCTTATAAAGTAAACATTAGACTTGGCAGCCAAAATACAGAATATTATGAAGTACTTGATGGTTTAAATCCTGGAGATAAAGTAGTCACCTCGAGTTATGATGCTTTTGGAGATACGGAAGAATTGATTTTGAAATAATAAAAAAGAAGCAAGAGAACCAACAAGAAACAACCAATAACTAAGAGCTAACAGCCAAAAGCCAACAGCTAAAAAATAGAAATACAATGATACAAATTACGGACTTAGAAAAGTTTTATAAAACCGAAGAAGTACAAACCATAGCCTTAAACAAATTATCATTTAATGTTAAAGAAGGTGAGTTTGTGGCGATCATGGGACCTTCAGGATGTGGGAAATCGACCTTATTAAATATTTTGGGATTATTAGACGATCCTGATGGAGGTAGTTTTATGTTTAACGGAACAGAAGTCGCTGGTTACAATGAGCGTAAACGTTCTGAGTTAAGAAAGCATAATATCGGTTTTGTATTTCAAAGCTTTAATCTCATCGATGAACTAACGGTGTTTGAAAATGTAGAATTACCCTTAATCTACACAGGTGTAAAACCAGCAGAACGAAAAATACAAGTAGAAGCGGTTTTAGAGAAAATGCAAATTATGCACCGAAGAAATCACTTTCCGCAACAACTTTCTGGTGGACAGCAACAACGTGTAGCTGTCGCAAGAGCCGTTGTAAACAAACCTAAACTAATTCTTGCCGATGAGCCCACAGGAAATTTAGATAGTACTAATGGTAATGAGGTTATGGATTTATTAATAGACCTCAATGAAGCAGGCACAACCATCATCATGGTAACACACAGTGAGCACGATGCAAAATACAGTCACAGAATTATAAGAATGTTAGACGGACAAAAAGTAACAGAAAATATTTTGGCATAGAAAGAATAGACCTGTCAGGTTTTTAAAACCTGACAGGTCTTAAAAATAATCATCAATCAATCAATCAATCAGGCCGAAAACACTTCAGTAAATCATAAAACAACCAATCAATTACTACTGAAGTGTCGAAGCCAAATCAATCAAAAAACGAACAGTAATTCTAATACATCATGTTTAAAAATTATATCAAAATAGCAATCAGAAACCTCTGGAAAAACAGAACATTCACGGCACTCAATGTCGTAGGTCTTACAGTGGCATTCGGAGTAGCACTATTATTAGGCATGTATGCCGTTTTTCAATTGTCTTTTGATCGCTTTCATGAGCATGGAGATGAAATCTATCAAGTGTATACAGAAGATAGTGGGTTAAATGGCATTGAAGCTAACATCTCAAAATCCGAACCTTTTGCTGCCGCTTTGAAAGATGAGGTTGCGGGAGTTGAGAAAATTACACGTTATAATGGTTCTGGAGTCTTATTAACTTATCAGGATAAGCAACTCGGTATGGGCACTGCGTATGTAGATCCCGATTTTTTCGACATGTTTAGCTTTCCAATTATAAAGGGTGATAAGACAAATCCAATAACGTCAGAGTCTTCAGTTGCAATGACAGAGCAGGCTGCAAAACGCATATTTGGTGATGAGAATCCTATAGGGCAAACCGTTACGATTTTAAGAGATGAAGTAGAAGTGCCTTTTAATGTCACCGCGATTATTGAAGATTTTCCCAATACAAGTTCAATAGGTTTTGATATCGTTCTAAATTTTAAAAGCCAGAATGAACATGCCTATGCCAGAACTATCGGTCGTTGGGACATGGAGAACCATGAAGTATATATGCAACTTGCAGAAAGTGTACAACCTAAGCAATTTGAAAAAAGTACCACAGATTTTACTCAATTACATTACAAAAACGAGATTGATAATGCCAAGCGTGATGGGTTTCACCCAAATGCAGATGGCCTTTACAGACAAATAAAAGTATTGCCGTTGGCAGATGTTCGCTTTGCGAATTTTAATCAAGGAGTTGTTAGTGTCAATCGTACCATGCCGTATTTAGTTTTGGGAATTTCTTTTTTAATTCTGTTTATAGCTTGTGTCAATTTTATAAATATGAGTATTGCCAAAAGTTCACAACGCTTGCGTGAGATTGGCATGCGAAAAACGCTAGGAGCAAACAAAAAACAGCTGTTCTTTCAGTTTTGGGGAGAAAGCATTTTAGTGTTTTTAATTTCCATCGGACTAGGAATTTTATTAGCCGTGTTTTTACTACCATACTTTCAAACCTTATTTAAAACCCAAGCGTCATTGGCAACCTTACTAAACCCATCATTGTTGGTTGTGCTTGTTTTGAGTGTTTTGCTGATCACATTAATTGCTGGAGGTTATCCTGCGTTATTAATGAGTCGTCTTGGAACTTTACAAAGTTTAAAAGGAAAACTCGATGTCAATGGTAAAAACCATTTGCGAAATAGTTTAATGGTCTTACAATTCGGTATTGCTATTTTACTGGTTAGTGGTACGCTTGTACTTTGGGATCAGGTGGAATTTATGAGGACTAAAGACTTAGGTTTCAATAAAGATCAAGTGATTGCTTTTCCACTGAATGGTCAACTTAACGATCAACAAGCTATAGAATTACTTCGAAATACGCTTCAAGATAAACCTAATATTGTAAGTGTTACAGCATCTAATAATATTTTAGGTTTAGGAAAAGATGGCTCGCGTTCGACTAGTATTTTAGGTTTTGAACACAAAGGTAGAGGCGTGGATACGCATATGTTAGTCGTTGATGCAGATTACGTTGAAACTTTAGATTTGAATATTATTGAAGGTCGTTCATTTCGAAAAAACTTAGCGAGTGATAGTCTTTCAGTTATTATCAATGAAGCTATGGCAAAGCAACTCAATGAAGATGATATTTTAGCCTCACAGATAGATTTAGATGATGCAGTATATTCTGTTGTAGGTGTTATTAAAGATTTCAATTTTCAAGAACTCGACCAGACGATTGCACCAATGACTTTATTTGCGCTTCCTAACTGGAATTTACGCAACGTATACGTTAAGGTGTCATCACAAAATTTAGAACAAGCCTACACCGATGTAAAAGCAGCTTGGAATACTATTGAGCCGAATGCCGAATTTCAAGGGTCTTTTTTAAATGAAAATATTGATAGAACCTTACGAAATGAGCGTACTATGATTACCATGATTGGTAGTGGTTCAATTTTAGCTATTATCTTAAGTTGTATCGGTTTGTTTGCGATGTCATTGCTCATTGTAGCACAACGTAAAAAGGAAATAGGAGTTCGTAAAATAGTCGGTGCGAGTGTCTCGGCCATTACAATATTACTGACTAAAGACTTTTTAAAATTAGTAGTTATCGCTTTTTTAATCGCGTCGCCAATAGCATGGTGGGCAATGCATAATTGGTTACAGAATTATGCGTATCATATAGATCTTAATATTTGGATATTTTTATTGGCAGGCGGCATAGCAGTAGTCATAGCCATGCTAACTATAGCTGTAAAAACAATAAAAGCCGCAACCTCTAATCCTGTAGAAGCATTACGAACGGAATAATCATCATCAACCTGCAATGTGTTTGAAACCTTGTAAGTTTTGCTATAAAACAATACATCATGATTAAAAATTATTTCAAAATAGCATGGAGGAACCTCATGAAGCATAAGGTGTTTTCTCTAATTAATATTATTGGTCTTACCATTGGATTAAGTGCCTCTTTTGTGATTGGATTAATGATTTATTACGATGCTACCTTTGATGCATTTCATAAAGATGAGGATCGTATTTATAGAGTCGTTACAGATTTAATTAGTCCTGAGGCTACTTTTTCTATTCCTGGAGTCACTTTAGCATTGGAGGATGCCATTACCGAGAATTCAAATTTTGAAACCGTTAGTGGGTTTTATATAGAACGGCCTTCAAAAGTTGAAAATAGAGAATTAAGTTCAGAATTTAAATGGCCCAACTTCGTCATTTTTACAGATGCTGATTATTTTAAGATTTTTGACTATAAATTTTTAGCTGGTAATACATCTGAAATTTTAGCAAGTCCAAATAATGTTATTCTTACTGAAAATCGAGCAGCTGATTATTTTCCAAATACAAAACCTTCAGATATTATTGGAAAAACCTTAGTTTACAATGATTCACTTCATATAACAGTTACAGGAATTGTTGAGAATTTTAAAGAACGAACAGATTTTGTGTTTGAAGAATTTATCTCGCATTCTACCATTTTACAAACGCGATTGCGAGACGATTTCCTCAATAAAAACTGGAATAACACCAACGATGCATCTCAGCTATTTGTGAAGGTGACGCCAAATGCCGACTTATCAGCGCTACAAAATCGTTTGGATAATTTAGCAAAGGAGCACCAAGATGAGGAATCTAAAAAATATGGTGATGAACAAAAGTTTACACTACAACCATTAGCCGATATTCACTTCAACGAAAAGTATGGTATTTACGATTGGTCTAAAGGCCAGGCCAGTAAATCACTACTTACTAATCTCGCTTTGGTGGCCATATTTCTATTGGTGTTAGGTTGTATTAACTTTATAAATCTTAATACAGCGCAAGCTTCTCAGCGTGCCAAAGAAATTGGAATCCGTAAAACTCTAGGAAGTTCTAGAAAACAGCTTATCGGCCAATTTATGGGTGAAACATTTTTATTGGTTTTGATGTCTGCAGTATTATCGCTATTACTTTCTAGATGGTTGATTAATGTGTTTTCAGATTTTGTACCAGAAGGTTTAAGTTATGAACTGATGAAATCCCCTTTAATCATTCTTGGTATTTCTATTCTATTACTTTTAGTGACATTTTTATCTGGCTTTTATCCAGCATTAGTACTTTCAAAGTTCAATACCGTTTCAGTTTTAAAAAATCATTTAGCTGTCGGAAATAAAAAAGTGAAGCTCAGAAAATTCTTAACGGTTTTTCAGTTTTCCATTGCTCAAGTATTTGTAATTGCTACGTTGTTGGTTGGTCAACAAATTAATTTTCTTTTAGAAACAGATATGGGTTTTAAAACGGATGCTATTGTGTCTGTTTATAGCCCTAGAGCGGAACGCGAAATCTCTAAAAAAGAGCTTTATGCCGAAAAATTAAGAGCTATACCAGAAATTAAATCAATTAGTATTGGAGGCCATGCACCTGCATCTATTTCTACGAATAGTTCTTCAGTCACTTATAATAATGGTGACAATGAGGTTAATTTAGACTTACAATTTATTTTTGGTGACATCAATTACGCTAAGGTATTTGAGTTAGATCTTATAGCAGGACGAACCATCCGAAATGATACTGTTAAAGAGTTGGTGATTAATGAGACGTGTAGAAAAAGACTTGGTTTCAAAAGTCCCGATGAAGCAATAGGGAAAACGGTTTTATTAGGTGATCAAAGTGTGCCTATAGTCGGAGTTATGTCAGATTTTTTCCAACGTTCCTTGCGAAGCGCTATTAAACCCATGGCATATAGAGGAGATTGGTATCAACCAGAATGGAGTCAGTTTCAAGCCGTTCATATCGCATTTCAAAATGAATCATCAGCAGATTTTAAAGGAACACTTTCAAAAATTGAAAATGCTTATAAAACAGTCTATACTGAGACCGATGATTATAGGGTCGAGTTTTTAGATGAAACCATCCAGAAGTTTTATAATCGGGAGCAAAAGATGTCCAAACTTTTAAATTGGGCAACAGGTTTATCAATATTAATTAGTTGTTTAGGATTGCTCGGACTTGTGATTTATACCACCAACCGACGTGTAAAAGAAATTGGAGTGCGTAAGGTTCTAGGAGCGTCATTACTTCAAATTAACGCACTTTTATGTAAAGAGTTTTTAATCTTGGTAGCAATTGCTTTTATCATTGCGGCACCAATTGCATATTACGGCATTAATAATTGGTTGCAAGATTTTGCATACAAAACAAGTATTAGTTTTTGGGTGTTCTTAGTGAGTGGTTTAGCGATGATCGTCTTTGCCTTATTAGTCATCAGTGTAAAGACGCTTCAGGCGGCAAATGCCAATCCTGTGGATTCATTACGCTCAGAATAAACTGTTCATTTACGAACAAGAAGTGTATCAAATTCGAACACTAAGGATTTTAAAATAAAAAGTAATTAATTGGTTTTTAGTGTTTTGTGGTTTTGGCATCATCTTCACTATATAATGAGTAGAAGTAATTAATTCAGTCAAAAAACAGTATGATTTTAAATTATATAAAAATAGCATTCCGGACTTTACGTAAAAATAAAGGGTATAGCTTTCTAAACATTTTTGGATTAGCCATAGGAATTACGTGTGCTAGTTTAATTTTTCTTTGGGTTGAGGATGAGGTAAGTTTCGATTCGGAATTTGAAAAACAAGATCAAGTGTATTACGTGCCAACGCATCAAGAATATGATGGAGAATGGCGAACGTTCAATTCTACACCAGGACCATTCGCGGAAGCTATGAAAACGGAAATTCCAGGAATTGTTAAAGCATCGCGTACCAAACATAGAGACTTTTTATTTGCGGTTAATGATAATGCCATTAATAGTGGTGGACGTTTTGTAGATGAAGATTTTATAGAAATTTTTAGTTTAAAGTTTGTAGAAGGAAATGCAAAAGAGGCTTTTAATAATCCTGAAGCAATCGTTATTACTCAAGAAACGGCAGAGCAGCTTTATGGCAAAAACATAAAAGTATTAGGCAAAGTACTTAAAGTAGACAATACAGATAATTACCTGATTACAGGAGTTATTGAGAATTTACCAAAGAACGTAACGTTTCCTATTAATTGGATTGCGCCATTTGAGCGTTGGAGTGGAGATAAAGAATGGACCAATGGTTATGGTAGTTTTTTCGCAGATACATTTGTTGAGTTGTCACCAGAAGCTGATTTTAATTATGTAAATGATCAAGTCCTTGGATTACTTGAGAAAAAAACAGGAGATAGTGACTCAAAAGCATTTTTACATTCTATAAAAGATTGGCATTTAAGAGGTAATTTTGAAAATGGAAAGCAAGTTGGAGGACGCATAGATTCGGTTAGATTATTTACAATTATTGCTTTAATTATTTTACTTATAGCTTGTATTAACTTCATGAATTTATCGACTGCACGAAGTGAGAAACGTGCGAATGAAGTTGGAGTAAGAAAAGCCATGGGTTCTGGTCGTTCACGATTAATTTTTCAATTTATATCGGAAGCTTTAATCCTTTCTTTTATCGCGACTTTGGTAAGTGTGTTATTGCTCTTTATTTTATTACCGCAATTTAACTTGCTTATTGAGAAGAATTTAGTTTTAGGATTAGCGCAACCACTACATATTATCTTTTTATTAGGAATTACGCTTGTTTGTGGAGTCTTCGCTGGCCTTTATCCAGCATTCTACTTGTCTTCGTTTAATCCTGTTGAGGTTTTAAAAGGTTTAAAAGTCACTCAAGGATCTGCAACATTTATTAGAAAAGGATTAGTTGTTGGTCAGTTTACAATTTCAATTGTTTTTATCATTTGTACCATTTTGGTTTATCAACAAATCCAACATGTAAAAAACAGAGACTTAGGTTTTGATAAAGACCAGTTGATTTCATTGAATGTCAATGGTACTATGATTGAAAAATTTGATGTCATCAAACAAGATTTAATACATACAGGAGCTGTTTCAAGCGTAGGTTTAAATAATTCAGGTATTTTAAATGGAGGCAACAATGGTTCTAACTTAACATGGACGGGCGGAACAGATACAGAAGATGTATTGATTTTCTTTAGATATATCAGTTCAGATTTTTTAGAAACAGCAGGTATGAAACTTGCCGAAGGTCGTGGTTTTAGCGAAAATGTAGCAAAAGATAGTAGTAGTGTTTTAATTACCGAATCGTTTGCTAAGCTTATGGGAACTGGCAGTGCTATTGGTAAAAAAGTAATACGAGACGACACTTACACAGTAATAGGTGTTGTAAAAGATTATCTGT
Source organism: Winogradskyella helgolandensis (assembly GCF_013404085.1). NCBI lineage: Bacteria > Pseudomonadati > Bacteroidota > Flavobacteriia > Flavobacteriales > Flavobacteriaceae > Winogradskyella > Winogradskyella helgolandensis. Next base: position 4,211,191 of record NZ_JABFHO010000001.1, on the reverse strand, counting down.
TCGAAGATATGTATGGACAAAGTGATCCTGTGTTATTTTTTAATTATCTGGGTGAATCTAGTTACATGTATCTAAAAACGAATCCTAATATTGAACCAAATGAGATGCTGTCTAAAGTTGAAGCGGTAATGAAAAAACATAATCCTGCCTTTCCTTTTGAGTACAGCTTTGTAGATGATGCTTTTAATGCCAAATTTAGAAGTGAACAACTCATTGGAAAACTCTCTCAACTATTTGCCTTACTAGCAATTCTTATTTCTTGCCTTGGGCTTTTTGGATTGGCCGCTTATACTGCAGAACAACGTAGTAAAGAAATTGGAGTAAGAAAAGTATTAGGTGCTAGTGTTGCAGGTATTGTGAAATTATTATCTAAAGACTTTTTGAAGTTGGTTGGTCTTTCCATTGTTATCGCAATTCCTATGGCTTGGTATGTTATGGATAATTGGCTTCAGAATTATGCGTATCGCATAGAAATTAATTGGTGGATTTTTGTAATAGCAGGAGTTGTTGCTATTGTAATTGCGATGATTACGGTAAGCTTTCAAGCGATAAAAGCAGCATTGGCAAATCCTGTAGATAGTTTAAAAACCGAATAAAAAAAACAAGTATTATGATACGTAGTTATATAAAAATTGCTTGGAGAAGTTTAAAGACGAATCGTTTATTTTCAATTGTAAATATTTTAGGGCTATCCATTGGTTTAGCCACAACATTGGTTCTGTTTTTATTTATTTTACACGAACGTAGTTTTGATTCTATGTACGCCAACAAGGATAAGATCTACCGTGTACTTCTTAATACAACAGAAGATGATCTTGAAACTTGGACTGGTTCTCCTTCTGCAGTCGCACTAGAGTTAGAAGCTAATATTCCTGATATTGCAGAAGCAGGACGACTACTCAAACATGATTTTGGAGGGACTGCTTTTATTAAAGCAGGTAACGAGGTGTTTACTGAGAAAAAACTATTCTGGTCTGATGCTTCTGTATTAGATATGTTTGATGTTGAAATTGTTAAAGGAGAAGGTTCAGAAGTTCTCAATATTCCAAATACAGTTTTACTTTCAGAACGTACTGCGAAACGGTATTTTGGAAATGAAAATCCAATAGGAAAGACCTTAACCATAGATGATGTGGATGTTGTTGAGGTGAAAGGTGTTTTTAAGGATTTTCCTGAAAATAGTTCGTTAGACTTCAATATGGTGGCTCCGTTTTTAATGCAAAATGCAGCAAAAAATCCTACATGGGATAATGCGAGTTTTGAAACCTTTTTGCTCTTTAATACGGCGTCGCCAAATGTGGCAAATGTTGAAGCTAAGATTCAAGATATTCTAGATAAAAATGTTAAGAAAGATGAGCAATGGTATAACTTCTCGCTTCAACCTTTAGAACAAATCCATTTATATTCTTCGACTTATAAGGATAGTTACATTGAGCGAAATGGTGATATCAATCAAATTAGAAATTTAACGGCTTTAGCGATTTTAATTTTAGTAATTGCTTGTATTAATTATATGAATTTAATTACAGCGCGATCTCAAAAACGCGCCACAGATGTAGGTATTAATAAAACGCTTGGAGCATCTGTTAGAGATATCGTTGTTAGATTCTATATTGAAACAGGTTTAATTACTGCAATTGCTATGGTTTTAGGAGGTGTGCTTGCTGTTGTAGCATTGCCGATGTTTAATGATATTGCAGGAAAAGAACTCGATATTTCGTCACTTTTTTCTATTGAAATCATCGTTTTCTTAATCTTAATTTGGTTCGTAACAAGTCTTATTTCAGGATCCTATCCTGCATTATATTTATCACGATTCTCGCCTAAAGAAGCCCTCAAACCTTCTACTAATAAAGGAGGTGTCGCAAGTGTTATAAGAAAGGGATTGGTTGTGGTTCAGTTTTCAGCATCCGTTGTTCTGATTATTGGAGTCATTGTGATTCATCAGCAACTAGAGTATATTCAGAATAAAAGTTTAGGCTATAATCCCGAAAATGTAATGGCGATATCAACGTCTGCAATTCGCGGTGGACAGGCTAATCAGGCTTTAGTAAATGCCTTTGAGAAATTACCAAATGTCTCAGTTGTAGGACGATCTCAAGGTTATCCTGGTATGGGAGTTAGTGGAAGAAGTATTAATAAACCAAATACAGACGAAACCATGGGGATTTCAACAAATAATTCAGAGCGCGAAGTGGCTGATGTATTACAACTTAAGCTCTTGGCAGGTCAGTTGCTACCTAAAAACAAACAAGTAGGTGATACCTTGGTTGAGGTTGTGGTGAACAAAACTACTGTGAATTTTTTAGGCTTATCTCCAGAGGAAGCTATTGGAAAAAAAGTAGCGATGCAATTAGGTAATAATGCTTATATACATGGAGTTGTAGAGGATTTTAATTTTGCTTCGTTGCATAATCCAATTGGTGCTTATGCGTTTCATAACTCAAGCAGAGAACCAAAATCGTACTTGTTAATTCGATTTACAAATGAAGTCTTATCTGAAACGATTTCAAATTTTGAAAACACATTTAAAAACATAGCACCAAATTCTGCCTTTGAGTATACCTTTTTAGATAAGAATCTAGAATTACTATATGAGAAAGAACAACGCACAGCAAATGTCGGTTTGTTATTTTCAATTTTGGCAGTCATTGTAGCTTGTTTAGGTTTATTTGGTTTAGCAGCTTACATGGCAGAACAACGTCATAAAGAAATTGGAATAAGGAAAGTTTTTGGAGCAAGCGTTCCAAGAATCGTACAGTTACTCTCTATGGATTTTATGAGATTGGTATTAATTTCTTTAGCGATTAGTTTCCCGTTAGCATTCTATTTTATGAATCAATGGTTACAAGATTTTGCTTATCGTATTACTATTAGTTGGACCGTTTTTGCGATTGCTGGTGCATTAGCGTTGGTGATCACATTTGTTACGGTCGGCTACCAAGCGGTTAAAGCTGCAGTGGCAAATCCTATAAAAAGTTTAAGAACAGAATAAATTTATAAAAATAATTTATGAGAAATTTAAAATATAGCTTAGTCATACTATTGGTTTGTATGAGCCAAATTGCATTAGCGCAAACAAAGAAGCCTGTTGAAGCTTTTGATAAGGTTATTATAAGTCCACATATAGAAACCACATTTGTTCAAGGAGATGAAGAATCTGTAACCATAATAGAGAGCACAGAACCAGAAGACAAAATAAATATTGAAGTTAAAGGGGGAACACTTCGCGTGTACTTAGATGATGCGAAAGAAACTACTAAAAACGAAAGTATTACAAAAGATGGTATGAAGATGAAAGTGCCAATCTATAAAGGAAAAGTACTAACCATTCTAGTTACCTACAAAAATATTAATGCATTGTCTTTAAGAGGAGAACAACGCACGCTGTGTAAGAGTTTGATGGATGAAAAAAAGTTTACACTTAATATTTATGGTGAATCTCAAGTAACTTTTAATCATGTTAATTTCGACACATTTAACGTGGATATTTACGGTGAAAGTGAATTGATAATTAAAAAAGGAACTACAGTTAAGCAGAATATTACAGCGTATGGGGCAGGAATTATCAATCTTGTAGACGTTGATAATAAATCGTCGAAACTTAAAGCCTATGGAGAAGCCGTGTTTAAAATTCAAGCTTCAAAAAGCATCAAATTTACAGCTTATGGTGAAGCCACATTACGCCATAAAGGAAAGGCTGAGGTCAATAAAGGACTGAGTTTTGGAGACTATGAAATTAAACGAATAGACTAAATTATATAAAAGACAAATAAAATGAAAAACACACTATTAAGTCTAAACGAAGCCACCAGAACTGTAAACTCAGGAAGTAATAAAGTTACGCTACTAGATAATATTAATTTAAATGTTGAAGAGGGAGAATTCATCTCACTAATGGGACCTTCTGGTTCTGGAAAATCTACTTTGTTGAATTGCATTGGCATGTTAGATAATTTTACAGATGGAGGCTATACCTTTCTAGGAGAACCTGTGCATAGCATGAAGGAAAAAAACAGATCCAAATTGTATAAAGAGTATATCGGATTTGTGTTTCAGGCTTATCATCTTATTGATGAACTCACCGTTTATGAAAATATTGAAACCCCGTTGCTCTATAAAAATGTAAAATCATCGGAACGCAAAGCGATGGTAGCAGATATGTTAGATCGATTTAATATCGTTGGTAAAAAAGATTTATTCCCAGTTCAATTAAGTGGAGGACAACAACAATTAGTTGGTATTGCTAGAGCATTAATAGGAAAACCAAAGCTAATTTTAGCAGACGAGCCAACAGGGAATTTAAACTCTAAACAAAGTGAAGAAATCATGGAGCTCTTTGCGCAGTTAAATAAAGAAGGAGTCACCATAATCCAAGCGACACATTCTGAAAGTAATGCTGCTTATGGCTCTCGAATTATTAATTTGCTAGACGGAAAAATAGTCTAATCATCATAAATAAAAATGGCATCTCGATAACATTTCGTCACTTCGAGTGGAATTTTTGTTTTTCAGAAAATTTTGTACCGAGAAGTAATAGATGAATATAAGATTCTCGATACATTTCTCGCTCACTCGAAATACTCGAATTGACGATACTGTAGGATTAGTCTTTCGATACCTAAATAATTTAAAGAAACAAATCATGACACATAAACTTGTAATATTAATCCTCATTTTAGTGATGAGCTGGTCTGGTGTTGCTCAAAATGACACTGAGAAAAGTTATACTTTAGACGAATGCATTGCAGTCGCTTTAGAGCATAATCTCGATTTAAAATCCACCAATTTACAAGCCAATTCTGCGAAAGTAAATTATCAGCAATCCAAAGCGAATATATTACCTAGCATTAACGGAGATTTTAGTTTAGGTGTTAATGATGGTAGAAGTATCAATCCTTTTACCAACGCTTATATTAATCAGGAATTGACATTTTCAAACTTAGGATTAAGCTTGGATATGACGATCTTTAATGGTTTTAGATTATTAAATTCAGCGAAGCAAAGCCGACTCAATAAAAAAGCTTCAGATTTAGAAATTGATGCAGCAAAGCAAGATTTAATTTTGAATGTTACGTTAGCTTATCTTCAAGTTTTAAATGCGAGAGATGTTTTAGAATTGACTAAGTCACGATTAGAAACAACGAAACAACAGCTTGAAATTCAACAAGGGTTTTATGAGAATGAATCTGGGAATCCAGCGGATTATGCAGATATTTTAGGACAAGTAGCAAGTGACGAAACTAGTGTTCTATCTTCTAAAAGTAGCCTAAATAATGCGAAATTAAGCTTAATGCGTTTATTGAATTTAGAGAAAAGCGTTAATGTAGACACAGAAGGATTAATCTTAGATTTTAAAATATATAAATTATCTGCAGATGCCGTTTATAAAGAAGCCTTACAAAACTTAGCGACATTTAAAGCTAAAGAATTACGTGTTGAAGCTGCAAAAAAAGGTGTGAGTGTAGCTAAGTCTCAGTTTACACCAGAAATATCCCTTTTTGGGGGTGTCAATACCAATTATTCTAGTGCTGCAGAATTGTTTACTTCATCAGGAGCAAGCATTGTTGAAACTGGGGATTTTGTAACGGTCGATGGTCTAGATTTACCAATTATGACAGAGCAAACCAATTTTGCTTCAAAACGTATTGATTATAAAGATCAATTAGATAACAATTTAAATACGGTTGTTGGTGTTCAAGTTTTTGTGCCATTATTCAATGGGTTTAGAGCTAAAAATAATGTAGCCTTAGAAAAAATTAGAGTGGAGGAGTCTATCATAGAATTAGAACGAACTCATACAGACATAAAAAATGCGATTGCTCAAGTTCATTTTGATATGGAAGCAGTTTATAATCGTCATTTAAGTTTAGTAAAACAAGTGGAAGCTTATGAAGAATCTTATCGTATTAATGATATACGTTTTAAAAATGGTGTGTCTAATTTCTTAAACTATATTACCAGTAAAAATAATTTAGATAATGCAAAAGTAAATTTAGCCAATGCCAAATACGAATACTTATTACGTGTAAAAGTTTTAGATTATTACAGAGGAGTAGACGTGTCTATTATTGAATAAAACTATTTTTTTTAACAGATTTCAGTACGTATAATCACTTTTGAGTTAATCCTTTTAATATTAAAGAAGATACCTTAGAATATATGCGTCGAGTTATTGGTCAATATATTCGTAAACGTAAATTAGCTAAGGAAATCGTACTGGCGTGCATGGTTTGACTTTTAAAAGTTAATAGAAATTTATCGCGAGAAGACATAAGGGTTTTATTTCTTATCTAAATTAAATAGGATGCGTTTTGCTGTAAAACCATGGATTAAAATTGAAGTTAAAATAACTAAAGCCACGATTGAAAACACCTGATTATAATCATTAAATTGACCATGTCTTATAGCGTAAGTTAGGTAAAATACCGAGCCAATTCCTCGAATTCCTAAAAATGAAATAGCGAATCGTTCCTTTTTACTTAAGGACGTTGTCTTTAAACTAATGTAACCTAAAATAGGTCTAACGACTAAAACTAAAGCAATAGCAAATATGAATGTGGGAAGTGTTATAAAGTTTAAAATGCCTGCCATTACCGAACCACCAAAGAAAATCATCCAAAAGACAATTAAAAATTTTTCGGTGTCTGTTATAAATCCTAAACTCGGTTCACTCTCTGTAGTTTCATTACTGGTATGTTTGTGGTAATGGGCGAATAAACCTGCAAAAAATACACTTATAAAACCATATGAACTCAGTACTTCAGCTAATCCATAAGAAATAAGGGTTAAAGAAAGAGCAACAAAAGCTAAATGAATTTTTCGTTCATATTCTCTAGACATTTTCTTGGTCAAATAACTGTACAAAAAGCCAATAATAATCCCAATTAACGTTCCAACAATTACTTTGTAAAGCACATAATAACTTAGCCATTCCTTCCATTCATCAAATTCCAAAGTATCATTCTTAGACCATAGAATCGCCAAGAATACAAAAGGAAATGCCAAACCATCATTTAGTCCTGCTTCAGCAGTAAGATTATATTGTACACCAACATTCTTTTTAGCAACCGTTTGTTTTTGGTTTAATTGAATTTCTGAGGCGAGTGCAGGATCTGTAGGTGCTAATACAGCAGCTAAAAGTAACGCTATTGGCCCATCAAAATTGAGCAAGTAATAGGATATTAAAAACACCACAATCATAAACATAGGCATCGTTATACTTAGCAACCTTATTGGATTTCGCCATTCCTTCCATGAATAATTTAGACCGATTTTTAGACCAGCTACCATTATGCTAATAATTACAACGAGTTCTGAAAATCGTAAGGTTAAATCAATCTGCCAAATAGGATTAGGCCAAGGTAACGGTGCACTAATATAATATAGAATTCCACCAAATAATAGTATTGGAATTGTAAAGCTAATTTTAAATCGCTTCATTATCACGGGTAAAAAACTGGCTAAAAGAGAAGTTATACCTATAATTAACAATACAATAAAATAGGTATCCATAGTGTTATTTATAATTGAAAATTTCGAATTCTAATCTCTTCCTTTTTATTCAAAATTCTTAACACATATACTTATTATGATAACTGTATTAATCAAAATTAAATTTTAACTCTTGGTTGTTTTTGAAATTAGAGAATTCTAAGTATCAATTTCACTTGGTTAAAAGTATAATGACCTAGCTAATTAATTCCACTGTAAATCACTACGTTCTTGCCAATAATGCTGTGGTGATATGGCAAAAGATTTTAGAATTGTAATCTCTTCGTCATTGAGTTTAAAGTGGAAAGCTTTTAAGTTTTGTTTTAATTGAAGTGTATTTGAAGCTCCGCTTAAAACGAGTTTTGGCTCTAAGTAATCTATAATAAACCGTAGTGCAATGGCATCACTTTCAACTTGGTATTTATTAGACAGTAATTCGAGATAATTATAAGCAGGTCGGTAAACTTTAAATTTATCACTTCTAAATATGCGGCCATTAGCCAAAGCTTCTTTGATAATTATAGTTTTTCCTTCAGCTATTAATTCTTTTAAAACTGAATACGTGGATTGTTCAAAGATGTTATAGGTTACTTGATAGCTATCAAATAAATCGATACCATCAAATTTAATTTTTTGAGCTTCATTAATGATTTTTGATTGTTCAGTTCCACTCGAGGAAATGCCAATTTTCAGTTCGTGTTTTTCTTTTAATTCGTGTAATCTAGATAGGACAGCATTGTTTGTTAAAACACCACTATCAAGTGTGGCTGAGTGAATTTGATAGATTTTTAAGTTGGGTAATAATGCTTTTGAAATGTCCCATTGCTCATTGAGCTTATCAATAGAATGTTCTTTAATTTCGTGTTTGCCTGAATAACCTATCTCCCAATCAGCGACATAGGTATAGCCAAATTTTGTTGAGAGATTAACATCTTTATAATTTCTAGTGTCATTCCATTCCTGTAAAAATTGCTCACCCAAACCATACGAAGGTGCTACATCGAAATCTCTAATACCAAGATGGTAAGCTTCATCTAAGGTGCTAAAAGCTGTGTTTCTGAAGGCTTCAACTGATTTGTCAATTGAGGTTTCTGGCCTAATATTTATATAATCTGGTCTGCCCAATGCGGCTAGGCCTAATCCAATTTTTGTCTGGCTCATTTGTTATCTATTCTAACGTGGATTTCAATGTTTCTTGAATAAAGTCTGAATTCACATCATTTGAAAAATCATTTAATAATAGCCTCAATTTAGGATTTATAAAGCGTTCACAAAAGGGTTTTTTAGGATTTTTTTGGTAGTAATTTTGAATCGCTTCACGTGAAGCTTTAAATTCTGAAAAAGGATATACTCGAGTGATTAATTGATGTTCAAATTCGGGTTGAAAAGCTTTTAGTAAAATCTCTGCTTCTAGTTTCTGCACGTTTGAAAACGAATAAATTGCAGAACGGTATTTTCCTCGCATAGAATGCGCAGAGGTACTTTTGTGTGTGCGTAAATGAATCTCAATTAATGTTTGTAATGAAATCTCTTCCACATTAAAATGAACAATAACGGCCTCTGAAAACATAGTGTTCTCTCCAGCAGAAACATAACCTTGTTCTACTTTTTTAACACCGTTTAGGGCTTGGAATACAGCTTCTGTACACCAATGACAACCTCCACCAAATGCTATTTTTGTGAATTTGTCCATTTAATTAATTCAGGATTAGAAGGTTTTGGTGTTTTTTTAATTACTTCAATTTATCTGAATGCAATTTTCTGAGTTTTGCCAATTTTGGATCAATAACAAAACTACAATACCCATAATCGGGATTGTTTTCATAAAAATCTTGGTGCTCTTTTTCTGCTTCGTAAAACGTTGGAGCTTCAGATAATTCTGTAACTATAGGATCGTTGTAATATGGTATCATTTCCTTAAGCACTACTTCTGCAATTTCTTTCTGTTTTTCATCATGATAAAAGATTACAGAACGATACTGCGTACCACGATCAGCACCTTGTCTATTGAGTGTTGTTGGATCGTGCGTGGTCATGAAAATAACTAAAATATCTTCGTAACTAATCACGTTAGTATCAAACGTAATTTGAATAACTTCTGCATGGCCAGTTAAACCAGAACAGATTTCTCTATATGTTGGTTTTCCAGGTACATTTCCACCAGAATAGCCTGATATCACCTGTTCTACACCTTTTACTTCCTGAAACACAGCTTCTGTACACCAAAAGCAGCCTCCGCCAACAGTGGCAATTTGTAAATTATTTGTATTCATTAAGCAGTTTCTGTATCTAAAATCATGGATTCTGAATTTACGCAATAACGCAATCCACTAGGTTCTGGGCCATCTGGAAAAACATGGCCTAAATGACCATCGCAAGTATTGCACATTACTTCTACGCGTACCATACCAAATGCAGTATCTTTTTCATATTTAATAGCATTCTCTTTTATAGGCTGTGTAAAGCTTGGCCAACCCGTGCCAGAGCTAAATTTTATAGTAGAATCAAACAATGGAGTATTGCAGCAAACGCAATTGTATTTGCCTGCGTCATAAGCTGTGCAAAGCTCACCACTGTGAGCGCGTTCTGTTCCTTTTTGTCTTGTGATTCTGAATTGCTCAGTTGTTAATTGAGCTCTCCATTCGGCTTCTGATTTTTCAACACGACGATCTGGAGTTGGATTTCCATTTACTGAAAAATTAATGATGTCTTTCCAAGTTAACATAAATGTATTTTTAGATAAAAATAGTCGCAAACTTATGGAAATACTTACATAGTATCCCTATGTTGCGCTTCAGGATTTTAATTCGTTCTTAAAGATTGAATCAGCTCATCCTTTTTCATTTTGGATCTTCCTTCAATACCGACATTCTTAGCTTGTTCGTATAATTCATCTTTAGTCCAGTCTTCATAAGGTTTTGCTTTGCCTCCTTTTTTACCAGCATTTGGGGTGTTCGCAATCCGTGCTGATTTTTCTTTACTGTAACCTTTATCTCGTAAGGCTTCATATTGTTCTTCATTTTTAATTCTTGAACGTTCCATATCTTTTCATTTAAAAGTTGAATTATAAGTTCTGAATTAAATGTAATATGTTTTAATCCGATTGCTAGAAAATTTAACGGAGTTAAAACATCAGTTATTAAGGTTTGTGATGTGAAGGTACAACTAAAACTCTTGATTTTATTCCTAAGTTAGATCAATTCAATTCTAGAACTTGGATTGTTTTAGATGATTTAAAAGCGGTTTAAAGACGTTAAGTTTTTCTTAAATGGGCAGAAAACCTTCGTATGATTCTTTATTCTGTATGAGAAACAATAATTTTGCAGCTTATTATAATGAAAACAAGAAATTTATGAGTCAAGTAAAAGAAAATGATACTGTAAAAGTACATTATACAGGAAAATTAAAAAATGGACAAGTCTTTGATAGTTCTTTAGAGCGCGAGCCTTTAGAGTTTACATTAGGTCAAGGGATGTTGATTCCTGGTTTTGAAAAAGCAGTTATCGATATGAAAGTGAACGATAAAAAAACAGTGGATATTCCTGTAACTGAAGCTTATGGTGAAGTAAGACAAGAATTATTTCATAAAGTGGAAAACGCACAACTTCCTGAAGAAGTAAAGCCAGAAGTTGGTTTAGGTTTAGTGTCTAAAGATGCACAAGGTAATGAGCATCCTTTTAAAATTGTAGAGGTGAATGAAGACCATATTGTTGTAGATGGAAATCATCCTTTAGCAGGACAAGAATTAGTATTTGATCTTGAATTGGTAGAGATTAAGTAAGACCATTTTTGCTTAAAATATAAAAAGACCTGTGAATTAAATTCACGGGTCTTTTTGTTTAGAATAGCAATAGTTCTATTTGATAATTAATTTTTTAGTAATTATAGATTGATCACTTTCAAATAGTATAAAATAAATACCAGTCTTTAACTGAGACACCTCAATTCTATTTGACGTAAAATTATCTTGGTATACGATTTGTCCCGTGATATTAGTTATAGTATATTTTGCAATATCTTGATTGGTTTCAATGGTGATATAATTATCAGCAGGATTTGGGTATATACTAAACGTAGTAGAATTTATATTATCATCTAAAGATAAGTATTCACAATCCTCACTAAAAGAAGATGCGTCATCTATTAGAGTCCAGTTTGCTGTAGAATATGTAGCATCATCAACTTGAATACAGCTTAAATATTCATTATCTGAACTATTATAATATTCAAAATTAGAGTTATTTCCGTTCGCCATGTTTAAAATCGTTAGTGCATTATAATTAACACTAAAGTTAGATAGTAAAGGCAACATAGATACGTCTAAGCTGACTAACTGATTTTGATAGGCTCTTAATTCAACTAAACTTGTTAATGGAGATAAATCTAACTCAGTTAATGCATTATTATAAATATAAATTAGAGATATTGGTGATGAAGTAAATGTAATATCAGAAATTTGATTATCATTTATTAGTAATTCTTCAAGATTTACTAAAGTGCTCAAATCTAAGCTTGTTATTTGATTTTGATAAGCTCTTAGTTCTATTAAATCCGTAAATTGAGATACATTTAAGGTCGAAAGAAAATTATCGTAGATATGTAATTTCCATAAAGGTGCAGAAGAAGGAAATGTCACTGATGACATGTAATTTTGATGTAAAAATAACTCTTCAATATTTTCTAAGGCGCTCACATCAATACTAGTAAGTTGGTTTCTCATTACTCCAAACCTTGTTAAAGCTATATTATTAGAAACATCGAGGGCAGTTAATAAATTGTCATTTGCAAAAAGTGAAGTTAATGCTGTATTTGTAGACAAATCTAGAGTAGAAAGCTGATTCTCACTTAAACCTAATTCTATTAAAGCAAGATTATTAGAAACATCAATTGAGGTTAAACTATTATAACCAGCTAACAAAACGGTTAAAGTTCTAAAATCTTCAATTCCGGTTAAATCTGAGATGCCAAGGCCTTCAACATTAAGACTTGTAGCAGTATCTATACTTGCTGTAAGCACATAATCATCTAAAATATCATCGTAACCTAAGTCAATTAAGGCTTGTTCAAAATTATCATCTGGGACGTAGGTCATTTGTTCACAGTTTTCACTAAAGCTAGAGGTGCTATCAACCAAAGTCCAGTTAGCAATAGAATACGCTGCGTCATCCACTTTTATACAGCTTAGGTCAGGATTATCATAAGTATTGAAATAGTTAAAATTAGAATTATTTCCATTGGCCATATTTAAACTTGTCAGTTGATTATCATTGGCGCTAAAATTGGTTAAAGTAGATAACATGGATACGTCTAAATCTGCAAGTAGATTGGTGTAAGCTCTTAAGTCTACTAAGTTTGTTAGTGGAGATACGTCTAATTCTGTCAGTGCATTATTATAAATATACAATTTCCATAAAGGTGACGCTGTTGGAAAAGTCACGGATGAAATTTCGTTTTCGTGTAAAAATAATTCTTCGATATTAACTAAAGCACTTACATCTATACTGGTAAATTGGTTTCTCATGATACCAAAACGTGTTAGAGCGGCATTGTTAGAAACGTCTATGGTGGTTAATAAATTATCATTAATAAACAGTGATGTTAATGCGGTGTTGTTAGAAATGTCTAGAGAAGAAAGTTGATTATAGCTTAGAGCTAATTCAACTAAAGCAAGATTGTTAGAAATATCAATTGAAGTTAATGCATTAGTGCTAGCTAATAAGGTTTCTAAAGCACTGAAGTCTTCAATACCGGATAAATCTGAAATGCTTAAATCTGAGACATCAAGATTTGTAACAGTATCTATACTTGCTGTAAGCACATAATCATCCAAAACATCATCGTAACCTAAGTCGATTAAGGCTTGTTCAAAATTATCATCTGGGATGTAGGTTTGTGGTTCGCAAACTTCACTAAAGCTAGAGGTGCTATCAACCAAAGTCCAGTTAGCAGTAGAATAGGCTGCGTCATCCACTTTTATACAGCTTAAGTCAGGATTGTCATAAGTATTGAAATAGTTAAAATTAGAATTATTTCCATTGGCCATATTTAAACTCGTCAGTTGATTATCATTGGCGCTAAAATTGGTTAAAGCAGATAACATGGATACGTCTAAATCTGTAAGTTGATTGCTGTAGGCTCTTAAGTCTACTAAGTTTGTTAGTGGAGATACGTCTAATTCGGTCAGTACATTATTATAAATATATAATTTCCATAACGGTGACGTTGTTGGAAAAGTCACGGATGAAATTTCGTTTTCGTGTAAAAATAATTCTTCGATATTAACTAAAGCACTTACATCTATACTTGTAAATTGGTTTCTCATGATGCCAAAACGTGTTAGAGCGGCATTGTTAGAAACGTCTATGGTGGTTAATAAATTATCATTAATAAACAGTGATGTTAATGCGGTGTTGTTAGAAATGTCTAGAGAAGAAAGTTGATTATAGCTTAGAGCTAATTCTACTAAAGCAAGATTGTTAGAAATATCAATTGAAGTTAATGCATTAGTGCTAGCTAATAAGGTTTCTAAAGCACTGAAGTCTTCAATACCGGTTAAATCCGAAATGTTTAAATCTGAGACATCAAGATTTGTAACAGTATCTATACTTGCAGTAAGCACATAATCATCTAAAACATTATCGTAACCTAAGTCGATTAAGGCTTGTTCAAAATTATCATCTGGGACGTAGGTTTGTGAGTCTGGCGTAACCGCTAAATAATTACTGCTTTTAATTGAGTGGAAGTTTTCCGTTGTACCATAACTAATGATAGAATTAGCAAGTATAGCAAGGCATAGTAATTTTTTTTTCATAAGTAGATCATTTTTAATTAAGTAAAAGGATGTATATCCCTACAAATTTATAATGATGAGCTTAAAAATAAAATACTTAATTTAAGTAATTATGATGATATTCAAAAAGGTCGCAATGACCTATAATATTCTCGTATTGATAAAATTTTGTTTGATTTGAGAGTTGTATTTAGGATTTCGTAGAGGTCGTTATACATAAGAAAAAACCTGCAAAGTAGAATTTCACAAGTTTTTTTTAATTATATAAAACAAGGTCAAAAAGGCTATTTATTTTATGATGTTGGCATCACACCATGCATCGTATTCAGTTTGCAATTTTTTTACAATTTCAGGATGTTGCGCTGAAACATCATGGCGTTCTCCTGGATCAGCTTCAATATCAAATAATTTCAGAGTTAAATCATCTCTAATTGGAGCGATATACTGTGCGGATGGTTCACTCTTCCAATGATTTTCCTTGGCGTTTGTTATTTTCCATTTGCCTTGTCGTGCAGCCCAAGTTTTTTGCCATTTCCAAACCAATAAGCGTTCTTCTTTAGGATCAAGTAGGCTAATGCCATCCAAATCTTTGTCGGTGGTTGCAATGCCAGCAGCTTTTGTTAAGGTTGGTAAAATGTCTAATGCAGATACATAGCGTTTTTCAATTTTTCCAGCATCAACATGTCCTGGCCAACTTACGGCCATTGGTACTCTAATACCACCTTCCCAAAGTGAATATTTTCCACCCGTTAATGGCGCATTATTAGCACCTGTAAGCGGAGAGCCGCCATTATCGGATATAAATACAACTAAGGTGTTTTTGTCTAATCCGGTTTCACTCAAAGCATCTAAAACACGACCAATATTATCATCTAAGCAATTTAGATTCGCTAAATAATATTTTCGTAGATCATCTGTGTTTATAGCTCCGACTCTAGAGTATTTATCGTAGTAAGCAGAGTAACTTCCTGGTTTGTGATTACCAAAAGTGACTAAACTATCTGGATCGTAATTCGCGATTTCTTTCACATTATATTTATCCAAATACTTTTTTGGAACCTCGTGAATTAAGTGATGTACAGCACTGTAAGCTAACGTTAAAAAGAATGGCTTATCGTGTTCGCGCTTTAAGTAATCAATAGATTCGTCTGTTAAAATATCAGTAAGATAACCTTTGTCGTAACTTTTTTCACTCATATTATGCATCAAAGGACCTAATAAAGCGCTTGTACCATAAGGGTCTGGTGTGCGATCTTTGATGCTTTGAGAATTTAACCAATAATCGTGAGCGTGTGCTGAAAATCCTAAAAACTCATCGTAACCATGTTGTAAAGGATATTCTCTAACATCATTTTTGTGAAAATTTTGACCTAAATCATTTTTGCCTATTCGTGCGGTATGGTAACCCGCTTCTTTTAAATATTCTGGTAATGTTTTTATATCGTCTGGTAAACCTGGTCCCCAACTTGCGGGTTTATCCCAACGGAATTGATTTTTTCCAGTAATGATTCCCGCTCTAGAAGGACTACAAACTGGTGCTGTAACGTAAGCTTGTGAGTAAACCGTACCTGATTTTCCTAATCGTGCAATATTTGGACTAGAAACGGTAGTATCATAAGTATCATAATTATCAAAAGGCGAAAAATCTGCATAACCTTGATCATCGATAACAATTAATAGAATATTTGGTTGTTCATTTTTTTGTTCACTATTTTGTTCCGTTGTTTCGTTTTTCTTTTTATCTGAATCACAAGATATAAAGAGTGATAAAATCAATAGGAATGCGATTTTTTTCATTTTGAAAGTGGCTTAGGTTATTTCTAATTAATTTACAATAGTGACTTTTATTTCCTTTTCTTCCAGTTTTTTTCTAACTGAATTAGATATGCCTTTATCCGTTATAATTTCATCCACAAGTGATAGGTCACAGATTCTAGCAAAACTCTTTTTTCCAAATTTAGAAGAATCTGCTAAGACAATTACTTTTTGAGCTGCATTAAGCATTTTCTTGTTTAATTCAGCTTCTTCTAAGTTGGTTGTAGAAAGTCCATATTCTAAATCAATGCCATCAACACCTAAAAATAACTTACTACAAGACACATTTTGTAAAATATATTCGGCATAATTTCCGATGACAGAAGCAGAACTGTGTCTTATATAACCACCAAGTTGAAGGATTTCAATATTCTTATCGTGAATTAAATGTAATACTACGTTGAGCGAAGACGTAATGACCGTTAATTTATTTTTTGCTATTATAAACTTAGAAAGTGCCTGCACTGTAGTTCCCGAAGCAATTAAAATAGAGTCGTTTTCAACAATACGGGTGGCAGCCATTTGGGCAATACCATTTTTTTCCTCTACCGAGATTTTCTCTTTATCTAAAACCGTACGTTCATTAATGTATGGGTTTTCAATAGAAGCTCCACCATGTGTTCTGTGAAGTAATCCTTTTTGTTCAAGAAATTTTAAATCTTTTCTTATGGTAACTGCGGAAACATTTAGCATCTCACACAGTTCTAATACCTCAAGATGTTTCTCTTTTGTTAGTTTGTCTAGAATGTCTTGATGTCTCTTCATGTAATATGTGATGTGTTTTTATTCTTTTTGCAATGAATGGTTGTTTTAAGCTGGGAAAGAACAAATATAGTAAAACGAAAGAAAATGAAGTTTGTTTTTTTCGTAAATCTTCATTATTGATCAAATTATAGTTTCGTTTTATTTCATTTTGAAATAATTTGTTTACATTTGAAACTAATTGTAATACAAATAAAATATTTTGTTCAAAAGAGAAGCTTTAGTAAATCAGTTAAATACCACCAAAAATTGGGATGTTATTATCATTGGAGGTGGAGCTACAGGATTGGGGGTTGCCTTAGATTGTGCAACTCGTGGTTATAAAACCTTATTGCTAGAGCAAGTTGATTTTGCTAAAGGCACATCGAGTAGAAGCACAAAATTAGTTCATGGAGGAGTGCGTTATTTAGCACAGGGAAATATTGATTTGGTTCGTGAAGCTTTGTACGAAAGAGGTTTGATGCTTAAAAATGCGTCACACTTAGTCAGTAATCAGTCGTTTATTATTCCAAATTATAAGTGGTGGGATAATTTCTTTTATACTGTAGGATTAAAAGTTTATGATTTCTTGGCTGGTAAATTAAGTTTTGGTAAATCTATTAGAATAAAGAAAACAGAAACCATTTCAAGATTAGCCACTTTAAAAACGAAAAACTTAAAAGGTGGTGTTGTTTATCACGATGGCCAATTTGATGATTCTAGATTGGCAATAAACATTGCACAGAGTTGTATTGAAGAAGGTGCAACAGTGTTGAATCATGTTAGGGTTAAGAATCTTCAAAAGGACGACAACGGATTAGTTAATGGTGTCGTTGCTGTAGATACCGAAACTCAAACCGAATATACCTTAAATGCTAAAACAGTTATTAATGCTACAGGAGTCTTTTCTGATGAGGTCTTGCAAATGGATAATAAATCGGCAGAGAATAGTATTCGTCCAAGTCAAGGTATTCATTTGGTATTTGATAAATCATTCTTGCCAGGAACCGATGCTATAATGATTCCGAAAACGGATGATGGTCGTGTGTTGTTTTTGGTACCATGGCATAATAGAGTTGTGGTCGGTACAACAGATACTTTATTGGATAGTCATAGTTTAGAGCCAAAAGCTTTAGATAAAGAGGTTGATTTTGTTTTAGAGACAGCTAATAGATATCTTAATAAAAAAGCGAGCAAAGCCGATGTATTAAGTATTTATGCAGGGCTGAGACCTTTGGCAGCCCCAAAAGATAAATCTGAAAAAACTAAAGAAATTTCTAGAAGTCATAAAATAATAGTTTCAGATTCTGAATTGATTACAATCACAGGTGGAAAATGGACTACCTATAGAAGGATGGCTCAAGATACCGTGGATAAGGTTATAGAATTAAAAAAGTTACCAAGCGCAAAATGCAAAACACAAAATATAAGGATTCATGGTTCCAACGGAACTGTAGATCGCGCCAATCATCTTTATATTTATGGAACCGATCAAAAAGGTATTGCGCAGCTTATTGAGGAAAATCCTGTTTTAAGTGAGCGTCTACATCCAAGATTAGAATTCACAAAAGCAGAAGTCGTTTGGGCTGTACGACATGAAATGGCTAGAGGCATTGAAGATGTTTTAGCAAGACGTGTGCGAATACTATTTTTAGATGCAAAAGCAGCTATTGAGATTGCACCATTGGTTGGTGAATTAGTACGAGCAGAATTAAATGAAACTGAAGACTGGCGTGCTCAGCAGATATCAGAATTTGTGCAGATTGCAGATCAATATATTTTAAATTAATAAGAATTTATTCCGAACTCTACTTCGGTTAAACTACTAAATAAACAATAAATTATGGGTAAATACATTTTATCCCTAGATCAAGGGACAACGAGTTCTAGGGCGATTGTTTTTGATAAAAAAGGTCACATTATATCTACAGCTCAAAAAGAGTTTACACAATATTTTCCTAAACCAGGTTGGGTAGAACACGATCCAAGAGAAATTTGGTCATCTCAAGCAGGAGTGGCTACAGAAGCTATTGCCAAAAAAGGATTAGATGTAGAACATATAGCGGCAATTGGTATTACGAACCAGCGTGAAACCGTTGTGGTTTGGGATAAAAATACAGGAGAGCCCGTTTATAACGCCATAGTATGGCAAGATAAAAGAACATCTGACTATTGCGATCAGCTAAAAAAAGACGGTAAATCAGAACTCATAAAGCAAAAAACAGGATTAGTGATTGATTCGTATTTTTCTGGAACCAAAGTGAAGTGGATTCTCGATAATGTTGATGGAGCACGAGCAAAAGCCGAAGCAGGAGATTTAATTTTAGGAACTATTGATTGTTGGTTAGTTTGGAATTTCACTAAAGGAAAACAACACGTTACAGACGTCACTAACGCCTCAAGAACTTTAATGTTTAACATCAATACCATGGATTGGGATGATGAATTATTGGGGTTATTGACCATTCCTAAAAGTATGTTGCCAGAAGTAAAAGCGTCGAGTGAAGTGTATGGCCATACGACATCTACGTTTTATGATACTAAAATTCCGATTGCAGGCATCGCAGGAGATCAACAAGCTGCGTTATTTGGCCAAATGTGTACAAAACCAGGTATGGTTAAAAACACCTATGGTACAGGTTGCTTTATGTTAATGAATATTGGAGAGAAGCCAATTGTTTCCAAAAATAACTTATTGACTACTGTCGCTTGGAAAATTAATGGAAAAACAACTTATGCCTTAGAAGGTAGCGTTTTTATTGCAGGAGCTGTTGTACAATGGCTACGCGATAGTTTAAAAATTATAAGAAATTCTTCAGATGTCGAAAGATTAGCATCATCTGTAGAAAGTTCAGACGGAGTTTATTTTGTGCCAGCTTTCGCTGGTTTAGGTGCTCCGCATTGGAATCAACACGCCAAAGGTACCATATTTGGATTAACAAGAGGAAGTACAGATGCGCATATCGCAAGAGCAGCTATAGAGTCTATTGCTTTTCAAACGATGGATATTTTAAAGGCTATGGAAGCTGATGCTGATCTATCTATACAAGAGTTGCGAGTAGATGGAGGTGCAACCATTAATAATATGCTAATGCAGTTTCAATCTGATGTTTTAAACACTACAACGGTGAGACCAAATGTGGTAGAAACAACGGCTATGGGAGCAGCGTTTTTAGCAGGTTTGGCTGTTGGTTATTGGGAAAGTCCAGAGGAAATTCAAGATATTTGGCAAACGGACAAAATATTCAGTCCAAAAGAAGATAGGACTGAAATTGAAACGAATATTAAAGGTTGGTACAGGGCTATTGATGCTTTAGAGTATTGGACTAAAAACAATTAAAAACGTATTTATAGTATGACACCATTTATAGCAGAGATTATAGGTACAGCGATTTTAATTTTACTCGGTGGAGGCGTAGTAGCCAATGTCGTCCTTAATAAAACCATTGGTAATAATAGTGGTTGGATAGTGATTACAACGGGTTGGGCTTTGGCTGTTTATGTCGCAGTTGTTATTGCTGGTCCATATAGCGGAGCGCATATTAATCCGGCAGTGACCATTGCTGTAGCCATAGCAGGTAAATTTCCATGGGCAGATGTGCCAATGTATGTTTTAGCACAAATGATTGGAGCTATGATAGGGGCTTCTGCAGTTTGGTTAACGTATAAAAATCATTTTGACGAAACAGAGAATGCAGATTCTAAAAAAGCAGTTTTCTGTACAGCACCAGCTATTAGAAATACGTTTTCTAACTTTTTTAGTGAAATGATAGGGACATTTGTCTTATTGTTTACCATATTTTACTTTACCGACGCAAGCCTTACAGAGGCAGAAACTGTTATCGGTATGGGGTCTTTAGGCGCTTTGCCTGTTGCCTTTTTGGTGTGGTCTATTGGTTTGTCTTTAGGAGGAACAACAGGTTATGCAATTAATCCTGCTAGAGATTTAGGTCCGCGAATTATACATGCTATTTTACCTATAAAAAATAAAGCAAAAAGTGATTGGTCTTATGCTTGGATTCCTATTTTTGGCCCATTAACTGGAGGAGCGTTAGCAGCTTTTTTAATGCTTGCATTGTCATAGATTACTATTTTCAAGTTTATTATTTTAATGTCAGTTCGTAAAGAGCTGGCATTTTGTTTGTTCATTATCTAAAACTATCTTTACAAAACAGATGAGACACTTCATATTTATATTATTTCTACATGTATTCTTGGTGATTCCTGCTCAAGAATTACCACCTATTGAGAAATTTACAGCCTCTGATTATGGAGGTGACAATCAAAACTGGATGATTTCTCAAAATGAGGATAATTATATTTATGCCGCAAATAACAAAGGACTTTTAGAATATAATGGTTCTAGTTGGGTAGCGTACCCATCTCCAAATAATACGATATTGAGAGCTGTAAACGTTATTGATGATCGGATTTATACTGGCTGTTATGAGGAATTTGGATATTGGTTAAAGGATAAGAAAGGAGTACTAAATTATACGTCCTTACTTCCAAAACTAAACGAAAATGCTATTAATGATGATCAAATCTGGAACATTTTAGACTTTAATGAGTGGGTGCTTTTTCAATCTGGTCATACGTTGTACTTTTTTAATAAGGAAACAGAACAGTTTAAAATTATAAATTCAGAACAGATTATTTATAAGGTTTTTAATATCAATGGTCATATTTATTATCATGTGGCAAATGAAGGCATTTACCTATTAAAAGATGGTCAACCTAAACTAATAATTAATGATGCTGTCGTTATTGAAGATCGGGTTATTAATATATGGCTTGTAGATGAAGTGCTTACGATTCTTACTCGAAACACTGGATTTTTTCAATTGAAAAATAACAAATTAGAACCATGGGAAATTTCGGCAAACAACCGTGTGAAAAAGTTAAATATATTTAATAGTATACGACTTGAAGATTATAGTTTTGTGATTGGTACTATTTCTAATGGTGTTATTAAAATTAACAATAAAGGAGAATTGGATTATGCTATAAATCAGAAATTAGGATTAAGTAACAATACGGTTTTGGCATTGTTTGAAGACTCCAATCAAAATGTTTGGGCAGGTTTGGATAACGGAATTAATTGTATAAATATGACCTCGCCCATACAAACATTTATTGATTACGATGGTGTTTTAGGAACAGTATACTCGACTATTATTTTTAAGGATTTACTTTATGTGGGTACAAATCAAGGTTTATTTTATAGGCCGTTAATTACTGTTGATGAAACATTTCGTTTTGTAGAAGGTACTGCAGGTCAGGTTTGGAGTCTGTTTAATGATAATAATGAAAGACTCATCTGTGGACATCATTTGGGGACTTTTATAGTGGCTAAAAACGGAGTAGAAAAAATTAGTTCAGAACTAGGTGCTTGGAACTTTAAGAAAATTCCAAATCACGACAATCTATTGCTTCAAGGAAATTATGATGGTTTATATGTTTTAGAGTATAAAGACAATACTTGGGGATTAAGAAATAAAATAGAAAACTTTAAAAACTCTTCACGCTTTTTTGAAATAAATAATACCAATCAAATCTTTGTAAATCATGAGTACAAAGGAGTTTTTATATTAAACATGAACTCTGATTTTACCAAAACCATAAAGGTTGAAGAAGTTTCAGAATTAACGATTGGTAATAGTTCTAGTTTAGAAAGCTATCAAGGCGATATTCTGTATACTTCAGAAAATGGCATTTATAATTATAGTGACGCTGAAAACAAGTTTGTTAAAAATAATGTTTTAACTGATTTAATGGCATCCAAGAAATTTACTTCTGGTAAGATTGTAGTGGATCAAACAGGTAAGTTATGGTTGTTTTTTAAAAATAATATTAGTTATATAACGAATGATAATATTACGAATATTCCTCAAATTACGGACATCGCAATTCCTTCTGATCTTAGAAAAGGAGTTTTGGGATTTGAAAATTTACAACATATAGAGGGTGAAAAATATATTCTAGGAACTGTAAATGGTTATTTAACGCTCGATTTAGCGAATATTGAAACTTATAGTAGTAGTACACATTCAATTCATTTGAACTCTATAATGAAAAAGGATGTTAATGGAAGTAAAAATTATTTGCCATTAGCAGAAAATGGTTCGTTTCAACACGAAAAAGGTATTGTGTCATTTGGTTTTTCCGTTCCAGAGTATAATAAATTCTTGGATGTTAGCTATAGTTATAAACTTAGTGGACTTTCTGATAAGTGGAGTGAATGGTCTCATGTGTCAAGTGTTCAATTTGAAAATTTATCATTTGGAGACTATACTTTAGAGGTTAGAGGGAGAGTAGGAAATCAATTGACTGAGAATTCCATTAGTTATGATTTTGAAGTTAACAGACCCTGGTATATTTCAAATGTAGCAATTTTACTGTATGTGTTAATTCTAATTGGAATTGCATTTTTAGTAAATAAAGTCTATAAATTCTATTACGAACGAATTCTTAAGCATGAACATATAAAAAATGAACGTGCACTTATTCAGATAAAGAATGAAAAACTAAATCAAGATATCGAAGGAAAAAATAGAGAGTTAGTGATCTCCACAATGAGTATTATTAAAAAAAATGAACTACTCAATAAAATAAAGAAAGAGTTAAAACGAACAAGAAACAATAAAGACATTGAAAGTGCCATTGATCTAATTGATACCAATTTAAACAATAATAAAGATTGGAAATTCTTTAAAGAAGCTTTTAACAATGCTGATAAAGATTTTATGGATAAAATTAAGGCTGCACATCCAGATTTAACACCTAATGATTTGAAATTTTGTGCCTATTTAAGGTTGAATTTATCCTCTAAAGAAATGGCTCCGTTACTTAATATATCTATAAAAAGTGTGGAGACTAAACGTTACAGATTACGCAAAAGGTTACAATTAGATCACGATGACAGTTTAGTTAACTATATCTTAAAATTCTAACACCTCGACAATTGTGTTTTTTACCTAGACTTTACCCCGACAAGTGTGTATTTATGTTGATTTTTGCGATTTTTTTTATGAAATCTTCAATTTATAATGAGGTTAGTGTTTACGGTACTTCAGGTAGTTTTTTAAACCTTTGATTTTCTTGATTTTTGCGATGTTCGTTTTTAATCGAGGTATCTATTATTAATTCTGCAATAATTTGAGGTTAAATTTACAAAAGCTTAACATTACATCTCATTTACACATCTTTTGAAATGATAGTTTTGGGCTTTAATTTTTAACTAAATCAATCATTCATGAAATTAAAATTTCAAAAATCGAGAATTGAAATATTCTTCTGTCTCTTTTTATTGTGCAGTTCGTTTTCGCTTATCGCGCAGACCAAAATAAAAGGAAAAGTGCTTTCTTCAGCAGATAATATGCCACTGCCAGGTGCATCTGTTATAGAGAAAGGAACAACTAACGGTACACAAACAGATTTTGACGGTGCATTTATTTTAGAGGTTACAAATGAGGCTTCTATAATAGTAGTGTCTTATGTAGGTTTTAAATCTAAAGACGTTGTTTATAGTTCTGACGAAATTACAGTGATGTTAGAAGATGACACTGCTTTGGCTGAAGTAGTAGTAATTGGTTATGGTACACAAAAGAAAAGTGATATTGTAAACGCTGTCGCTACTGTAGATATTGAAGAGGCTACTTTATCACCAACATCAGATGTTAATGAAATGTTACGTGGTAGAATCGCAGGTTTACAAGTCAATGTTGGTGGTGGAACGTTACGACCAGGTGGAACTTCTGACATTATTTTTAGAGGACAAGGATCTATAGAAGGTAATGTAAGTGCTATTTATGTGGTTGACGGTATTGTTAGAGAAGGAGGTATTGAAGATATCGATTCAGATGATATAAAGTCTGTTGAGTTTTTAAAGGATGCATCGGCTCAGGCGATTTACGGTTCTAGAGGTGCAAATGGTGTGGTTTTAATTACGACTAAGCGTGGGGCAACAGGAAAAGTTAGTGTGAGCTATCACGGTTTTCTTACAACAAAAACAATTGAACGTAATTTTGATGTTTATAGCGGTCAAGAATTAGCACAATTACGGAGAGAAGCATGGAGGTCAACTAGAAATGACGATAGTTATGCTGATGATGTTATTGATGAAGTATTCACACCAACTGAATATGACAATATTATAAACAATCGTTTTGTAGATTGGGAAGATGAATTAATGAGAAATGGATTGGTGAATAGCCAAGCTATTAGTGTAAGTGGTGGTACAGAAATGACTAAGGTTTTTGGTAGTATTAACTATTTTAAAGAAGACGGTCTTATACCAACATCTAGTTATACTAGAAAAACATTGCGTTTAAATGTTGATCAGAAAATATCAGATAAATTTTCTGTAAATTTTGATTTAAACTTATTAAACGATGATACAAGTAGAGCAGCTGCAGTGAATGTAATTACTAACTCTCCATTTGGTACTGCTTATAATGAAGATGGTAGTATTACACAATTTCCAAGTGGCGAAGAAGGTTCAGCGGTAAACCCTTTGTGGAATTTACGTGAGCAAGATCACAATGAAAAAGGAAATGATTACGTTATCAATGTGACTCCAATATGGCAGATTACTAAAGATTTACAATACCAATTAAAAGCTAATTTAACGAGAAGAACATCAGAAAGAGGTCAGTATCAATCATCTTTAAGTAGCGCAGGTGATGATGTTAGAGGTATTGCAAGAATTGATAATCAATTAAGAGAGTCTTATTTAGTTGAAAATATATTGACTTATGACAAAGCTATTAACAACGATCATAACTTAAATCTTACTTTAGTTCAGTCAACTCAAGAAAATGCGTTTTCTAGAACATTTACTGAAGGTCAGGGATTTGCTAATGAAGATTTAGGCTACAATGGTATTTCTAGTGCTATCGGTAATGTAACCGTTGAGCGCGATGGAGATAAATTTCGCTATTTAGGCTATTTAGCGAGAGCGCGATATAGCTTTGCAAATAAATATACGTTTGAAGGGATTATTAGAGCTGATGGAGCTTCATTAAACGGAGAAGGTAATAAATGGAGTTATAATCCAGCAGGTTCATTTGCTTGGAAAATTCATAATGAAAGCTTCCTAGAAGATGTAAATGCAATCCAAGAATTGAAATTTAGAGCAAGTTATGGTTCATTGGTTAATGATTTAGGTCGTGCTTATACATCGCTTTTTACAGCTGATTTCCAACCTTATATTTATGATGAGGAAACTGGGTCAGGATTCTCACCATCAACTATTTTACCTAATCCAGATTTAAAATTTGAAAGAATCACAACCTTAAACTTAGGTTTAGATTTTTCAATCTTCAACAGAGTGTTAGCAGGTAATATTAACTGGTACGACGCTAGAACTACAGATTTATTATTAAAAAGAGGTGTGCCTCCAGTAACAGGTTATACATCAACATATTTTAATGCTGGTGAAATGCAGAATACGGGTCTTGAATTAGGTTTAACAGCAAACATCTTTAATACAGAAGATTTTAAATGGTCTGTGTCTACCAATTGGTCTAATAACAGAAACGAACTATTAGAACTTTATAATGATGGAAATGGTGATGCGATCACTGAAGATAATTCATTTAATTATTATGTTGGTCAACCCGTTGGTGTTATTTATCAATATGCATTTGATGGCATATGGCAAGAAGGTGAGGATTATGCAAATTCACCTCAAGCTAATCCAGAATCTGCAAACCCACAAGAAACTTTAGCACCAGGTGATATTAGAATTAAGGATGTTAATGGAGTAGATGAAGAAGGTAATATAATATCTGGTCCTGATGGAAAAATCACACAAGAAGATCGTGTGTTTACTGATCCTAATCCAGACTGGTTTGGTTCAATATCCACATCAATTGCTTATAAAGGGTTTGATTTATTTGTTGATTTCTATGTTGTAGAAGGAGCTACAAAGATAAATCCATTTTTAAATCAGTACAATAATGGTGGTACACTAAGAGGGGATATCAATGGTATTAAAGTAGATTACTACACCCCAGAAAATCCATCAACATCTTTTCCGCGTCCTAATAAAGATGCTGCTGATCAATATTTAAATGCATTAGCAGTTAAAGATGCTTCTTATGTTAGGTTAAGAACAGTAAGCTTAGGTTACACTTTAGCAGAAAAGTTTACATCTAAATTAAAATTTGAGCAGATTAGATTCTATGTGACTGCAACAAATGTATTTACAAAAACAGATTATTTAGGTTACAGTCCAGAAGTAAATATCAGAGATACTTATTCTAGTGCAGATACAGGTTATCCAGATGCGAAATCATTCACTTTTGGTGTAAGAGTTAAATTTTAATTAAAAAAAGAATAATATTATGAAAACGAAGTTTTTTAATTCAAAAATAAAAGGTGGCCTTCTGCTAGCCATGGCGTTATTTTTTGTAGTTGCTTCATGTGAAGACTACTTAGAAGAACAACCAAGTACGCTAATTGATGCGGATTATATTTACACAACAGAAGGTGGTTTAAAGTCTGGTGTTGTAAGTTTATATAAATTTGAAAGAGATCGCTACGATAACAGTACTGAAGATTACATGGGCTCAGTACTTATGTCTTCTAGAGCTGATTTAACATTTTCAAGATCGGGTTATACAGGCTTATTAGGAAGATACGAAAGAGGTATTTCTCCAGTAGATTTAGGGGCCACTTTTGCATCGTCATTATTTTGGAAACATTATTACAATATCGCTAATAAAGCAACAGCAATAATCAATGCAGCTGAAACTTTAGAAGGTATTGATGAAGGAGCAAGAGCTCAAATTTTATCAGAAGCAAAGTTTTTTAGAGCACATGCTTATTTCTATTTGTACAGAATGTATAATAATATTTATGTCACTACAGAAACCATAACTTTAGATAATGCTTTTGATGTTATAAATGATAAATCGTCAGAACAAGAAATTTTTGCACTTATCAATAGTGATTTAAACTTTGCTATCGAAAATTTAAACTGGTCAGATACTTTTGGCCGTGTTACAAAAGGAACAGCGAAGCATGTGAAAGCGAAAGTAGCGATGTGGCAAGGGGATTGGACAGAAGCGAAAACTCAAGCATTAGATGTTATAGAAGGACCAGATAGTCCTCATAGTTTAGTGTCTAATACTGCAGCTGTATTTGCTGGAGATAGAAATAATTCAGAAGCTTTATTTGTAATACAGTCTAAAGATGATGTACTTGGAGGAGGTGATGCCACCATGATGAATGCGAATTATGTAGCTCAATTTTTTCAGATTTCTGGAGTAGATTATAATAATGAACAAGGAGGTAGAGGTTTCTCTAGAGTTGTTCCGAATTTATATTTATTAAATCTTTTAGCTGAAGATCCAAACGATACAAGAGATGATAATACTTATTTTAGATTAAAATATTATTATACTTCAGGTGATAGAATTGGTGAAGAGGTCGATAATTACGCGCCTATTACAGATTTAGATAATCCAAGCGACAACTACAGTTTGTATTACCAAAGGATGCATCCTTCTTGTATCAAATTTGCACAAGAAGATGGTAATGAAGCGTCTTACACCATTAGAGGTAATATTATGGTTTACAGATTAGCAGAGACGTATTTAATAGCTGCAGAAGCGATAATGAGATCTTCAGGTGATCCTTTACCATATATTAATGCTGTGAGAACTAGGGCTGGTGCCGCGCCTGTGACGTTTGTAGATCAACAAACCATTTTAGATGAACGTGCAAGAGAATTGGCATTTGAGGGGCAACGTTGGTTTACATTAAAGCGAATGGGACAAAATGTTATGGATTTTCAGATGACCAACTATGCTGGTGATGGTGAGTATTTTCCAGCTAATTTAGGATCTAAGGATCCACGAGACAATTGGAGATCACATTTTATTAATTGGCCAATTTCTCAAAACGATTTAGATTTATTAGGCCCAGATTATCCTCAGAATAATGGTTACAATTAATTATTTGAATTAGTCATTCTATAGAAACATATTGGGCAAGTTCACTTGCCCTTTTGTGTTTTTAATTTACGATTTTTACACATTTTTTATTTAATACTTTTACTTATGCGTTGTTTTATCGTTTTATTTTTATGTATTGGATTAGCATCATGCAATTCAACTACAACTGAACCAGGAATTGTTTTTGCTGATAATCCTGTAATTGCCCACAGAGGTGCATGGAAAGCTAAAGGTTTTCCTAAAAATTCTATCGCTGCATTACATGAGGCGATCCGCTTAAACTGTACAGGTTCTGAGTTTGATGTTCGAATGACATCCGATCACGTTTTAATCGTAACACATGATGCCGATTATCAAGGTGTCGATATAGAAACGTCAACGTATGAAGAATTAGCAAAACATAAGTTACCAAATGGTGAAACACTTCCTACACTAAGAGATTTTATTAGTGCAGGTATGATTAATAATACTACAACGGGTTTGGTGTGCGAAATAAAGCCTTCCAAAATCGAAGGTCGAAATATTGAAATGGCTAACAAAACGGTAGCCTTGGTTAAAGAATTAAAAGCTGAAGCGTATATCTCTTATTATATCAGTTTTAGTTACGATGTTATTAAACGTATTAAAGATATAGATGCTAACGCAAAAGTTTTATATCTCGATGGTTCAAAATCTCCAGAAGAATTAAAAAACGATGGTATTACAGGTTTAGATTATTTAGTCTGGAAGTTAAAAAATAAAGAGCATTGGATTAAAGAAGCTAAAGATTTAGGTCTCAAATTAAATGGTTGGACAGCAAATAAAGAAGAAGATATAGATTGGTTATTAGCTCATGATTTTGATTACATTACTACCGATGAACCAGAATTGACGTTTGAAAGGATAAAAGTCGCTTCAGAGCATAATGATTAAGTATTAATATTACTTTATATGTAAGTGCTTGTTATAATTTTTTAAGCTAGAAACATTTAATACATGAAACGAATTGCATTATGTTTTATTAGCCTTATCGTTTTAGGTTGTAGTTCTAAAATTAATAAGCCTGAGGTTAAAAGAAGTAAGGTCAGCCTTAAGGCAATGACTTATAATATTCGTTTGGATATTGCATCAGACGGTGAGAATGCATGGTCAAATCGAAAAGACTTTTTAAGTTCTCAAATCTTATTTTTGAGTCCAGATGTTTTTGGCATTCAAGAAGCAAGACCAAATCAAATAGAAGATTTAAATTCTGCTTTGCTAGATTATAAATTTATAGGTGAAGGAAGAGATGGTAATGGAGAAGGCGAGTTTTCTGCGATTTACTACAATTCAAAAAAACTGAAAGTCGAAAAACAACATACCTTTTGGTTATCAGATTCTCCAACAGTAGTGTCAAAAGGTTGGGATGCGGCTTATCCGAGAGTCTGCACTTACGGCTTATTTACTTTAAAAGACAATGGTCAAAAGTTCTGGGTGTTCAATACACATTTAGATCATGTTGGTGAAGAAGCACAAAAAGAAGGCATGAAGCTCATTTTAAAAAAGATGGCGTTAGAAAATACCGAAAACTATCCTGTACTTTTAATGGGGGATTTTAATGTAGAACCTAATAGTAAGGTTGTCGCAGAAATTTTACCAACTATGTCTGATTCAAGACAAATAGCCACGTTAAAGTTTGGGCCAGAGGGAACATTTAATGCCTTTCAATATAATGAATCCGCAACACGTCGAATCGATTATATATTCGTTTCAAAATCACCCAATGTTCTTGTACCTAAATATGCTGTGTTTTCAAGTGCAATAGATTTTAAGTTTCCTTCCGACCATTTTCCTGTTTATATAGAAATTGAGTTAAAATGATTTTATGTGATCAATAAAATTAAAACTACGCTTATAGATTCTTAGCTTTTCTTTATTGTTCAAAAACATTTATTTGCTCGGTAATTTTATCGATCCAAGTATCGTTTATAGTAACTAATTGCCCATGCTGTGTTTCCTTATCGTAAGATTTTTGTGTTTCGAGACATTCCTTCCATAATTCTTGATAGACACTTACATAAGAATTGTAATTAGCATTCTTCTGTGCTTTTAATTTTTCAAACGCTTTACGGATTTTAAAAGCATATAAGGCAGCGATATCAAAGTGTAATTGTTCATGTAAAAGTAAATAGGCGCTTTTTTCATAAACCCAAGAATGTTCCGTATAAAAATTAGCTACAACTGTTAATGCTTCATAATCCTGAATATTCTCATCTGCATCAACCATAATATCAATTGGTAGGATTTCTATTTTGTAAGAAGTGAGGGCATAAGCCACAATATCTAAATTAGGAGCTGCTTTAAAATCCGACCAGTTTAATTTTCTGTCTTTTGACCACTCTACTGTGTCCTGGGCGTTTAACTGTGTTGAAAGAAATAGAGATATCAATATAAAACATAGCGCTACTGTTAGTTTCATGTGGAGTTGAGGTCGTTATGTGTTGAATGACTTAAAAGATGTTTAGGTGTGATGAGGCAACTAATTTAGTAAACAAAATATATATAGGAAATGGCTGGTGATTTTTATTTTCTTTAATGAAGAACAATTTTATTTGTTTTGCTTTAATTAGCACGATAATTAAACACAAAAATCCATTCAAGTAAACTTGATGGATTTTTATATTTTCATTCACAATACAGTTGTGAGTGTTGTGGAGTTAGAGAGATTAACGTCGTTGTTCTCTAGTGAATCCCATCCTGTAAATACAACTTTTTGTGCTTTCAGCCCAAGCGCTTTTAAACAACAAAGTTGTGCTTAATTGTGGAGTCGGAGAGTATTGAATCTTTTATGCTTTAATGAGTAATTTTATATGTGAAATCCACATATTTACTGTTATTTAGATGATGATGTAGATGCTTTTATATAATTGAGTTATATTTGAATATATAAATATTGTCAACTCTTTTGTCAACTCAATGATTATGAAACA
The DNA here is from genome assembly GCF_013404085.1 of Winogradskyella helgolandensis. Lineage (NCBI taxonomy): Bacteria > Pseudomonadati > Bacteroidota > Flavobacteriia > Flavobacteriales > Flavobacteriaceae > Winogradskyella > Winogradskyella helgolandensis. Next base: position 4,179,440 of record NZ_JABFHO010000001.1, on the reverse strand, counting down.
TTCTTTTTACTTAAAAGAACCTCAAGCAGAAAAAGGTTCTAAACCATCATTAATTTTATTTACTTGTCATTTTAATAAAGAGAAAAAGAAGTTCGTTTACTCAACTGGAGAAAGAATAGCTCCTATTGGTTGGAGTTTTGAGAATAGAGCTCCAAAATTAAGAGGATCCAATAGGTTGAAAGAAGCATCATCAATTAAACAGCAATTAGATAGATATTCGAATAAATTTGAAGAATTGATTGGTGTGTACTCTAGAATTAATTAGGATTTAACTTCAAAAATATTGAAAGAAAATTTTAATAGAGAATTTAAAAAAATAGATCCAAGTAAAAGTGTTTTTTATGAAGCGTATGATAGTTTTATTGAAGAAAAAGTGAAAAGAAGAGAATGGAAACCTTCCACTATTAAGCGATATAATAACATCAAAAATCACTTAGTTCAGTTTGATAAAAGCACAAAATATAATTTAACTTTCAGTAATATAAATGAAAAATTTTATACTGATTTCACGGATTATTGTTATACGACTTCAGATCATGGTACCAATACATTTGCGAGAAATATTGGGTTGTTTAAAACTTTTATGTTTTGGGCAATAAAGGAGAAGTATACTTATAATGATGCCTTTAGAGGTTTTAAAAAACCAGATCGTGTAATTACTCAAGAGGTAGCGTTAAATTTGGACCAAGTAAAAACTATTTTTGAATTTGATACAAAATCGAAATCGTTAGAAAAAGTAAGAGATGTATTTGTGTTTCAATGTTTAACAGGATTGCGGTTTGGAGAACTTAGATTAATAAATAATAGAACGATAAGAGATGGTGTGCTTTTGATAAAAGAGGATAAAGACGTAACTAAGGATGCTAGAGAAATTCCATTATTTGATATTACTAAGTACATTTTAAAAAAGTATGATAATTTATTACCACTTATAACAAATCAAAAGCAAAATGAATTAATAAAAAAGGTATTTAAAAGTGCTGAATTTGATTTTGATGTAGAGTATACAAGAAATAAGAATAAGCAAAAAGAAGTTATCGTTAAACCATTTTATGATAGAATTTCTACTCATAGTGCTCGGCGAACTTTCATAACAATAATGAAGAAAAAAGGAATTGCAGATAAAACTATTATGAAAATGACAGGCCATCGTGACTTGAAAACGTTTAATAGTTATTACAAAGTAGATACTGAAGCTAAAGTTGATGCAATTAATTTGGCATTTGGAAGTATGGAATTACCTAAACTTAAAAAAGCATGATAAAAAGGACTGAATATCTTGGTATTGCTCAAAATTGTGATTTTAGTTGCTTTAATGAAGAAACCTTGAATTTTTTAGTAAAAAAAATGTGTTAAAAACCTCTGTTCCTAAAGATATTTATGAGGTTTCATTTTCATCAATTGAAGAAAAAGAATGCAATTTAGAAAAGCTGTTTGAAGAATGCAACTTCTATCATTTTCCATTAATTTATAAGGGTAAAGATTTTGACTTCACTAAAGATTTTGTAATGGAAGTGTATGAGATTCTAGAATTTCATGTTACTGCTGCATTATCTGATCCACAATTAGTGATTACACAAATTTTATTTGAAATGAGATCTTTTTTTGATATAAACGAAAAAGTGTCTTTTTTAAAAGAGAAGTACAATGAGTACTACCCAAAATCAGAGTGGTATACCATCTATGATGATAATTTAATTTCAAGTACTGGTGTGAATGGAGTAATGTCATGGTATGAATATGTGAAATTGAATATATCGTACTCACCAAATTTCCTCAGGCTTTATCTTAAAAACAAGCCAAAATCTTTTATGAATTTAGCTATTGAAAACAAAATAAATCTTGCTGATGATGGTTTATCCGGTTTTTTTGATCTCTTAGAGGAATGGAGCTCATTTTATGAGGCTAAAGTTATTTTAGAGACGATAAAAAATCATATACTTAGCTTACAAGAGACTTCTAAGAAGTGTAATAAAAAGGAAATTAAAGCTAAGCTGAGCTTAGAAAATCTACTAGAAACCCCAAAAACAAATTTTAGTGTAATTATTGACAAATTACTAGAGAAAGGAATTATACAACTAATTCAAGATGAATATTCAATATTGATTCCAGATGAATTTAAAAAAAGAGGGGCTGAAACGTTTATTTGTTCGATAGGGATTCAGCTAAGTAATAAAGAGTATTTGAAATTTTGCGATAAAACGGATATAGTTTATGCATTAAATGAGTGTTTCGGCACAAAAATAACTAAACAAAACTATGATTATGCGTTGAAGTCAAATCAATTAGATAAATATTTGAAATATACAGACTTCTTATAAAATAATCTTTACTGTTTGACCGTGTTTGACCAGTCAAACACGGTCAAACAACTCTTTTTAATATTATCCTAAACTTGCGGTATCGTTTAATTAAAACAATATCGTATGTCACATTTAATCCAAGTCCAAAATTTTTCTAAATCAGAGCTACTTGAAGATTTTGAAAATTTAATAGACCGAAAACTAGCACCATTTACTGCAATCAATAACAATTCAAAACTATCTATACAAGAAGTTTCTGATGAGTTAGGAGTTACAAATCTTACTGTTCATAATTACATAAAAAAAGGAGTTCTGCCAGCTTTTAAAATTGGGCGAAGAGTATTTATTAAACGCGTTGATTTAGATGACGCTCTAAAAGAGGTTAAATCACTAAAATACAAACGAAAATAAAAAAGAATACTTAATGCATTATACATGTAATAGAATTTTTTGTCAAAATAATAACTCTAGCAATATGAAAGTTGATAAAATTAATTTAATTAACCAGGAATCCAAGAACACTAAATTATCAAATATTAAAGATACTGCAATTCAGCAATTAGATGGAATTGTTAGTTCAATGCCAAGTGATATAAGAGCACTTATTAATGAGGCTTTCGTTTATAAAAGAATACCAAAAGAGTATCTTTTAAGTTCAATATTATTTGCTTTCAGCAGCGGAACTGGTTTAGCTTTTAAAATAAATTGCATGGGGTATACTAACTATGCGAACCTATACTTTACAATCATTGGAAGTAGGGGAGATACTAAATCAGAAGCAATAAATATAGCTTGTAAACCACTAAATAAGTCTGATAGCGAAAATTACAAATCGTATCGTAAGGAGCTTAAAGATCATAAAAAACAAGAAATTACTTCTAATAAAGATGAGCCTGTGCGTAAACAGTTTCTACTTCAAGACGCTACAATAGAAGCAGCGAAGCACGTTCATTTTCATAATCCCTATTCAATAGGTGTGAATCTTGATGAGATTTATTTTTTAGTACAAAAAATGGCAAATGAAAGAGGTAACGAAGGGCCTGCATGGCGTAATTTTTTGTTGCAGGGTTATACTAATTTATTCATTGATATAGGAAGAAAAACAACAGATAGTTATAGGTTAGAAAATTCTTACCCCACACTTATAGGCTCTACACAACACCAATTTTTAAAAAAAAATTTTGCTAATGGTAATTTAGAAAGTGGGTTCATAGATAGGATGTTATTCTCTAATCTGCTCGTAGATAACTCTAAAATATCAAAAGAAAAATTATCAGAAGAAATTTTAAATAATTATCATGTTCTATTAAAAGGCTTGATCAATTATAGAAAACACATTGAAAATGAAAAGAGAGAATGTAATGTTATTCTAGATAAAGGGGTTGATGAGAAATTGCATGAATACTCTCAGATTTTGTTGAACTCCAAAAAAAAAACTACCTGAGAATATTAGAGGGTATATTTCTAAAATGATGATAAGCATTCATAAATTAGTCTTACTAATCCATTTAATAAAAAAATCTTTCAATGATAGTTTTCAAGATAAAGTAACTCTTGATACTGTAGAATTAGCAATTCAGATTAATGACTTTTATTATACAAACTTTCAGTTAACCTTAAATTATATCAATAATCCTGAGAAGAATCAGGACTTTCTTAGGAAAGTAATAGATTCTGCAAAATTAAATAAAGCCCAAGCAAAAGATGTGGCTAATATAACTGGTTATTCTGCTGGTTATATATCTAAAATTTGGAATAGTAAAACTTACAATAAGTAAAAGAGGAAACTAGAAACTTGATGTTGAATCTTTGTTAATGCTTTTAAATCCAAGGAGTGTAATTACTCGTGAATCAATTGAAAAGTTTCTTTAAAGAATCAATATGTAAATAGTATGAAACTTTTTAAAATAATCTGTTTCACGCTTATAGCTTGTATACGTGGTGTTTTTACTTAATTCACCTGTTAGTTTCCGGTTTCATAAAACAAAATAGTAATGACCATAGAAAGAGCAATGAATATAATTCAAAATATGATTGAGCAAAAAGGACTTCCTGAAGATGACTTTAGAATTACTGCTTATAATATTTTAGCGGATTATATAATAAAAAAGGAGATAAAACAACTTGATAGGCAGCAGCTTTCATTTAAACTTTATATCTTATCTGTTATGAACTTTGTAAATATATATAAAACATCCATTTACGATCAGATAGCTATAAGGGAACTGCATAAGTATTTAAATATGCCAATAGATTATCATATTAATACGTTTTGTTCAGATCTAAATAATAAAGAGCAGTCTGAATTATTTAATAATTTAAATTTGAGTAAATCCTATCCTTGTTTAATAACAAAAGATGTAAATAATATAGAAGTAAGTAAGTTAATTGAATCTATAAAAGATGATCAAAATAGAAATATTTTATTTGGTCAATATTGGAGTTGCATCGAAGTTGAATTTAATCTTAGAAGTCAGTTCTCTAATTTTTTAAATGATTATAATAGTAGTTGAGTTTTTTTAACAATTAAGTAGTAACCAAAATTGAAACTGGTTGTTGTTTGGTTTTAATTTGTTAATTATCTCATTTATAGGTTTTTAGTTTGTTTTTTTGCTGGTTGTGACCAAAAATGACAACCATAGCAACCGAAAAGCAACCGAAAAGCAACCGAAAAGCAACCGAAAAGCAACCGAAAAGCAACCGAAAAGCAACCGAAAAAGGGGTGTTTAGCAACCAAGAGAATAGCTTGATTAATTATTTTAGATACTGATTTAATTTTAACTTGTAGCCATGTTTCAGGACGGGTCAAGCTTGTTGCCAACGTGATTGTGTATGGTTAGTTGCGTGGTTAAGCAACTAAGTTAGTAAACATTTACGAACCCGTGAATATTCCGCAGGAATATTCGCAAGTAGAGAAGAACAAAGCAATTAATTATACACGGTGTTGGCAATTGGCTTTTTGTTCCGGTTTAATATTAATTCATTATTTATTCCATCTGGTAATTCTATTAGATAATCAGAACTCCATAATGTCTCGATTACTTTGCGCATATTTTCAGTCTTATTGTTTAAAATTTGACTTGCTTTTTTCAGAGATTCCGTTGTTTGAATAAATTTCATTAAATAATAAGTATCTAATTCTCCAAATTCAATTCCGTTGTTAATTTGAACATCTAAAAATTGTTCGGTATTTGTATTTGTAAATGAGCAACCTTTTCCGTGAAAATGATATTTCCATTCATTATTTATTTCTCCTCTTTGATTTTCGCTTCTTTTGGTTTTTAATTCGTAAATCTCATTAGAGTTATTCAGATTAATATCGAACGTTTCAGCCATTTCATTCATTAGAGAATGAGCTGTTTTATCAAACAATTCAATACAATTATGAAATTCAAGTATATTTTCCAAAACTACTTTTGTTGATATACTTGGAACAATATTCAGTTTATTCAGCCATTCAATTCGAGTCACGACATAATTAGGCAATTCTTTTTGTAATTCTAATACATAACTTCTAGTTAATTTCTCATCAGTCACAACAAACAATAAAGTCTCGTTTTCATTTAAAAGTTCTCGGACTTTTCCAATTTCAAGAGTTTTTTTGATGTTTATCGTCATTTTTTTCAGCTTGTTGCCAACGTGTTTGTATATGATTAGTGGCGTGGTTTAGCACGTAATTTAGCAAATAAAAACCGAATAGAAAATCTGCAAAGATTTTCGTAAGCAAGCTAAAACTAGCCATTAATTATATACGTTGTTGTACCCAGTTAATTATAAATTATTTGTTTTTCCTACTATTAATTTTGAAAATGGAATTTCAGTAACTTTTACCGTTCCTATCGTAAAGATTATAGCTAGCATTAAATCCATTCCTGTTATGGTTAATGTCATTTGCGAAACTCCATCACCCAAAGCTGCATAGGCTACAATAAACACGTTAATTAAGCGAACTAAACCATTCCAAACAATTAGCGAAGCTCTTGTGTTTAGTTTTTTAGTAGCCCAAATTATTGCTGCTCCTGCGAACATTATAAATAAGCCAACTACTGCACTGTGAATTAAATCTTCACCTGTTTTTGTTGAAACTGCTTGATACACAGTTCCAAGTCCAATTGGAAAATTTAAAATACCAGCTATTAATACTATTTTGTTAAATATGTTTGTTGATTTTTTCATTTTGATTTATTTTTTTGAATATTTAATGATTCTTCTGCCCAAAGGACAAATTGATTAGCATCTTCTAAAACTTCAATAGGAACTTCATAAAATGACAGAACTTTACTTTCATTTTTGAATAACTTTAAAGGTTGAGAATCAGCTTCTAAATAATTAGAAATATTACTTTTATCTACTTTAAAAAAAATGACTTCTTTGGCTATAATTCCAAACATTAAATCGTCTGCATACAAACCAACACAACCAAACATTCTTTTGATTCGTACTCTTCTCCAACTTTGTAATTGGTCAAAAATAAAATCTTTAAAATCTGTTGAAGGTTCCATTTTTTTGTTATAAATTCTTAAGCAGTCGTCTTAGTGAAAACACATAACTCTCTGGACTATCTTCTTGTGTAAAATGGCCAGCATCAGGCAACAATTGTACAGGTGCTTTCGGGAAATACGAACGCCATTTATCTTGAATATCTTGCGAAGCGAGGGCATCATCTTTTAATCCAAAAATAAGCTCTACTGGCTTCTCCTGTAGCGTAGATAATTTGCTTTCTAATTCTCCTAGCCAATCCGATGCCAATGTAATCTGTTGTGGAAAAACTGCTGTACCTTTTCTAGATTCCTTTGTTGGGAATGGCATTTCATAGGCATCCATAATTGCTTTGTTACTGCTAGATTCCTTTTTGATAGAACCTCGCATAATCCCTGTTACAAAAAAGTTTTCTTCCATAACTTTGGATTCCATTTCAGAAGATCTCATCATCATTGACAATTCAAACACTTTCCCTTCTGGTTTCCAAGCCCAAGTATTACTAATAACAACTCCTAAAACTTTATCTGGATGACTTGTAGCTACTGATAAACCCGTTGGTCCACCCCAATCTTGAACCACAATTATGAATTTCTCTAATTTTAAATGTTCAAAAAGTAATGCACTAATCCATTCAACGTGTTCTTGTGGTGTAAAACCATAATCCTTTGGCGTGTCAGAAAAACCAAATCCTGGTAAATCATAAGCTATAACTCTTGCTTCGCCTGAAAGTTCTTTAATGATGTTTCTATTTAAGAATGACCAATCAGGATTTCCATGTGTTAATACAATCGGGATTCCTTCGCCTTCATCAATATAATGCATTGATATTTCGTCTTTAGTGAACCAATTACTTTTAAAAGGATATTCCTTTTTATCTACTATAAATGGTCTTTGTTTTTGATTTGTTTCATCTTTATTATAGATTTCTTGAGCTTGAGAAGTATTAGCCATACTTAGTGCGAGTATTAAGGTTAGTACTATTGTTTTTCTGAATGTGTTTTTTGTTTTCATTTGTATTTTGTTAAATTTATTTCTAATCATTTGATTAGTTTTATGGTAAAAAAATATTATAAGTGCTGAAATGTGGTTTCTATATAGTCGTTAATGGTAATTTCATTTTGAATTTTTGTTGCTAAAGCCAAACCACTTAATGCTAGAACAAGATAATTTATGTGTCTTTCTATAGTTTGGTTGTCCTTTGTGCTATTTAACTCCAGATTGTGTTTAAACAAGGTTCTTAATTGCTCCTCATAATTTGAAATAATGACACCTACTTTTTTATCTACATCTAAACCAAATTCTGACATAGTATTAACCATTAAACATCCTTTTTTTGAGTTGTTTTGGTCAGCAAATTCAGCAAACTGATAGAAGAAGTGTTTAATACTCTCAATGCCGTTTGAAGAGTTTTCAAATACATTGATTAACTTTTGCAACTTGCTTCTATACAATTTTAAGCTTTCTAGAAAAAGCTTTTGTTTATTTCCAAAACTAGCGTTTATAGAAAATTGATTGATACCCATTTCTTTAGATAGCATCCTTAATGATGTATTTCTATAGCCGTTTTTCCAGAACAGACCCATTGCCTTTTCTATTACTTCAGCTTCCTTATATTTCTTTTCTCTAGGCATAAAACTAAATTACTTTGCAAAACTAATCAAACGATTAGAAACAAAAAAATATTTTAACTTATATTTTTGAATTTCAAAGTATTTAGCTCAATTTGAGTAGGGAATTTGTGGTTTGGGTTAATTGGGTACAACGTTGTTGTGTATGGTTAGTTGCGTGTTTAAGCAACTAATTTAGTAAACAAAAACTTGCCAGAGAAAATTCCGAAGGAATTTTCCAAATAAGCACTTGCCAAAGCAATTAATTATACACGGTGTTGGCAACTGGCTTTTTTATTCACGATTAAATACTTGATTATAATATTCGTTCAATAATCCTTTTCCGTTATATTTTGTTTTTAAAATCAGTTTTGATTCAGCACAAGCCTTTTTATATAAACTTTGCTCTTTTTCATTCAGACTTTTTGAGCCTAAATAAACCATTTTGTAAATCGGATTAGATTGTTCCAATTCAAACGCTTTTTTCAGCATTTCTTTCCCTTTAATTTCCAATTCCTCGTAATCTCCAAACTCGTAAGGAAAAATTGAAATTGTATATCCAGCAATAAAATTGAATTCAGCCAATTCCGAGTATTTATTCAGTCCATTTTTTAATTCAGATTCCAATTCAGTTCGTAAATCAATATCTTTCTTAAATTGTCCATTAACATCTTCAAGCATAGACCACAAAAAGAAGAAATAATATTTCCACGTTTCAAATTCCGGATTATTTTCCGAAATCAGTTTTTGATATTCAGAATATGCCTCGTTATATTTTTCGGCAGTTTCTAATTCAAATATTTGTTCCAGATTTTGATTCATTCGGGATTTTTTTCAGCTTGTTGCCAACGTGTTTATATATGGTTTGTTGCGTGTTTTAAGCAACTAATTTAGTAAATAATTACCGACAAAGAAAATCCGCGAGGATTTTCGCAAGTAGGTTAGAAGCCAGCAATAAATTATATATGGTGTTGGCATTAGTTTTTTATTTTTTTCTTCAGAATTTCAATTTCTGATTCTGAATTTATTTCTTTTTTTTAATGCTCATTTAACCAAAATTCAGCGGTTTTAAATTCAGATTTTTCTCTATTTAAAAAAGCTAAAATATATTCAAATGATATTATTCTTGTTCCAATTTCAAAAGGCGGATTTTCTGCATCTTTTTTTAAAGAATAAATATTTTTTTCAATTGTTTCATTTTCTTTAAACCAATTCTCAATTTTGATTAAGTTTCTATTCAACACTTTTTCCAAACTTTCTCTAAACTTTTTCTCGTTTATTGTACTAACCTTATCAGGATTTATGTGTCTTTGAGTTTCAATACTTTTCTGCCAACTTTCAGTTTTTTTTAAATAAATAATTTTCGTTGACTTTTCAGTTCTATGATTTATTAATTTTTTTCCAGAAAATGTTGGAACAAAATCGAAACAATTTCCAAATGTAAATGCACCAGAAAATCCTTTCAAAACATTGTATTCAACTACGTGCTTAATTCCTTCTTTGTTAAAATCACTAAACCATAAATATTTTCCATTCCAGTTTTTTAAACCAATTTTTTCAAATTTAGGATTTGCAATATCTCTTAAAATTTCAATTCGCTTTTCAAGTAAAACTTCATCTAAATTTTGAACGTCTTCATAGAATTCATTTAGAAAAACTTTTCTTTCAAATATGTCTCTGATTTTTCTTAAAAAGTTCATTCGCTCAAATTAATGCCAACTTTGTTGTGTATGGTTAGTTGCGTGTTTAAGCAACTAATTTAGTAAACAAAAACGAACGCGAGAAAATTCCGAAGGAATTTTCCAAATAAGCACTTGCCAAAGCAATTAATTATACACGTTGTTAGCATACGTTTTTTATTTCAGAGATATTATTTTCCAATCTTCTTCTAATTCTTTTACCAAGACTACATTCTTCTCAATGTATTTTTTATTTCCTTTTACTATTAATGTCAAATTTGCATTACCAGTTGTTCCATATTTGTCTTTATGAGTTCCCATACTCCCAGAAGGCAGATAAGAGAAAGAAGTAATTTCTCCAACTTCGGCTATTAATTCAGAATCAGTTTTTAAAAGCTCAGTAGCTGAACTATATGCTCTGGAATTTGGGATAATTATCGCGATTAAACCTTTTATAAAAATGGTTAAACATAAAATTCCGAATACTATATAGAAAACAATTCGGTGCATTTTATTTTCTCGTCTGGCATTTATGTCATCAAGTATGAATTTCGCAATTGCAAATAGTAATAATCCAAATCCGATGGATTTACTTTCCCAAAAGAAGTAGATGTTTAACGCTCTGGCTAAATATCCATAAAGAATAAGAGCTAACGCTATTAAAGTCAAGATTTTTAATGGTGTTCCAATATTCTTTATCAGCTGAGTGTAATGTTCAGACAGGCTTATTTTTTCGGTATTTTCATTTCTTAGGGATTGTCCATTTTTAATTATTAGTTTACGACCTTTTGTTAACCATAATATTGGTCCAATAAAAGCAATCATTGAAATCAAAATCCATTGAATTTTCGATTCTTTAAAATCATTACTCAAAATTTGAATAATAGCGACGAAAGATGTAATTAGTGAACCTAATCCAATTATAAAGATTAATAGAAAAAGAAGTATTTGCATTTGTCAGATTATGAGTGGTTTAAATGTATGCTAACGTGATTGTGTATGGTTAGTTGCGTGGTTAAGCAACTAAGTTAATAAACATTTACGGACCTGAGAATATTCCGCAGGAATATTCTCAAGTAGGCAAGAACAAAGCAATTAATTATACACGGTGTTGTGCATAGTTATTTTTTTGATTTGTATATCGCTCCATAGTAAACAATTCCTTTCGGACTTGTCGACCTGTAAACGTATCCGTCGTTATCTAAAAGTTTTAGAATTTCAACCTCTATTTTTTCTCCAATTAAATTTTTTAGGTTGTCATCAGACATTCTTTTGTAAGTCAAAGTATATGTAGAATTCGATGTCCAGTTAATACTATAAATCTGTCTACTTTTATAGCTTTTTTCTTTTTGTATTTTTTTTCTCCGCTTAATTTTTGTGTCTTGATGATTTATATGATGATAGCTATAATTCCCAAATCTAAATTTTGAGCATTCTTCTATTTCATTTTCATTTAATTTCAAGTTTTCAAATTCAGGATTCATAAATGAAAAGGTTAGATTTCCGCATCTCCCAATTAAAGGACCATCTTTAGGATAGTCAAAACTCTTAATGTAATCTACAAGTTGGTCAATATTAGCTTGATTTTTATGGGTTGTTTTTTTCGCAATCAATTCAACATTGTTTATTCCATTTATACTATCAGCACAAATTTCGAGTGTCACGTAATCTACAATTTCAACTCCTTCAATAAAGTATCTAGTCATTATTTGAGAGTGTAGATTGATAGATACTATTATAAATCCAAACAGTAATATTTTTTTCAATTCGCGTTTTTTTTTAATTATGCACGACGTGTTTGTGTATGGTTAGTTGCGTGTTTAAGCAACTAATTTAGTAAACAAAAACGAACGCGAGAAAATTCCGAAGGAATTTTCCAAATAAGCAACGACCAAAGCAATTAATTATACACGGTGTTGCCCACAGTATTTTCTCCGTTAGTATTTTTTATTCAGTTTTAATAAATTCAAGTTCGTCATCAATCGCATCACTTTTTGCTTGAACCTTAATTTTATTACCATCAATCTCCAAAATATTCACAAATATTTGCTTTCCAATTACATCGCTTACATCTCGATTAATATTCAGTATTTTTTTATAAGTCAAAATATATTCGCAATCTGATTTCCATTCTACAGAAGTATGGATTTCAACTCCAGTTTTTAAATTCCGTTCTATTTGTAACGTATCGTTTCTGATAATTTCGAATGGCAGTTTTTCGTCAACATAATTAAATTTTCCAGTTTTAAATTCCGCACAGTTTTTTTCTTGGGCACAACCGCTTAAAGTCAGAAGCAAAATTATTGATTTGAGTAGTTTTTTCATATTGTGGGCAACGTTGTTGTATATGGTTTGTTGCGTGGTTTAAGCACCTAATTTAGTAAATAAGAACCGAATAGAAAATCTGCGAGGATTTTCGTAAGTAGGCTAGAACTAGCAATAAATTATATACGGTGTTGTACAACGTTTTTTATTTCATTATTTGTCCGATTAATTCTGTGTTGATTTTTTCGGTGTTTAATTTTATATATCTCAAGGACTTTACTTTTGAGTCTTCAAGTTCGATTATCAGAACTTTATTTTTATTTGAGTAAGCAATTCCACTGTCGAAAGTCAGATAATCATTTCCAAATTCCGATTCCAAGTCTGTTTTTGAAAGTCCGATAAAATTAGCTTTTCCCAAATCGGAATCATTACTTTTAATCTTTAATTCAATCAGTATTTCAGTTTTGTCTTCATAGTTGTGTTGGTTTTTTCCATATTTAAAGACAACTATTTCATTAATTTCTAATTGTCTATTTACTGTAGAAATGAAGTTGTAACTATAAAAAATAGAATCATTAATTTTTGGGTGAAAGTAATATTCCAAACCATTTGTCACGGTTGTGGTGACATCTCTTTTCGTTTTATTTTTAAATTCTTGTAGGTCAATCGGGTTTTCAAGAAAAGAGGTCAGATTCAGGTTTTTCTCATATTTTTCTCTTTCATCTTTATCAGGTTCTGGAACTAATTCAAACCTTTCAGAATTCGTTGAATTTGATTTGTTTTCATTCTCGTTTTTACAACTCAAACAAACTAAAAATAATATGATTAAACTTCCTAATTTCATTTTTTGGTAAATGTTGTACAACGTGTTTGTGTATGGTTAGTTGCGTGATTTAGCAACTAAATTAGTAAACTTTCACGAACCTGTGAATATTCCGCAGGAATATTCGCAAGTAGAGAAGAATACAGCAATTAATTATACACGTTGTTGTGTGTAGTTTTTTTTCTTTTTTATTAATTCACTTATTTTTCCGAATGTAAAAACAAAGAATGCAATAATTCCAGAAAAAATTAGCCCAGTTATAAATGAAAAATTTCTTCCAGTATCACTTATCAGATTTCTCATTGCTTCTTGCTGTTCAGACGTGATTTCGTTTCCGCTAAAAAATCCGTCTTGATTTAAGTCAAACCTATTTGAATTCCATTGAGCATAAATATCATCATAAGTTGCTCCTCCAACAATAAATACGTAAAAAGCGAAGAAAACTGTCAAACTTATCCAAAACCATTTCCATTTTCCAATTCGAAATATTCGTTTTCTTTTAATGAAGAATATTGTTAAAATCAGAATTGAAATTATAGTTGGAATTAATAAATGATATGGCAGAGTTATTTCGTTCATTAGATTTGTTAGAAATTAGTTTTTCAATTGTAATTACTAGATATTTTTATTCCGACTATTTGATAGTTTTTAATTTAACTGTATTTTCTATAATTATCTCTATTTTGTCTCGTTGGTAAATTACACACAACGTGATTGTGTATGGTTAGTTGCGTGGTTAAGCAACTAAGTTAGCAAACATTTACGAACCCGTGAATATTCCGCAGGAATATTCGCAAGTAGGCTAGAACAAAGCAATTAATTATACACGGTGTTGGCATTTCGTTTTTTTATTTTCGTAATAAATATCCTGTTTGTAATTTCAATTCCTCATTGTCTATTTTATTCAACTCAACAATTCGTGCTCTAATTTCTCGATTAAACCATTCTTGATTATATCCTTTAATTTTAAAACGAGGATATCTCATTTGTTGGATAGCTTGTAATTGACGATTTATGTCATTACTGAAAATGGCTTCTTTCAGTCCGTTAAGAGCTGTCCAATTCTTTTCATTTATTTTCCACCAATCCTTTACACGTTTTATAATAATATCAAGTTCTTTAAACTTTGTTCTTTCAAAATTTACATCGTGTTTTCCGTTTTCAATATACTTCGAATAGTCTTTTTTATGTAATTCTATTAATTCTTTTTCGGTAATTACATTCTCGGTAAAACCAAAGTTTTGTGAAGTCAAATTTTCTAAAGCCCAACCTGCTCGAATTGAAATCCAATCCAAATCGTAATTTATAAACCAACCGTGTCCAAAAAATTCAGTTACACCTGGATAAATTAAGTCAGCTGTATTTTCTAATTTTCTAAATTCTTTTGGATTGTCCAATAATTTTATCAAATACGGAATTGATGGCTTTCCGATATTCAGCAAACTGTCTTTTGCTTTATAAACTTTTCTCCAATCAGCAGAGACAAAATCAGAAAGCAGATTTTCTAATTCAGGTTCTGTTTTTTCGCTTGTTTTGCTTTGACCTTTACAATTGAAAGTCGAAAATATTAATAAAATCAGAAATATGTTTTTCATCGTTCGGTTTAAATGAATGCCAACGTGTTTGTGTATGGTTAGTTGCGTGGTTTGGTAGCTAATTTAATAAACATTTACGAACCCGAGAAAATTCCGCAGGAATTTTCGCAAGTAAGCACTTAAAAAGCAATTAATTATACACGGTGTTATGCAACGGTTTTATAACATTTTCTTATTCGGATTCTTTCTGTTTGAAAACAAAGAAACAATCTCAATTGAATTTTTATTAATTCGGTAATATAGATTATTGTGTTTTTCAACTACAGCTTTGCGAATATTTATTTTATCCAATGAAACTGGGAAAATTTCGGGTGATTTTGAAATCAGTTCTATTGTATGGTCTAATTTTGCAGAGAATGTTCTTAATTCTCTTTCTGTCCATTTATTCTCAAGATATTCAATACTTTCTTTAAGTTCAGATATTGCGTGGTCAGTCCACAGGATTTTATAACCACTTTTCATAGATTCCTTTCACGTTTGAGTGAGAAGTCAATTTTCCGTTATCAGCATCTTGAATTCCTTTTTCGATAGACTCTTTTTCGCTTGCAGAAATTTCATTCCACCAATCGTTCTTCTCTTTCTCTCTTAATTTCATTAGTTTGTCAATCAGAGATGTGTCATTCAAAGTTGATAACCATTGAATTAATTCTATTTTTTTATTTTCTAAACTTAAATCCATAATATCAAATTTACAAATTTAATCTAAACATTCAATTTTTGAACGTGATTTTAACTGTTGCATAACGGTTTTGTGTATGGTTAGTTGCGTGGTTAAGCGACTAATTTAGCAAACTTTTACGAACCCGTGAATATTCCGCAGGAATATTCGCAAGTAGGGAAGAACAAAGCAATTAATTATACACGGTGTTGTGCGTTCGTTTTTTTATTCAGTTTTTATTTAATTCAAATCAATTTCCAATAAATCAGAATCTTTAGGGTGAACTTTTATTTTAAATTTTTGTCCAACTTTCAATAATTCAGGTTTATAGGTTGTGCGCGACTTTATTATATTTTTTCCATTGTGTTTAAATTCAAATAGAAAAATATCTTGTGTTTGCGTTGTTCCTTTCGAAACATTAAGTTTTATTTCAGTTATCGTTCCTTCTGTCCATATAAAATCCGAATCAAGTTTTTCAAGCCTACTTTGTCGGTAAACAGAAAATATAATTCCGAATACTAAAATCAGAATTCCTCCAATTAAAGCACTTTTCTTTCCATCTGTCAAATTTTTATAAAAATCCATTTTTTCATTAAATTCCTGTGAATATTTATTCCAATTTATAAGTCAAATGCTCTTGGAACACTTTTATGTAAAACTTTGTCAAGACATTTAGAATGAGCATAAACTGCTTGAACCTCTTTAGTTTTCTTATCACATTCTATGGTGATTTCAACCGCTTTATTAAATGTTGAATCTTGACCACAAAAGCAACATAAAACCTCTAAATCTCCGTTTTCCATTTTTCCTATAAAAATTGTTTTATATCCTTAATTTTATTGTTTTGCAAGATTTTTCTTAAATGACGCACAACGGTTTTGTATAAGATTAGTTGCGTGGTTAAGCACCTAATTTAGCAAATAAAAACTGAATAGAAAATCCGCGAGGATTTTCGTAAGTAGGCTAGAACCAAGCAATTAATTTTATACGTTGTTGTAGCACGTTTTTATTCTTTCCTAATAATTTGGGTCATATTAATTAAGTCATCAGTCTTAATTTCTTTCCATCCAAAGTTCTTTCCAATTTCTATAAACTTATCTAAATCATCATTTTCGATAATAGAGTTTAGTTCTGCTTTAAGTTCAGAGAATTCTTCTTCTCCTTCGAAACTCTTATACATTTCAATTTGTTCTATGATTGCATCTTTGTTAAATTCTGAATTATTTGCACAAAACATTGCTATCCAATGATTAAAATATTCTTCGGGATATTTTTCAGATAATATCATATTAGTTAAGTTTTTCGTTTTCTAATTCCGCAAACTTTTGTTTGTCAGTTGGTAAAATGTCCACTAATTTAAATCGGTTTTTATCCAATAAATTGAAGTCAACCAGACTTAAATAAAGGTCAACGACATTTCGGTCAATCATTACTTTTCCGCCTCCAGCCCAATGTCGGTCAGTTCCGTTTTTTTTTATTCCAGAAACCCAATATTCGTCTCCACTTTCTATGTCGTAGTAATTTCCTGCGATTCCTTGTGCATTTGAGTTTTTAAGAGCCTTTCCATTAAAATACACAGTTCTACCAGATTTTGAAAATTCCGCCATTCCAATCCACGCTGGTCCAGTATCACCAAATCCGCTTTTTAATTCTATATATTTTAATTCAGGTTTCATCGTTTCTCAAATGTGCTACAACGTGATTGTGTATGGTTAGTTGCGTGGTTTAGCGACTAAGTTAGCAAACATTTACGAACCTGTGAATATTCCGCAGGAATATTCGCAAGTAGGCTAGAAGCAAGCAATTAATTATACACGGTGTTAGGCAACGTTTTTTATTTCAGTTATAATTAAATCAGGTTTAGAGAATTCATAAGTATCTTTTTTTCCAGTTTTAATGTTCTCAAATACTAATTCAGATTTTGTTTTTCCAAAATTTATGTTCACATCTATTATTTTAATTTTCGAACCAGTTAATCCGTTTTGATACATTTTTGCTCCAATTAAAAGTCCATTATTCAATTCAGCATTTTTATATTTAAGTATAAACATTGATATACTAGGTACAAATAAGAATAATAAATTTATAAAAATCAAATCCGCATTTAAATCAACTATTTTTAATACCAACAAAGTGTTTAAAATTATATAAATAACAGGTAAAGCAAATAGTTCAACTTTGTTTTTTTCTGTATTAAATTCATAATATTTTAGCTCTCCATCTTTTATCTTTTTATTTAAATTCAAGATGTAATTTTTCTTATAATAAATGTATGCTAAAATCAAAAGACAAGTCATAATTGCAGTCAAAATCAAGTTGATTTTAAATGTTAAGAAGTAAATTCCAATCGAAATAGCCCAAAGTATAAAGAATTCAGTTTTCGTCATTCGTCAAATGTTGCCTAACGTGTTTGTGTATGGTTAGTTGCGTGGTTTAGCGACTAAGTTAGCAAACTTTTACGAACCCGTGAATATTCCGCAGGAATATTCGCAAGTAGAGAAGAATCTAGCAATTAATTATACACGGTGTTGGCAAATCGTTTTTATTTTTCAATCGCTATTTTTCAACCAACTAATATATTTTTCTTTAAATGATTTTCCGTTATCTTTTTCAATCCAAGGTAAATAATACTCTATCAAGTTTGGATTGTTTTTGCAAAATTCCATTGTACAATTTTGAACTCCAGTCAAAAGAGCAAATGGCATTCCTTTAATTCTGTCAGCAATAATTATTGCTAATTCTCCTTTGGTTATATTCCGATTATGACATTCAGATTTTATTTTGGTCAGAGTAGAATCAGTAAAATATTCCGCAAGAATTGGTAATGACTTTTCTCCAAAAGCCATAATTTTTTCGGCTTGCTTTGTTTTTATAATTCCAATTGAATTTTCCGTTTTAGAGATTTCGTTTAAAAGCGAGTCAATTTCAGATTCGGTTTGTGAGAAACTCAAATTGAGATTCAGCAGAATTGTCAAAAGTATTAGTCCAATTTTTTTCATTCAGTTTAGATTGTTTTCAAATCTATTCTTTGTTTAGTAATTCCGGAACTCTAATTGAGTGAACGATGATTTTCAATTAGTTAACGATTCGCTTAAATGTTTGCCAACGTGATTGTGTATGGTTAGTTGCGTGGTTTGGCAACTAAGTTAGCAAACATTTACGAACCCGTGAATATTCCGCAGGAATATTCGCAAGTAGAGAAGAACACAGCAATTAATTATACACGGTGTTGTGCTTAGTTTTTTATCCGGTTAAATTTATGATTTTGGACATGTCTATTTCCACCTGCTACCATTAATATCATTGCTTCATTTACACTTCCAGTTACTAAAACTAAATTTCCGTTCAAATCGTTTCCAAGAATTGTTTTTGTTTCCATATTGACGTAATACACAGGAATAAAAGGATAAAGAGTTAGTTTTCTGTCAATAGTAAAAAAATTGCCTTTAATTCTGCCTTTTAAATCGAATTCGTCAATAACAGACTTTCCTGTTTTGTCTAATAATTGTATTTTTAAATTCTCACTATTTAGCATAGTCAGTTTTACATTATTATTAATATCCAAATTTATTGTGTCGGTTTTATCAGTATAACTTGATTTTAATTTAACCCATAAATTTTTTGGTATACTATCATTCAAACCATTACTGTAGATTCCATTTATACTTTGATTATTAAAACCAGACGTTTCAAAATCATTTTCACGTATCAGTCTTTTCGTCGTATAACAACTTGAAAATGAGAGAATAAATATAAGAAGTAGTATTTTGGTCGCTCGCAATTTCGTTTTTTTTAATTAAGCACAACGTTGATGTGTATGGTTAGTTGCGTGGTTGAGCAACTAAGTTAACAAAAACCCACGAACCTGAGAATATTCCGCAGGAATATTCCAGATGATCAGAAACGAAGCAATTAATTATACACGGTGTTGTGTTTAGTTTTTTACTCTATTTCCATTTAAGAATTCTACTTTTTCTTTTAAACCACCCGAACAATCATAAAATTTCCAGCTACCTTCCATTGTAAAATCAACTACAGGGTGCTCAAAATATGTACAATATCCTTCTGATTCTAAAGAACCATCAGTTCTATAGTTTTTTAAATAACACTTTCCTCCATTATTTTTAAGCTCAATTGAGTTAATCATTTCAAACCAAACTCGCCCAAATCGAATTTGTTGAATAATAGAATCATTTGGCTTTTTTGTGACTATTCCGTTACTTACTTCGAATTCTAATTCTTCGCTTGTAGGTTTGTATTCCTGCCATGTTACAGGACAGGGTACATCTAAAGTTTTTTTAACTTCAATACTCGTGTTTTCTTTTTTTTGAGAATTCCGACAGTTAATAAGCATAAGTCCAGTAACAAAAATTAATAAGCTTTTTTTCATTTTCCTTTGGTAATGAGTAGAATAATTTAGTAAGATTCCTGCTTTGTGTGTAAATTAAACACAACGGTTTTGTGTATGGTTAGTTGCGTGGTTAAGCAACTAAGTTAGCAAACTTTAACGAACCCGTGAAAATTCCGCAGGAATTTTCGCAAGTAGGCTAGAACTTAGCAATTAATTATACACGGTGTTGCCAGTAGTTTTTATTTGTTTTAATGTTCAGATTACCAAAATAAAAATCTACGATGTTTTTTAGTTCTTATTAAAGTTCCGTTTTTGTCGTAATATTTAAACTCTCCAATTTTCTTCCCTTTTTTATAATTTCCCTCTTCTTTTATAATGTGATTCGGATAGTATTCTTTCCAATACCCATTTTTTACATTTTTGTAACTCGATTGTCCACCAATGTTAATATAATATATTCCGCCTTTATGTTTCTCAACATAACAATTTTGGTGTTGCTCTTCTTTAGGTGCAAATAAGGGAACTCTGCAATTATTTTCAAAATCAATATCCATCCGATTTCTACTAGGATTTAATAGAATTACTCTTATTAGTCGATTTTCAATTTCGGTATGTTCAATTGGGTAATCATTGTCGGTAGTAAGTCTTGTAACTAAAAATGAAATATTGTCATTTTTGATAATCCAATATTTTTTTCTATTAGTTGAAGTAAGTTTTGAATTCGGATAACTTGTATAAATATCTTTAACAGTTGTTTTTCCTAACTCGATTTGTGTTATGTTATTAATTTTACCTTTAAATGGTAAATACAAACGCACTTGCTCAATTAATTCTCCATTGTCATAATTAGCTTGGAAAACTATTCCTGATTCTTTTATGTAAAGTGAATTCACTTTGCTGTATGTAGTTCCACATTCATCAGTATGAGGACATTTGTAAGTTATTGTGTCCGAAAGAATCTCAGAAGCATATTTTTCTTTTACATCCAAAAGAGTAGAGTACCCAAATTCAATTCCATTTATAGATTTTCCTGTTTCAATCATATTTTGCTGACTGAAACCAATTATAGGAAGAAAAAATATAATTATAAAACTGAATTTCATTGGTCTGGTTAAATTACTGGCAACGTGATTGTGTATGGTTAGTTGCGTGGTTAAGCGACTAAGTTAACAAATACTCACGACATAAAAAATCCGAAGGGATTTTCGTAAGTAAGCTCGAAAAAGCAATTAATTATACACGGTGTTGTAGCACGTTTTTATTTCATATTCTCAAGTAATTCTATCGGATTTTTTAAAAACTTTTTCCTATTAGATTTCTCAATTAATTTTGCTAATTCACGAATATTAGGATTACATAGATTTCCATTGTTTT
Source organism: Winogradskyella helgolandensis (assembly GCF_013404085.1). Lineage (NCBI taxonomy): Bacteria > Pseudomonadati > Bacteroidota > Flavobacteriia > Flavobacteriales > Flavobacteriaceae > Winogradskyella > Winogradskyella helgolandensis. The sequence continues at coordinate 4,158,303 of NZ_JABFHO010000001.1, read as the reverse complement.
TGTCCATTAAAAGACATTCGTATTGATTGCAAAGTTCCAACAGTGAATTTAAAAAATTAAAATCTGTATCTATTAAATCAATACTAAACTGAAAGTTTTCTATAAAATTTTCTTGTTTACTATATTTTAATTTGACATTGTGCACATTTTTATTATCAAAATTTATGTCTAAAGTAATTTTATCAAGTTCAATTTTTAATTCCTCAATATCAATGTAATATTCTTTCCACCATTTGGTTGAAATAGCATCTTCAAATTCTGGTTCATTATCCAATTCTTCGTCATAATTAGCCCAGTATATTTCCCATTCACCATAATTAATTTCAAGTTGTTTAGGAATTTTACCAAAATATCTTTCTTCAATTTTTTTTTGGGGAAGTACAGATACTGTAAATTTTTTATAAATGTCCTCCATAAGTTTTTTTTTCTTAAATGTGCTACAACGTTTATGTATAAGAATAGTTGCGGTTTTGTGTGCGAGGATTTTCCGCAGGAAAATCAGACGTAACAAAATTGCAACGACCTTTGGTTAAGCACTAATTTAGCAATTATTTTTATACGGTGTTACCACCAGTTTTTTATTTGATTCAACGTTCCGATTATCAGTCCGACAATTCCTCCGTAATATGAAAAATTATGGATTTTCGAAACTTTATTAAATTCCGCTTTATGTTCAATTTCAAATGGGAAATTATAATTTGTAATAATTTCCGATGGATTTAATTCCGCAATTCCATATCCAACAAATCCGAACAGAATTGTAATTCCGATTACGATTAGAATTGATTTCAGCGTTTTATTCAGTAAATTTTTTCCGTCGCTGTATTTCATTCCGACAATTCCGAGAATCAGTCCAGTTAAAAGACCAAACCACCAAGTTGAGAAAAATCCAACCCAAACGAGAGCAAAAGTCCAATTTCCACCAAATTCTCTTGAATAATCATCTAAAATTCCAAAATTGAAAAAAGTCAGTTTTGTGTAAAATTCAGGTGAAATTTTTGAAGTAATAAAATCGTGCGTAATTCCATAAATCACACTTAAGATTATTGAAATGACTATGATTAATATTAAAGTTCTGGTTTTTTTCAAATTGGTGGTAACGGTTTTGTGTATGGTTAGTTGCGTGGTTAAGCAACTAAGTTAATAAACATTTACGAACCTGAGAATATTCCGAAGGAATATTCCAGATAAGCAGAAACCAAGCAATTAAATATACACGGTGTTAACTACCGGCTTTTTTTCTATTTATACAGATTTCAGATTTTTAAATTTTCCAATAAATATAATTTAGGAATTCTAATTTTGGCAACGGTTTAAGCGTATTATTCCGTTTAGCGAATCCAGTTTAGCTCAGATTGGTTTTCCTGCGTACAGTTCAACCGTAACGATAAACACAAGCTTTTCAATCTTGATTTACTTTATAGATCTTTTTAATCTAAAATTATCTTAGTTGTTTTAATTTCAAATAGAGTAGAGTAAGCTCAAAATTGGTTTCTTTAAATTATCTTTTAAAATTCTATTTTTCTTGGTTTATGAAGTCAAACCGTAAGCAATGCGTAATGCTTTTCAGATTTAATTATCCATCTGAGTAATCAATCAAATTAGGGCTTACGATGTTTCAATTTAAGAAAAATGTTAGTTGGCGAGACAGCTTGTAGTTAACAACTGGATATACACAATTGTCTATATCCTGCATATAACACGTTACTATTAGTTTATAAATCTAAAGAATATTTTAGATATTTCTATACGTGACTTTACTTAGTTTTTTAAAAATTAGAAGTTTATAGTGATTTTTGAAAATAGGCGAGGACTAGCAATGAATTATTTGCGGTTCTGTAATTAGTGCTTTTTTAATTCCGAACTAATATTTCAGCCAATATTTTTTTCGGAAACTCATATTCTATTCTGTTTGATTTTTCAGAGTTTAACTTTCCGTTTTTATCTCGGTATTCAAGAAATAAAATGACTTTAATCTAGTCCGATTTTTTTTACACATTGAAATTCGGATTTTATTACCGTCATAAATTCAGTTGATTCCAAGTATTGTTTAGAAAACCAATTATTGCTTCCATTGTCAACTTTGTGTTCCGAAAATTCTATTTTTTTTATTTTCGAGTTCTATTGTGAATTTATCAGTCAAATCGTTGTTATCAAACTTTAATCCACCAAATGAGCTATTATAAAAAACCAAATGAGCCATTTTTCCAACATAAGAATTGTCAAGGTAAGATACACTTACATATTTAATATCAGAACCATCCTGAGCAATTGCATTGATTGTAAAAGTCACAATTATTAATATGTTTATTCTTTTCATTCGTTCAGTTTCTCATATTGGTTATAACTTAAGGATATACTTATTTACTATATCTTGATTGTGATTAATATTGAAATTAACAACCAACAAATGGAATACACAATACTTAAAGTCACGCATGTTTGCCCTTTTAGATTACAGTTATAATAAACTCCATAGATTCATTAATAATCTAAAATAGCCAGGATAGTTTAGAGTAACAGGGGGAAATAGAAAGAGTTATTAACAGAAAAGCAGAGAATAAAATGGCATCCAAAATGGCACCTACACAAATAAAAGCCTGTAAATCAATTATTTACAGGCTTAATTGTGGAGTCGGAGAGAATCGAACTCTCGTCCAAACAAGTAACCAAAAGGCTTTCTACACGTTTATTCTTTTCTTGGGTTTTCGACTAAAAGCTGGTTAAAGACACCCCACTTTTAGCTTAGCTCCTTAATCTCGAAAAGGTATCAGAGCACTACCTAATCTAAGTCAATTTTTACGATGCCTAATAAAGAACGCCATTAACTAAGGCTTTCTCGAGACATTTAGCACTCCTACCTAGTAGGACGAGGCTTAATCTTACTGTAATTCAGATTATGCAGCTAAAGCGTAGTTATTCTCGCCGTTTAAAATTTGGTCTAGCCTTTTACGTGTGTCAATGCCATTACACGACGTGCTTACAATCTAATTAATCTCGCTGTCAAAACCAGTCGACCCCAAAGTTTAAATTAAATGGACGGCGAAGTTACGAAAAAAGTTGCGCAACCTCATAAATCCTTTTACATTCGTACAAATATTATTCCATATTAGATTTTGACAGTTTTGTCAGTCTTAAAATTATAATTACCATGACATTCGCCATCATAAAAGAACGTAAAAATCCACCAGACAGACGTGTGGTGTTTTCACCTGAACATTTAGCAGAAGCTAGAACGCAATTTCCAGAAGCTACATTTATTGTAGAGTCTTCGGATATAAGAATCTTTCCTGACGATGCTTATAGAAAATTAGGATTTGAGGTGTTGGATGATGTTTCTCATGCCGATGTTATGATTGGAGTTAAAGAAGTGCCGATTGAAAATTTAATTCCGAATAAGAAATATTTCTACTTCTCGCATACCATTAAAAAACAGCCTTACAATAGGAAATTATTGTTAGCCATGTTAGAGAAAAATATAGAAATGTTTGATCACGAGACTATCGTTAAAAAATCAGGAGCACGTTTAATTGGTTTTGGACGTTATGCAGGTTTGGTTGGTGCGTATAATGGTTTTAGAGCTTTAGGATTGCGAGATGGTTTATTCAATTTACCAAAAGTTGAGACACTCGCCGATTTAAACGAAGTAAAAGCAGAATTAGATAAAATTACCATTCCTAATATAAAGATTTTACTTTCTGGAACCGGGAAAGTAGCACATGGAGCCAAAGAGATTTTAGATCATTTAGGGATTAAACAAATTAGTGATGCCTTGTATTTAACATCTCAATTTACAGAGCCTGTCTATGTTATGGCAGATGTGATGGAATATGCCAAACGAACCGATGGAAAAGTAGGTGACCGCTTTAAGTTTTATAAAGATCCATCAGGTTATGAAAGTAACTTTATGCCTTATGCTAAAGAAACCGATTATTTTATAGCAGGTCATTTTTACGGGAATAATGCACCTTATTTATTTACGAGAGAAGATGCCAAGCATCCAGATTTCAGGATTAATTTAGTCGCTGATATCTCTTGTGATATTGATGGTCCTGTGGCGAGTACCATTAGACCTTCAACTATTGAAGATCCCTTTTATGGTTACAATCCTCATACTGAAAAAGAAGTGGCTTACGATGCCAAAGGCGCAATAACTGTAATGGCTGTAGATAATTTACCATGTGAATTACCAAAAGATGCGAGTGAAGGTTTTGGTGAAACGTTTTTAGAACATGTGATTCCTGCTTTCTTCAATAATGATGAACGGGAAATCTTAAAACGTGCTCAGATGACTGAAAATGGTAAATTAACGAAGCGGTTTAGTTATTTGCAGGATTATGTAGATGGAAAATAAGTTAAGTATTCTGACAACCATAATGGCATCTGTTAGTGCATTATTAGAGTAAAAAAAGAGGAAAGCATTAATTGTTTTCCTCTTTTTTAGTTTAAAATTATGATTTCTTTAAAAGTTCAACTATTATATCAATTTCATTTACTGTCTTCTCTGCAGAACCGCTATAACCAACAGATTTAAAATTCATTCTTCCGTTAGAGCCAATAATCACCTTTGTTGGTATGCCAGTAATATTGTAGGTATTTGCGACCTCAAAAGTTCCTTCCTCCTTATTCTTAGGATCAATTAAAACATTAAAGTCGTATTTATTCTTTTCTATAAATTTAGATACTTTTTCTATGCGATCCTCACCATCCTCTAAGGTATCTATAAATAGAAATACTACATCATCATTACCTTTATACTTAGTCACAATATTCTGCATAGCAGGAAAAGAGGCAATGCAAGGACCACACCATGTTGCCCAAAAATCTAAAATAACAATCTTCCCTTTTAGGGCAGATAATGAGACGACTTCACCATCTAGATTTTTTATGTTAAAATCAGGGGCTACTTCATCTAGCATTTTAGATTTAATTTCAGAAATATTTTTATCATGGCCTTCTTTTTCTATGGTAATTATCTTCTCTTCAACATCTTTAGATTCTGGATTAACTTTTAAGTAAGCGGTTTTATATGCTTTTTTTATATCCTCAACGCTATTGCCATCCTTTATAAATTTTTCAGCTTTATTTAATACGGTTTCATACTGTTCATCCGCCATTAAGTAACTTATGTATCTAGCATTTGCTTCAACATCTTGCCCTTTTGGGTCGTGTGCTTTTTCTTGGTACTTAATAGCTTCTTTTGCGTTACCTTGTCTAAATAAAATTAAGGCATAAGTATCTGCATGCCTGTTGTAAGCTGACTTTAGGTTTTCTTCATATTGTTTTTGAGTGAAGTATTCTGGCTTATCTTTTGGGGAATTTTGCAACTCCGTAATCAAGTCGATTGATGCTTTAGATAGTTTCGCAGCTTCAACTAAATTTTTACCTTTCTCAGCCAATGACCACGCAAGATTATTAAAAGTTGCAGCTTTACTTTCTTTATGTTCAATCATTGATGAATATTTTTCAAACTTTTCCATGTCACCTTCTATAAAATAAGATTTTGCTAAATTGGCTGTCATATTACTTCCCCAGTTATTGGATTTCGGATTTAAGTTTTGGTAGGTTGCTAAAAGTTTTTCTTTCTTTTCTGTGTTCTTTTCAGCGTAAAAAGCGTCGGCTATATTATAACTAACAGTATTTCCATTTGGAAATTTTTTAAGGATAATAGTTTCAATGGAATCAGAGTTTTGTTTTTGATTTATTGTATTGTAAAAACTCATCATAGACATATAGTCTTTTTCAGATTTATTTGTATTTTTATATAAGGCTTCCAGATATGAATTAATCAGTGTTTCACCCTCTTTTTTGTCATTCATATAGGCCAGTTGTAAGTATGTAGTCTCCCAATCCTTTTTAAGGTCTGGGTAAGTTTCTAAATCCTTCTTTATAATGGCTTCTACTTTTTCGTCTTTTGTATCGATACCGTAGTAACTTCCATTACTAGTCGTAAAAAATGCTGCGGCAGAATTTGATCCGGGTATTTCTTCTCCATCAGCGTTATATAATGGCAAAATGTAACCTAGTTTATTGTTATCATCGTAGGCATCATTTACTTTAAATATAAATGCTATGGCCTCTGCAGAATCTGGAATTTTCAGTGAACTCTTATGTTTGTTTCCAATTGATGTTAAGTCTATATCTAAAGGATAATTTTTTGTGTTTACCATATATTGGTAAAATGCCTCTATTACATTATCGTTATTGTAAGTAATGTCAATAGTTTCTCCAGGTTGCGGTTTTTCTGTTGAAATGGTAAGTAATCCAATTGTTTTAGATGTTGCTTCTCCTTGTCTTTCGTTTTTACATGACATCACAAATAAAAGTATTACCAATAAGAGACTTAACTTTTTCATAATTATTGATTTTCTTAGTTTAAAGCTAAAGATAAAGATTTGTAATGAATATAATTTTTTAATCCTAATCCTCTATAATACGATATGGGTTCTTAAACATCCAAAAGCCTACGATTAAAAATGCACTGAAACCAAAAGTAAATAACCAAGCTTCAAAATGCTGAAATGGAGCTATAATCATATTTAGAATATCTATAAATAAATACTGTGGTCCACTTATAATTTCCCAAGAATTATAACGAAGAAATCGTCCTAAGTAAACCCCAAATCCACATAAAAAGATAATGGAAATACTCATAGCTTCAATCGGGATTTTTTTAAAATGAGAAGTCACCAGTTTCTGCATATCCATTATAGATACGTAGAATAGTAATAAGCCACTCAATGCAAACGACAACACCACCAACACATCTAGCCATAAAAGGGAATCGTTTCCTATTCTAATATGAATTAAATCGGTGACAATATAAGGTGCATTGGGCAAAAAGGCTAACCACGCCATAAACCAGAATCCAAGTTTTAATTTGCTCAGTTTTGATGTGGTATTTAAATACATCGTTATGGCATAAGGTATGATGGCTAAGAACACATTCCAGATTAAAAACAGAAAGGCATAGGACTTGTTGAGTTTCATGCGTACCATGAGTAAAATACTGCTAAATAGTAATGCCACTGTTATTAATGACAAGGTTTTAAAACGCTCTTGAATTAAAGTTTTTATAGTTTCCATAATCTTATATTTTGTCTGTTTTGTAGTTTTAAAATCGACGATTCAATAGCTAAAACCGTCAGTATTCCTAGCGTATAAGCGAGCAAGTCGGTAACATGGAATGTGCTACCGAAAATGAGTTTAGCCGTAAAACTATCTTGTAAATTAAAGTAGGTTAAGAATGGGGTGAGTTGAAGTAATTCGATACCATAAGCAATTAAGAGGACGACCACACTCGACGCCCTCACATTCAAGTTGGTGCATCCTCTAATAATTGCATATAGTAAAATAACAACGAGATAATCGCCAAATGTGTAGCGAATAAATCCAGTTTTAATGATGAAAGCGATGGCTAATTCTATAAGAAATAGGCTATGTGCGAGTACTAAATAATTTTTATTGAATTGAAATTTCATGATGTATATGTGATTTTATTTAATAGCAATTTTATCTCCTAAAAATTTAGGTGTAACATTAAAGAGTAAATCTAAACGTGCTTTAGTTCGTGCTAAATATTCGCGTGGTGGTATTTTGTAAACATCTTTGGCATTGTAAGCTATAGCGTCAATACCATAATGTTGAGCGATATAAATGGCGCGCTGGTTATGGAACTTCTGCGAGATAATAGTAATCGCATTTTGACCAAATATTTCCTTAGCTCTTACAATAGAATCTAAAGTTCTAAAGCCTGCATAATCTAAAAATATACACTCTGCAGGAATCCCTTTGGCGATTAAATCATTTTTAAAATCTGTAGGTTCGTCATAGTCTTTTCTACCATTATCTCCACTGACCAAGATGTAATCTATTTTTCCGGCTTTGTAAAGTGCAACCGCAGCATCTACTCGGTGTTTGTAGAATAAGTTGATGTTGCCACTTGGTGCCAATTTACTTGCTCCTAGTACGAGTCCGACGTTGTTTTTAGGGATAGTATCAATAGCGTCGTAAGTCAATCCTTTAGCTTTAAAACTCACCCAATGAAAGGTGATGAACACACCAAAAACTATGCAGATTCCTATTAATATTAAGATTTTAAATGTTTTCATGCGGCGATGCGTTTTAGGTTTAATGGGTCATGTTTTGGAAAAATGGCAGCTCTAAAATCTGAAATGGATACATGCATAAGCATTCTATAATCAAAATGATGAAAGGCATTTGCTTCTTTTCCTATTTTGAAAGAATGATGATAATACTTATAATAATCTGGAAGAATGGCCACACCAAGAATGATGGCTCCATACAAATACGGACTGCGTTTGCCGTTGCCATAGCAAAGGCATTGCAACGCAATTTCATCTTCAACTTTTGTGCTGTATCCACAAAGCACATGGTAGCAATCGTGACGCTCGACTTTTGGAATAAGTTGAAAATTATTTTTATCTAAGAATTCACCTAAGTGTCTTCCAAATGTAGGTTTTGGAAGTTTTAATAAATCAGATTTTGTGATATTCCAAGGTTTATGATTTTTAAACATATTGGTGTAAATGCGTTGTGAATGTTCAAACAACCAAATGATCAATTGCTTGCGTTTTGCTTTTAAAGTTTTAAATAGGTTGTTCATGGTAATTCGGGATGATTTGATTTTACATAGTTGTTGTTTTGATGCTGAGTTTTTCTGCTTTGAATGAGTTCATATTTCCAAATTAAAAGTGATACGATGAACACGAAACTGAAGTAATAAATGGCAGCAATATGCTTGTCTAATCCTATAATTGCAGCAACAGATAGTGTAAATAAACTAATGATGTAATACGGAAAATAGAGTTTAAACACACGCATTTTATCATGTCGGTATTTGGAAGCCCAAAACACGCACGATATACTTAATCGTACCATAATTAGGGTTAATCCACCAGCGAAAAGCGAAACAAATAAGATTAGAATAGCCATGTTATTCGGCGTCTATTTTAAAATTATCATATCGTAATTCTTGCCAATTATTAGTTCGTAATTGGTATACGTAGTTGTGATATTTTTCTTCGATTTGATGAATAGAATCTCCATTTAAGTTTTCGTTATCTAACTGCTCATTTAACAACAAGGTGTTATTATCGGATAATGCAATGACATACTTATAATCCATGGATTTGGCATAATTAAAATTGTAATTTGTAATGTGATAATCCCAATTGATTGTGCTAGAAATAATGAGAATTGCAAATGCAGCTTGTGTGTTTATTCGGAATAAATACCAGTTGTTTTTTGCTCCGTTTATTTTAAGAAGTGTTGTAACCAAACCGATTGTGGCAAGTAAAAGGTAAACGATGACACCAATGCGTTTGTAGGTTAACCCAAAGTAATAGATATACTGACTGTTTTTAAATACGATACTTAGTACCAAAAGAATATTTAAAATAATCCAAGTAAAAGCAAGGCGTTTTAAGGAGGCGTTTTGTTCGTAAAAATTAAGGTTACCTCGAAACACATAAAGTAAAATCATGATGGCAATGACAATAGAGGCAATGAGCGCATTGATACCATTATGAACTTGGGCAGAATATAAGGACGCTTTAATCTCTTGTTGTGTTGTTATAAAGGTGATATCCGTTAATAAGTACATGACAATTAATGCATTTAAAAGCGCGATAAGAATCACACCTAGTTGATTTTCTTGCTTTAATTTTGGAATAGAAAACGCCTCTGTTTTATGTAAACTATTTTCGGTTTGTAAATCGAGTTCAGTAGCAGGTTCGACCTCAATTGGATCATAAATATTATTGAATAAGTAGTAACCTAAACCTGCTACCAATACCCATTGGATATTTATAAATCCAAAATCTATCTGTTCTATTAAGTTGCTAAATACAGGGTTTCCTTCTTTGTAAAGTGCAATAAAAGTAATGAGGATTATGGTTGGAATTAAAATGATCTTAGCCCAATGCAAATAATCTATTTTGACGAGCTCTTCTTGTTCTATAGTATTTTTTTTCGCTCCAACTGAAGCAAAATTGCGATGAAGGAAACCTGCGATAGTGGTGTATAAACCATTAAGCCAATTGACGTAGATAGACGATTTAGTTTCGGATAAATGGCCTATTAAGGTAAAGAAAGCCACCAAGTTTGCAATGACAGACAACGTAGAACTATGAAAAAAGATGGTAAGTCCTGTGATGAGGTAGGCTATGGTATAGATTTGGGTTTTCCGATTTTTGAAGTGCGACTTGTTATTAATAAAAAGTATGACCACAGTGAGCATACTGAATAAAAAGAGGTTAAGTCCGATAGTTTGGTCGTAGAAAAAGGTGCTAAATAAAAGGGCTGCAATAAATAAGATTAGTTTTTTCATGATTGATTATTTTAAAGTACTTTGAATTTCAAAGTGAGTGTATAAAAAAAAGATTTTATAAATGGAATAGAGGTGTTAGGTTTTGCTTATTAATTTTTCAAGGGCTTCTATATGTTTTTTAAATTCTAATTTTCCTAGTTTAGTAACACTATATCTTGTGTTGGGTTTTCGACCTATAAATTGTTTTTCAACTAAAATGTATTCTGCCTTTTCTAAAGCTTTTGTATGACTTGCTAAATTACCATCTGTGGCCCCTAACAATTCTTTCAGCATATTAAAATCGGCATACTCGTTTACCATAAGAACCGACATGATGCCGAGTCGTATTCTATGATCAAAAAGTTTATTTATGTTGGTTATTATGCTCAAGTTTCAGTGTTCAGTGTTCAGTGTTCAGTGTTCAGTGTTCAGTGTTCAATGTTCGGTGTTCTATTGAGAAATTAAGGTAATAG
>NZ_JABFHO010000001.1:1500000-1675000 GCF_013404085.1 Winogradskyella helgolandensis | reverse complement strand
AATGAACTTTTCTTTACTTTTACTTAACACTGTTTCGCTAAGCGGGTGCAAATATAAAACCCTTTTTTCACTCTCACAAATTTAATTTGAAAAAATATTTTATTATTTTTCTAACCTTAATTTATCTGGAAATGAACGTTCGAAACGCAACTAAATGTTTTTGTTTCGGGGTGCAAATATATAACCCTTTTCTAAACCCACAAGCCCTTTTTTAATTTTATTTTAATCTTTTTTTTAAGACTCTTGAAACCACTAACTTACACCGTAAATCTTTTTTAAATCAAAATAGTTCGTAGCATCTTATTCCCATTAATCATAGGTAACACTGATCTTATCCAATTCCTGAACCACTACAAGTACCCGCGTTAGCGGTAGTAGCGGCATCCTTTTTTTTGATTCTGTAACACCATTATATAAGGTATGCTCTTATATAAGTATGGTCGTATTCTGTTCTAAATATTTATTCTAAAAAAAGATACAGCGGATGACGCGGCTCTTTTGCCTCTTAAAAGCAAAAGAGAAACGCTATAATACTATAAAAAGAAATCCCACACTAGACCAAACCTAATAGTAAAGTCTCTGTATGGATTATTTGGTGCTGAAAAATAATCGTATCCTGTAAATGATGAATTGAAGTGTTCTGCCTTGAAAAAAATACGAGTTTGTCTAACCTTAGCCGTAATAAAGAAATCTAGCCTCGGGAAACCACCAAGTTTAGTTTCGTTCTGTGTATAGAATTCTGCTAATAAAGGATCATAACCATTCATATTGTACTCAGAGAAGTAATTAAAGGTAACTCCTGTTTGTAACCTCATTGATTTTTTGAATAAGTCGTTGGAATAATACAATGTGTTTCTTGTAATAATTGCTGGTACGTTTAGAACATCATCATCGCTGACGACATTTTGATACATTACCGTATTATCCAATGCAAAATTCCCAACTTTGAATTCCTTCTGTAATTTTAATCTTAAATACTGAAGTGGTTTATTATATTGCTTTGGCGATATTTTCTTAACATCATCTAAAGTTTCTTCTAAATTAAAATAGGTATAGTTATCTATATTAGATAAATCTAAAGTGGCATTTAACCATTTTTGAGATTTTAAATTGAATTTTAATTGTTGTGTATTTACATTATTAAAATTCTCCAAATTATACCAATTATAATTTAAATAATCACTTTGATATAACAGGTAATTATAATTTGGAAGTCTAGAGTTTATTGAAATCCCACCAGATAACGCAATATCTTCATTCAACTTTAAGTTTAACTCCCCTTCTAAATAACTACCAACAAATGTATCGGAAAGGTTGAGCCCGCCCTTACCTGTAATATTAAAACCTTTATAGGTTTTTGAATATGCCCCTTCTACTCCAAAGTAGTTTGACTTAATTCTATTAGTAATGGTTTCACCTGCCAACAATACGATACTATTATAACCATAATTAACATCTGTGTAATTTACAGCGAACGAAATATCACCAATTACATTATTAATATAATTTAATCCGAACGAGGTTTTAAAATTCTCTAACTTTACTTTATCATTAATACTATTGGTAAAAGCATCACCAAAAAAAGTTGTGGCGGATTCTGTTTGGCTATACTGATAATATTTATCTTCTAAAGAGATCTTATTAATAAGTCTGATGCTGTTATTAGATAAGGAATCTTTGTTTTGAAGTACACCATAGGAGTGTTCAAAATAAAAACGTTTACCCTTTAATATATTTTCTGCATCCTCAAATACAGGATCAAATACTGAACGGTCTAAAAATTCTACCTCTCCCGAAGTAAAATTTTCCAAGTCTTCTGTTTCTAAACCACCATTCTCTTGATTTAGCAAGTCTTGCATCACCACATAACCTTTAGCTTGATATTTTTCGTTTTTCGTCTTATATTTTGAAATAAATCGAAAATTCCCAGTACTAGTTAATGCGTTTTGATAGTTTCCTAAAGATCTTAATCCTTTATATGCAATTGAAAAGTTAAATTGTTTAGAAAGATTTACCGTAAAGAAAGCATCTAAAAGTTGACCTTGTTCAAATGCCGTCTTATATGTTAAACGCGTCCATGGAGTTGGCACTTCATAAGACATAATATCATAGTGCTCTAAATAATTAAAATGACGTGCTCTAGCCCCAAACAATGGTGACGTACTATTATCCCAAGCATTAAAACTAAGTGTGTTATACGTTTGCCCAATATTAGCAAATGGCATTAATTCAAAATTATCTTTCTGAAGGTAGTTGAATTTATATTCTTTTTTAATGGTTAGTGTCGTATCTACTTGTATCGAGTCTTGTGCATTATTATACTGTAGATACATATCTATGGTTGCCAATTCTTTAAATCCTTTAGCTTTTTTAGACATTGCACTATCCTGTCCACCAGTATAAGCTTTGTTAAGTTTAGTTTGAGAACTAAGGCCTACTGTAAATAAACAAAATACAATTATGAAGAAATATTTGATCTGCATGTAATACTATCTAGTTGTGAAACAAAGTAAACTATAAATTATTGTTTATGAGTGAAAAATTACAATTTACTTAACAAAAAAAGACCAACAGTAATAATTGTTGGCCTTTAATAATCTGTAATTATTGAAATTTTTATTCAATAATAATCTTTTGAGATGTAACATTACTTCCTTGAGAAATATTTGCAATATATACACCTGAAGTTACACCACTTAAATTTATAGTTTCGTTAAAACGAACTGAACCGTTATCGAAAGCGTTTTTATAAACTAAGCGTCCACTTATGTCGTAAATATCTACTTTAACATCATTAGTATTATTTAAACTAGAGTCAAAACTAATTGTAAATTCACCTTTGTTAGGATTAGGATATACCACTAAGCTATTAGATAATACATTATCTGCAGTACCTAGAGTAAGATTACTTCCTGTAATAATTAAAGAGAAATCTTGATCCTTAGGGTCAAAAAATCCACCTTCTTCACTTTTTAATGTTCCTTTATGAGATATCGTCAAAGTATAAACACCTGCAGAAGGCGCATCAATCTCAACAATCTCTACATTATCTACAGTGTTATCACCTTTTGAATTAGAAAAACCAGCAGTTGCAGAAAAATCCAATTTCCATGGAAAGTAAGTTACACCATCCTTAGAGATTCTTAAATCCAAATCATTAATCAATCTTGGTGTCGCATCATTTAATGTTCCGTTATTAATACCACCTGACATATCTGTCCAGCAAATAGTAGCTTTTAACTTATCACCTGCTTGTGCAGAGAACGTCATCTCAACAACTTCATCTTGCGACAAATTATCCTCACTAATTAGAGCATCACCTGTCGTTCCGTCTAAAATTGTTTCAGCAGAAGCTTTTGCATCTAGAAAACCCCAGCCAAATTTAGGATCTGGACCAGCAGCCGCGATATCATCAATAGCTGTATGACATACTAAACCTTTTAAAGTTGCTGAATTCATGTATTCACTATGTAATTGGTTGTAATATTGTTGTAACAATACTAACGTACCAGTTGTATTTGGAGCTGACATTGATGTACCAGTATAAGTAGCATATAAACCACCTGGAATTGAAGAATATAAATCCGTTCCATCTGCAGCGATATCCGGCTTTATTCTTAAATCATCTGTTGGTCCTTGACTACTACTTGGATTAATCACTAAGTTCTCTAATTCGTAAGTAAAAAATGCTAAAGATGGATTAGCATTAGCAATAACTAGGTTATTTTTAGCATTTTTATCTGTAGTTAATTTATCATAGCCAGCGAGCATGCCATCATCGTATGTTGTGTTCCCTGAATTACCTGCAGAAGCAACGATTAAATATTTTGGATTTACTCTAGCCAAATCATCTATGTTTTTTGCGTCTTGCGAATAAGCTCCCATATACCAAGATGGTAAATAATCACCACTATCACTACGAACTGGTACACCATAAGAGTGATTTGAAAGTAGAATTGGATTAGTAACATCATTAGCTGCAATTCCCATCTCAACTTCATCATTATTCCAATTGTATGATTTTACAGTCACCTTAGTTGCCATACCTTTAGCATTAGCATCAACACCTTTAGCCGCTATAGTCCCAGATACATGTGTTGCATGACTACTATAAGTACCCGGATCATCAGTATCAACAACAGCATTATCTATTTTAAGAATACGCGATGCTGTATTAGCCGTATTCTGAAATTCAGGATGCGTATCATCAGCTGGACCACCATCCCAAACACCAACAGTCATACCGTCGCCATCCAAATCTAAACCTAAACTACCACCTGTTTGAAGATGTGATGTTTTAGTTCCTCTAGACGCAAGTAAATTATATGTAGATTTATACAGCACTACTCCGTCTCTAACATCAAATAAATGTGTAATATTTATACTGTCTTTTATAGTAACTTTAGTATCAGGATTAGCTTGTAAATAAGCTTCAACTCTAGCGATTCGATCTTGCTCTTGAGACTCTAACCTTTTTATTAACGAAAGATTTTCCTTGGAAAAACTAGCATTGTTTGGGTTTTGACTATAGCCAATATTAAGCATGAAAAGAAAAGCAATAAGGGGTAAGAAATTTTTCATAGTTCTTTTTTAGAAATTTTTATCTTGCAATATACAGTATTTTGATATAATTTATAGAAACTTATTAAATAAAAAAAGCCACCATATAACTATGGTGGCTTTAAATAATATAAGAATATGTTTTACAATTCTACAGTAAAAGTTGAGGATGATGACCCACTCGTTAAAGTCGTAGGTTCAACATAAACAGTAGAACCATTGGTTACAGTATATGAACTTCCACCATCTCCATAAGAATCCAAAACTACGATTCCATAAGATCCTGCTAATAAACAAACTTCTGTATTGATTGTAGAATCAGCTAATCCATCATAAGTACCCCCAGAAAAAATAACTGTTGGTGTCCCAGATAAATCATACAATTCCCAAGAAGTTTCTTCTGGCCAAGTATCTGTTGTGATAGATATTGTAGCATAGATACCAGGACAAGCCTCGGCAACATTAACTAAATACCCAGAACTAAAATCTAAACCTTCAACACCTTTAAAATTAATCATTAAGGTTTTGTCAGCTTCATAATAATTAAGTGTCTCATCATCAGTGATAGTCACTAAAAAAGAACCTTCATTAGTATTTGCTGGAATAGTTACAGTACTTAAAGTGTATGGACTAGTTAAAGTAGAATTAGCTTCATCAACTTCCACTGTATAAGTACGATCACTTCCTGATACTTCACTTGCGTATACCATTACTTCAATCGTAGACGTCAAATCTTGTTCAACAATAACTTTAGTTGGTCCTAGTTCAAATCCAACATAGTCACTTAAAGATGATGAATCATCTTGCTCACAATTAAACATTAATACTGCTGTGAACATTGCAATATATTTATAATATTTTTTCATAATAATTACGTTGTTTTAGTTTTGTTCGCTGATACTTGGATTATTATCGATTTCATTTTGAGGAATCTCAAATGACATCTCATCTGAATTAGCTATAAAAGATTCACCAGCACGGAATACATGATTAGTTCCTCTATTTACTGGTTTTTGATTTCTCTTTAAAGCAAAATAAACTTTCCCTTCACCCCAAAGCTCAATTCTTGTTTGCAAGTAAATTGCATCTTGAAGAGCAGTACCAGAAAGTGACGACATGTAAGAACTAGCTTCACTACTACCTAAACGGCTAGATAAAAGCTCAATCATAGTAGCCTTAGCAGCTCCTTCATCACCTGTTTTAGCGGCAGCTTCTGCACTTAACAAATAAAACTCTTCAACTCTCATGAAAATTAAGTCAGTAGTAATAATATACTGACCACCTGCAGCTCTACCTGGATCAAAAAACTTATTGATTGGCATTAATGGCGCATTAGCAGTTCCAAACTGTGTTTTTCTAATATCGTTAGCTGGAATCAGAGCATATAACCCATCATCTATGGCTTTTGAATCACCAGCCCAAGCATAACTATATGTGAAATAATCAATTTGTCCCCACCAATCAATTAATTGATGGCCTAAACCTTCCGTTAAATCAAATCCCCACATCCATGAAGCAGTGTTGATATCATTAAAACCTGAACCATTACCAGGAAAAGCTAATTGATCTGCAGTTGTTAATGGATAACCACTATTAATTACAGCATCAGCATATATTTTTGCATCAGCATAATTCCCCATGGCAGCATATGTGTATGCTAAGAACCCTTGAGCGATAGGTTGATCTATTTGATTCTTAAGTTCACGAGTGTAACCATCTAATAAATCGATAGCATGTGTTAAATCAGCAATAATTAAGTCATAAATTTCAGACGCTGGTACCTTTGCTGCATTTGCTACTTCACCATCATAATAAGGTAAAATAGGTTGAGCAGGATCATATTCTCTCTGAAAAATTTGTGTTAAATAAAAATATGCATATGCACGAGACGCTTTAGCTTGACCTAATATACGACGTACTTCAGCTCCTTCAGGATCTGCATCATTACCACCTGCAGATGTAATTACACTATTCGATAAATTAACGATTTTGTAAAAATAATCCCAGATAATTCTATTCTCAGTTGCTGTAAAATCTACAGTAGCTACTAAATTTGACACACCATTATACCAACCATAAGAACTGGTTGCTAATGACATATCGCCAGATAACATATCTAACCAAATATCAACACCTTTATGACCTAAGTCATAATGCTGACCATCTAAAATCCCTTGATCTTGGATCATAAAACTAGCAATACCATCTAGTGTTCCTTCGATTAACTCAGGATTCTGCTCAGAGAAATCTGCGAAATCTTCACTAGTAATAACATTCGTGTTTCTAACTGGATCTAAAAAATCCTCTCCACAGCCCATTATACTTAATGAGGCAAATGCAATTAAACATACAATACTTCTTTTCATAATTTTTCTTTTTAAAATTCAATTTTTGCTCCAAGACTAAATGTAGTCATTGGCATATATATACCAGAGTTAGAGCTACTAATAAGTGTTGATGGGTTCAGACCATCTCTAGCACTTAACATCATAAGGTTATCACCAGATACAAACACTCTCACATTTGAAAGATTCATATCGCTAATAGCTTGCTTTGGAAGCGTATAACTAAGGTTTATGTTATTTAAAGATAAGTAATCAGCTTTAGTTAAGAATCTAGTAGATGTTACAGCGTATTGTGAATCAGTATTATAACCAGCAGATATTCTTGGTACATTAGTAATGTCACCTGGTTCTTTCCAAGAGTCTCTTACATCTGTATGGAAGTTATCACTACCAATTAGGTTTCTGTTTTCCATTAACCTAGCATAACCAGAGTCGTAAACATAACCACCTAAACTATAACTAAATTGTGCCGTTAAATCAAAACCTTTATATCCAGTATTAATACGGAAACCACCTCTTACTTTAGGAATTGCAGATTTTCCAACATACTTATTTGTTGCTTCAGTATAACTACTTGTAGTGGTCTTTTTAATGTTTGCATTAGGATTTTCATCTGTATACAACTTCATACTAGCAATTTGTGTATCACCAGCACCATAAATACCATCACCATCTAAATCATCATAGTATAAATTCCATAATGCTGCACCTGTAGCAGGATCCACACCAGCCCACTCACGCATGTACCAATCATAAAGAGATTTTCCTTGTGAATATCTACCATCCAATACTTTAGGCTCACCAGTATAGTAATCCTTAGGCATTTCAGTAATTTCATTATCAAATAATTCACCATTAATACCAGCAGATAATCTGAAATCTCCATCTTTAATAATTCTTACTAAAGCGTTGAATTCAATACCACTGTTACGCATAGTACCATCGTTATATTGAATCTGAGCAGAACCACTAGAACCTGGTAAACTTTGGTTAAAGAATAAATTTGTTGTGTTTTTAACATAGTAATCTACATCAAGATCTAATCTATCATTAAACCAAGTACTTTCAAAACCAACTTGTGCAATTTTAGAAGTCTCCCAAGTTAAATCTGGGTTAGCTAATGTAGAACCTTGAGTAAATGAATAACTACCATCTGCAGTATCATTAATATTATACAATTGCCATCCGTACTGTAAGTTATTACCTTGATCACCAATTACACCATAACTACCTTTAAGTTTTAAGTAATCTAAGAAGCTAACATTTGATAAGAAATCTTCTTTAGAAGCTACCCAACCTAAACCTACAGAGCCAAACGTACCCCATTTATCATTTAAGAAACGTGAAGAACCATCTCGTCTAACAGAACCTGTAAAATAATATTTCTGTGCGTAATTGTAATTTACTTGCGCAAAGTAACTATCTAATGTCCAACCTTGAGAATAAGAATATGCGTTACCAAATGGTGTAGTATATTGCGCTAAATCTAATGTATTAGGTAGAATTGCTGTTTGAGCACCTGCACCAAACACCTTAAATCTATTTTCAGTAGACTCATGTGCAACAAATGCCTCTAAGCCATGCTCTCCAAAAGATTTATTAAAACGTAATAACTGTAAAAAGTTTTGGTTTGTATTTGTAAGTTGTTGTTTAAATAACGTTCCCCCAACATCTGCAGAACCTCCATAATATGGATTTGCTCTAGAAGAGTTATCAGAAAAATTATATTGCCCACTGTAACGAACTTCTAACTTTAAATAATCAGTAAAATCAACACCAACATTAAAGTTACCTAACATTGTAACTACATCTGTTTGTTCTAAATTATAATTTGCATCAGCAATACCATTAGTATTTGTCCATGCTCTTCTACCATATTCTCCACCGTAATCATACTGAAAACCTCCATAAATAGGATCAGCAATACGATTACCATCTGTATCTCTAAGATAAATATCATAGATTCTAGGTGTTGTAGAAGTCAATGCAAAAATATTCCCTGACGAACTAGATTCATTTTCATCACCACCAGAGTTAGTATATCTACCTCCTGTAAATGCAAGATTACCTCCAATAGTTAACCAATCTTTTGCTTTATGCTCTAAATTGATTCTGGTAGTATATCTTTTATAACTAGACTTAATTGCATAACCTTGATCATCTAAATAACCAAAAGAAGTTGCAAATCTTGTTTTTTCATTACCACCACTAAACTGAACGTTAGCTTCTTGTCTAACACTTGTGTTAAATGCTGCGTCAGACCACTTAGTTGGAGTGTACTTACGAGAAATTCCTGAATTAAATTGACCTGTAGAAGGATTAATTAAATCAGAACCCTGTGCATCCCATATATTATATTGGTTGTTGATACCTTCAGCTGTACCATACAAGTTAGCACTTGCATATGCTGATGGATCTGCTTGGCCTAATAAAGCACCTTTATTTTTAAGTGCCAACCAAGATAGCTCAATATACTCTTCTGGAGACTCAATAACATCATATTGAGGTAACAATAAAGAGTTTAAACTTGTCTGAACATCAACAGATATTACAGAACTTCCTGATTTACCTTGTTTAGTTGTAATTAAGATAACACCATTTGCCCCTCTTGATCCGTAGATAGAAGTTGCAGCTGCATCTTTTAATACCGTAGTACTTTCAATATCTGCTGCATTAATAGAAGAGATATCACTATTATATGGAGCACCATCCACAACGTATAAAGGAGCTGTGTTACCATTTACAGAACCAAAACCACGAATACGGATTGTTGCATCAGATCCTGGAGCACCATTACCTGTAATAACGTTCACACCCGCAACCTCACCTTTAAGAGCTTGAGAGATGTTAGAAACTGTTTTAGCTTCTATATTTTCGGCAGCGATTTTTGTCGCAGTACCAGTAAAAGCATCTTTTGTTGATGTACCATACCCAACAACAATTACTTCATCTAGAGTATTTGCATCCTCTAAAGCAACGTCGTAAGTACTTCCAGCACCAATAAGAACTTCTCCAGGCTCCATACCTACATAAGAAATTACTAAAACATCTCCTTGATTGACTTGAATGGTATACTTACCATCAAAATCTGTTTGTTGACCTCTAGAGGTCCCTTTTACAATTACACTAGCGCCAGGAAGGGGTAAACCATCCGCTACTGTTGTAACTGTACCTGTGACAGTTTTCTCTTGTGCAAAAGAAAATTGCATCACGAACGCCATAAAAAGCGTTAATAACCATGTTAACTTTAATTTCATAAAACAATTATTTGAGTTAGTCTAGTTGCAAACATCTTAATTTTATATTAAATAACCAAGTGTTTTTGCTAAAAAAATGTTAAGAACGTTACCATATTGATAACGATACGAATAAATCATTTTTTCCTTTATTTTAAACCTTTTACTCAATACTTAGATGCAAAAAGTGTAAAAGGGTTGCGTTAAAATTTTAACTTTGTTCAAAAATTTACGTTTTGGCTCTAAAAATTCAGTTTTCAACTTTTAATTTAGAATGTGGCACGGACGAAGCTGGCAGAGGCTGTTTGGCTGGTCCAGTAACAGCCGCAGCTGTAATTTTACCGCTATCTTTTAAAAACACTCTATTAAACGATTCAAAACAGCTTTCTGAAAAAAACAGAACGTTATTAAAACCTATTATAGAGAATACTTGTATCACCTATGGTGTTCAACATATTTTTGAATCTGAGATCGACACCATTAACATATTGAACGCTTCAATAAAGGCAATGCATGGAGCGATTTCAAAACTAAAAACCACCCCTGAATATATTATTGTAGATGGCAATAGATTTAAACCTTTCGATAACATTCCGCATTCTACGATAATAAAAGGTGACAGTAAGTATCTGAGTATTGCAGCCGCTTCTGTATTAGCAAAAACATACAGAGATTA
The DNA here is from genome assembly GCF_013404085.1 of Winogradskyella helgolandensis. Lineage (NCBI taxonomy): Bacteria > Pseudomonadati > Bacteroidota > Flavobacteriia > Flavobacteriales > Flavobacteriaceae > Winogradskyella > Winogradskyella helgolandensis. The sequence goes on along the minus strand of NZ_JABFHO010000001.1, from coordinate 1,664,183 downwards.
TTATATGGAACAGATACATGACGAATTTCCCATGTACAACTGGAAACAAAACAAAGGTTACCCAACAAAAGAACACAGAGCTGCCATAAAAAAATACGGCATTACCAAATATCATAGAAAATCATTTAGATTATTACCTGAGCAATACAAATTGGATATATAACTTTTATATTTGTAAATTAAATTTTTAATCTAATGAAGCGACTTGGTTTTTTATTAATAGTATTCACATTTGTATTTGCATGCCAAAAAGACTACAACAAAACCAAACAACCTTATAAATTTATTCCTGCTGAATCCACTTCAGTCATTCGTGTAAATGAGCTCAACGATTTTGTTAATAGTATTGAAAATAATGATGTACTCTCCAACCTATATAATAAGGAGTTAAAAAATGCCGTTTTATTTCTCAATAATCTGAACACAACCGAGCATGTTTATATCTCATCTCAAGACTCAAATTTTCTCATTCTAACGGAAAACGATAGTTCGCTCTTTGTCTTGGACTCTATTAAGAATATTATTTCAAAAACTTTGACCGATATAAACATTGAAGAAACCCAAATAGACGACCAAACCATTTACCATAAAATTATAGGAAACACTTTTGCAGGTTCAAATAATTTAGAACTTTTAAAAACACTCAATTCCGAAAACGAAAACACTAAACTTAGTCAATTAATTGAAACGACAGATGAAAAATCGGTGGCTTCCGTCCTATTTAAATCAAAGGCGACTAATTATTCTAAATTATTGTTTTCCGATATCGTAAATAAAGATAATTCAAGCTTTACCGTTTTAGATTTTGATTATGCAGAAAAAGGGCTGAATTATAACGGCATAATAACCTCTAAAGATTCAAGTTTCAACGCTCTTGACAGTTTTAAAAACACCATTCCACAAAAAACAAACTCCCCTTCAATTGCCCCTTATAATACAGCATCATTAATCAGTATTAGTTATGATAATTTTTCAGTATTTAACAGAAACAATAATCAAGCAAGGGGTAGCATTATTGAAGTCCCTGAAACCTTCTTAAACTTAACAGATGAAATTGCATTAATTGACGATGTATTAGCCCTCCATTCATTAGATCCCAACTTAATTGTTGAATCTATTGAGGATAAATTAATATCTGAATCTTTTAGAGATATCGATATTTATGAATTTGGAAATCGAGATTTCTTCAAGTCAAACCTAAAACCATTTATTCGTTTTGAAAATGCGAATTTCTTTTCTGTTTTTGAAAATTTTATTGTGTTTTCTCATTCTACCGAAACTCTAAAGTCTATTTTAACTGATGCTTTAAACGGTAATACACTCGCTAATTCAGATGCATTTCAAAGTATCAGTGATAATTTGAGTGATGAAGCATCGTTATTTATCTTCAAAGATTCTGAAGAACTATCTAGTGTTCTGGGTAACACTATGACTGGTTATAATGCCAATGCTGTTCAGTTTATACGCGAAGATAATTATACACATATTAACGGAATCATTCAGAAATTCAAAAAAAGAGCAGCTTCAAATTCTGTTGCCGAAACGTTTACAACACAACTTGAAGCGACCATCTTAACAACACCACAAGCCGTTAAAAATCATGTTTCTAAAGCACACGATATTGTAGTGCAAGATATTAATAACATACTTTATCTTGTCTCTAGCACGGGTAACATTCTCTGGAAAAAACAACTACAAGGTCGAATTTCAGGCCAAGTTGAGCAGATTGATATATATAAAAATGGTCGTTTGCAATTAGCGTTTACAACTCCAAATCAACTTTATATCTTAGATCGAAATGGTAATGATGTCTCCCCTTTCCCTTTAAAATTTAACGATGCCATTACCCAACCGCTTTCGGTTTTTGATTATGACAAACGAAAAGACTACCGATTACTTGTTACTCAAGGTAAAAACCTCTTGATGTACAATGCAAAAGGACAGTCTGTTGGCGGGTTTAATTATAAAAACGATAATTCTGAAATTGCATCTCAACCCAAACATTTCAGAATAGGAAGCAAAGATTATATCGTGTTTGGTTCTGGCGAACATCTTAAAATTTTAAACAGACAAGGTGCTGCTAGAATTAATGTAAAAGACAAGATTCGTTTTTCGGGTAATGACATTTACTTATACCAAAATAAATTTACAACGACCAACACATTAGGCCAACTGATTCAAGTAGATACTAGAGGGAATTTAAGCACACAAAACCTAAATCTTACAGACAAACACAAGATTGCCACCACTAGTAAAACTTTAGTTTCCTTAAGAGAGAATAGATTAATCATTAAATCGAGAACTATAGATTTAGATTATGGCGACTATACTGAGCCTAGAATCTATTATTTAAATGATAAAATCTATGTAACCACTACAGATTTACAATCTAAAAAGGTATATCTTTTTGATAGTCAAGCCAAATCAATTCCTAATTTTCCTGTTTTTGGTACGGCAGCTGCAGTTCTAGAAAAACTAGATAACGATAGAGGTTTGGAATTGATCACACAAAGCGATGATAAAACCATAGTGGTATACAAATTACACTAAAAGCAATTCTATTTTAGGACTATTTTCAATCAGAATAAGCCCTACTTTTGTAGTTTTGCATAATCAATATTTAGACACTATTTCTACCCATGATAAAACGACAAAAAGCATCCTTAAGAAGCTGTATAATTCACAAAGTTGGCAATAAATTTAATGGCACAAAAAATGCTTTTTCTGATGCTATTGTAGAATTTGATGAAGCCACTTATAATTTAATGCTACCGTATCTTTTAAAGCCTTTTGTAAGTGTTGCAGAAAGTTATCGTTTCCATCACCATAGTGATGTTGGGCTGAATGAAATTAACATCTACAGCGATCAACTTTTTAAAGAGGACGCTGATTTTGTAGAGATTTCAAAGCATATTGTAACCCATTTGTTTGAACAAAGTAATTCGGCTCAAATTAAAACAGGAGATGTCCTTATTTGTCATTTTGAAAATGTACAATATGAAGACTATTTTACCGATGCCATTGGTATCTTTAAAATTGAAAACAAAACAGAATTTTTTCAGACCTATTTAGAAGATAATAACTACGACATTTTAGTGCAAAAAGGGATTCAAGCTAAGAAGGTAGATAAAGGGTGTTTAATTTTGAATACTTCCGACATGGAAGGTAAAATTGTATTTAGCGTTGATAACAACACTTACGACACCCAATATTGGATTAAAAGTTTCCTAAACATTAGGTATCCTGACGATAGCAACCAGCACACCAAGAATTGCATAGAGCTATGCAGAGAATTTTCTAAAGAAATATTACAACCTAATTATGGAGGTCAAGAACAGAGCAACTTTTTAGCTAAAACAGTTGACTTTTTCAAAGAAAACGAAATTGTAAATATCGATACGTTTAAAGAAGAAGTTTTTGAGGAGGAAGATAAAATTCAACTTTTTGAAGACTATAAAAAGATTTATGAGACTGACAATAAAGTCCTCATTAGAAACCAGTTTGACGTTTCGGAAGTTGCTTTAAAAAAACAAAAGCAAAAGATTAAAACCGAAATTAAATTGGACACCAACATACAAATAAAACTAGATGTTGATGCACCAGATGCCTCAGCAGAATATTTAGAACGTGGTTACGATGAGGACAAAAAAATGCATTTTTATAAGGTATTTTTTAATGATGAGACATAATTTGGTTTGTACATGTTAAAAAAAAAGTAGAACTTAGTTCTCTAATCTTTTACTTCAAAACTATTGACTCCAATACCTACAAAAGAAAAACCAACCTACATTAATATAACAAAATCACTCCTTATACTTGTTGTGTTAACAGCATTGAGTTGCTCTACAGATACAAGTAATAATGGTATTCCTTCAGAATTTGAAGTTACTGTAAACTCAACCAGTGTTACCAATATAGATATTAGCTGGAGCGAATCCTTTGATCCAGAAGGAGACACAATAAGTTATTCGGTTTATTTGGAAAACCAAGAATATTCTAGTCATCAAAACACTAGAACTTATAGTTTTGAAAACTTATCAATCTCAAATGATTATGAAGGTTTCGTTATAGCTCACGATCCTTCTGGCAACGAGCGCATTGCTGATTTTTCATTTACAACTACTGAAAATTTACCACCAAGCAATTTTGAAATTATTTTAGCTACACCAAGCAATATTTCAATTGATGTCAGTTGGACAGAAGCTATAGATCCAGAAGGTACAAATGTTTCATACGATTTATACATTGATGATACGTTGATTGCTTCAAACCTGAGCGAGACTAGCTTTTTAATCGAAAATCTAAATGCGGCAACAGTTTACAACCTTAAAATTGTTGCTAAAGATGACATAGATAATACAACTAATTTAATTTCTAATTTAGAAACCTTAGATGGTATTTACCAAGGGGATTTAAGCCTAAGAACACAACAAGCCGTCAATAGCTTTGGAGAACTTGGATACATTGAAATCACCGGTAATTTAGAGATGGATGGACTTGCCGTGTTTACTGATGTTACGGATTTATCACCTATTAACAGCATAAAAATAGTGAGAGGGTATTTTCATATCAATTTTATGGGAACCTTAACGAGTTTATCAGGTTTAGGCATAGAGCATGTTGGTCAGAATTTCAAAATCAGTAATAATGATGGTCTAAATAATTTAGATGGCCTAGACAAATTGGAAGAAGTATTTGGTACATTTCAAATTGAACAAAATAGTAATCTTCAAGATATATCAGGCATAAACAATCTTACCACAATTGGCACAACACTAGCCATATTAAATAATATAAATCTAATTACTGTTACTGGATTTAACAATTTAAATTCTGTAGATAGTATTTGGTTTCAAGCGAATTGGTCTCTAACTCAAATTAATGCTTTCAGTAGCGTTACGGCGTTAATTGGCGATCTAAATTTAACAAGCAACACGGCGCTGACCACATTAGAGGGAATTAATAATATTGAAAGTATTGGTCGTGTATTTATAAAAAACACATTACTCGAAAATTTTAATGCGTTATCCTCCTTAAGTATTGTTGGAGGTGATTTTGATATTCAAGATAATTCGGCTTTGCAAAACGTAAATGGCCTAGCTACTCTTACCGAAATAACCTATGGTAACTTGAGTTTTTTCTATAACACAAGCCTTACAAGTTTAAATGGTTTAGAAAATTTAAACCAAATAGGCGGTACCATAAACTTTGTTGGTAACAGCAATTTATCAGATTTTTGTGCACTACAAGATTTAATGCAAAACTTCTCTCCAGGTTCTAGTCCATCAATAAACAACAACTCATATAACCCCTCAACAACTGATATTGCCAATGGAAATTGCAGTAATTAAAAGACAACTAATCTTAGGACTTTTCTTCATTTGTGTATCTGCGTGTTCAGACAATGATGTTGATGAAACTGAAAATCAACCTCCTTCAACTTTTGAAGTTACAGTACATCCTATTGCGGAGACTTCTGCTGACATCACTTGGAGTCCATCCATAGATCCAGAAGGAAGTACTGTATTCTATGACGTTTATCTTAACAACATAAAACAGGTAGATAACATCACAGATACAACTTACAGTTTTGAAGGATTACTAGAAAACGAAAGTTATAGTGGTGAAGTTGTAGCTTCTGATCCCGAAGGACATACAATTTCAGCACCTTTTAATTTTGAAACTACCCTAAATCAGCCTCCATCGTTATTTGAAATAACTATAACCAGCACCAACCCTTTTTATCCAAGAATTGCGTGGACTGCTTCTACTGACCCAGAAGAAGGAGAAATTATATACAATATTTATCTAGAAGACCTACTTATAGAAGGCGAATCAATAGCATTAAACCAATCTTTTGAAAGCTTAAGAGGGTTAACGGATTATACAGGTTGGGTTGAGGCTGTTGATGAACAAGGAAAAACAACAACGGTTTCATTCAGTTTTACTACGGATATTAAAATTTACGATGATGATTTATTATTAAGTGATCAATCTATGGTCGACGCTTTTGGTAATGATGGCTATAATGAAATCGATGGTAATCTTAACATAGGTAGCCTACAACAGAATTTAACCGACATTACAGATTTGTCTTTACTCGAAAGTATAACTTCAGTGAATGGGAATCTTTCTATAAGAAACACCATATGCACCAATTTTAATGGTTTAGAAAATATAGATATAACTTACTCCTATGCTAAACTAACTATTGAAGATAACGACCAATTAATTAATTGTATTGGACTCAATGGTATCACTACAGCTCACCAAGTTTATATTGCAGATAATGATATGCTTTTAAGTTTAGATGGATTATCTTCTCTAAGTTCTGTTACTAATTATTTTTGGGTAGTATATAACCCGAGTCTAAATTCAATTTCCGGATTAGAAAATTTAAGCAATGTTCCGCATACGCTATCGATCTCTAACAATGACAGTTTAACCTCGTTAATTGGTTTAGAAGGTGTTGCTAGTTGTGGAGAATTAAGCATTATTGATAATGATAGTTTATTAAACTTAGAAGGGTTAAATAATATAACCTCCAGCACTTCTGCAGTAAACATAACCAACAATAATGTTTTACAAAATATAGATGGTTTAGAAAATTTAAGTCAAGCCATATCGCTTCATATAGCTGACAATCCGCTCTTAAGTAACTTGAATGGTTTAGAAAATTTAACAGATCTTAACCATACTTTAGAAATATCTAGAAACAATGCACTTACAACATTTAGCGGCATTGAAAACATTAATTTTAGCGATAATCAGGCTGACTACCACGCGTTGCTAATTTGGGAAAACGCAAATATTACAGATTTGGACCCAATGGTAAATTTCGCGTTTAACCGAGGTATAATTAACATCCAATCGAATCCTCAGTTATCCGATTTTTGTGGTTTAACGACTCTAATTTCAGGAATGGACGACTTTATGAATGGCTACAATTTTGCGTCAAATAACGCCTATAACCCAAGTGAGATGCACATGCTTAATGGGAATTGCTCTAATTGAAACAGGTATTGTACACTATAAGTCTTATTTTCATAAAAAGTATGTAATTTGATCCTCTAAAATAAAAGGCATGTTTAGACATCAAGGTAAAAGCAGAACATTATTACACAATCTGCGAATTGCTACTATTTTGTCGTTTGTTGCGGGTATTGTCAATGTCACTGGATTCTTAGCATTTCACCAATTAACCACCAATGTCACCGGCCATTTTGCGCTGTTTATTAGTGATGTAGCCAATTTTGAATTTTGGAAAGGCACTATCTTTTTACTTTATATTATATCGTTCCTTTTTGGCTCTTTCTTTTCAAGTTTTCTTATTGAAAAATTCAAAGAAAACAAACGAATGAATGTTTTTGTTCTCCCAACATTAATTGAAGTTCTTATTTTAGCTGTAATTGCTTTTACAAGCGACATAACTACAATACAATATCCAAATGTCATTATTTGCGCACTTCTCTTTGCTATGGGACTCCAAAATTCACTGGTAACAAAAATCTCTAATGCAGTGGTGAGAACAACCCATTTAACAGGTTTATTTACAGATTTAGGAATTGAGCTTTCCCAATTATGTTTCCGAGGAAATCACCATAACAGAACCCAAATAATAGCAACGATTAAGCTGAGAATTGCAATTATTTGCTTCTTCTTTTTTGGAGGACTCGTTGGCGGTTACCTTTATTCAAAATTAGATATAAAATTAAATACATTATTAGTAGCTGCATTTATCTTAGCAATCAGTCTATTTTATGATGATTTAAGATATGGTTACATCAAAACGAAGCGAAAATACAGCCAAAGAAACTAATCCACAGACGCTGTAAACTCAGCATTGAATAATTCTGAAAAATGTTTCAAAATCTTAGTTTTCACCTCAGTTTCATCAACTTTATCGACACCTAATTCATTATTAAGTGTTGTAACTGCCTTGCCGCGAATACCACATGGAATAATATGATCAAAATACCCTAAATCGGCATTCACATTCAATGCAAATCCATGCATCGTTACCCAACGGCTAGCGCGTACTCCCATTGCACAAATTTTACGAGCAAATGGTGTTCCAACCCCGAGCCAAACCCCTGTTTCACCAGGACTACGTTCGGTTTTTAATCCATACTCAGCTAATGTGAGAATAATCACTTCTTCTAAAAAACGTAAGTACTTATGTATATCTGTAAAGAAATTATCTAAATCTAGAATCGGATAACCTACAATTTGGCCTGGACCATGATAAGTAATATCTCCACCTCTATTTATTTTGTAGAAAGTCGCTCCTTTTTCTGTGAGTTCTTCCTCTGAAAGCAATAAGTTAGACAAGTCTCCACTTTTACCCAAAGTATAGACGTGTGGATGTTCTACAAAAAGAAAGTGATTGTCAGTAACTAAACCTGCATCCTCTCTTCTATTCTTTATTTTAGTCTCTAAAATGGCTTTAAAAAGTGCTTCTTGGTAATCCCAAGTGTCCTTAAAATCCTTAATTCCTAAATCCTGAAGTTGTATCGTTTTATTCAAAATAATTAGTTTTTAATCTTCTAAAACAACTTCAATATCCAATAGTTCTGGATTCTTAAGCATGTCGATAAACGCAACTTCATAAGTAACCGTTTTTCTATCTTCACTGTACATGGCTCCTTGTTTTGAAAAGGACTTTACAGCTTTTGGAAAATGATAATTAATTCTATACTTAGACGATCCCAACATCATAGCCGATTTATCAATACTATCTAAAGATTGTTGGTGTTTTTCGACATCAATAATCTCAGCACTTCTTTTAAAAACCTTACCATCATATGAGTAACTCACCAAAGTTGAACCTTCATTCCCCATACTAGAAAAAGGACTTAACGGTAAGTTATCACTAGCAGTTTCATCTCCTTTTAAACTATTGAAATTATTCATTGCTTTGTACATATCGCGCAACTCATTGGCATTATCAAAATCTGTTTCTATATCAAAAAACATCTTCTTTTTATCAGGATCCATAACCATATGAAGTTTGTAATCTTCCATGGCTTTAATCTTTTCTTGCTCTTTTAAGGACAAATTCTCTATACTATCTTTATATTCTACTAGAAAGTCTTTAAAAACAATTGTTGAATCTACAGCTTTGCTCATTTCGCCAGAAGCGTCATCACCTAATTGTTCTAACACATCCATCATTTCTGATGCATCCATTGAGAATTTTACGGTACCACTACCATCTTCATTTATGTAAATATTTTCAGAGAACTGACAACTGCTAAGCGCCAATAGCACTGCACACATAAGTAGTGTAAAAACCTTTTTCATTGTAATATTTTAGTGTTTAAAGCTACAAAGGTAAGACTTTTATCGCTCTGGATTATTCAATATAACCAATGCGGCAATAACACCAGGCACCCAACCACATAGCCATAATAGAAACGTGATTAGAATTGAACCACAGCCTTTATCTAAAACTGCTAAAGGTGGACAAATGATAGAAAGGATAACGCGCCAGATACTCATAATTTGTTTGATGATTTGATGTATAAATAGGACGTCATTCCACTCGGTTTGTTACACTTTTTATGAATTTGATGTATCAAAATCCTAATAAATTTATGTAGTTTCGTTACATGCGACTAAAAACACTATACGTTTTTTTAATTATCACCTCAGTTTGTAAAGCTCAATATTCTTTTTCGGGTTATACAAACCCTGAAGAATGGGACAGATCTGTATACCTTTCTATTGTTGAAGATTACCGAAAAATGTCTGGTGTGTATTCCGAACAAATTATTGCAAAAACATCGGCTGACTCTAATGGTTTTTTTGAATTTAAAGGGAATATGCTCGATACCGAAAACAGAATCTATCGCATTCATGTAGATAAATGTTCCGATATGCAACAAGGTATCAATCACTTTAATGGGCATTGTAGTGATAGTGAAGAACTCCTCTTCATTGCCAAAAATTCGGACACCTTAAAGTTACCTTTTTCATTTGGAAACCAGGTATTTTGCCGGGTAGAATCCAATAACCCAAAGGCTAACGCTTTTGTAAAAATCGATTCATTAAAAAATGATATGCGTTTTGCTTATAGTGAATTTAGAAGTGAAGCCAATCGAAAACTAAATAACAAAAAATGGTTTAAAACCCTTCAATACTTCGGTGAGGCTTTAAATGAACCTTTAGCAGAACTCTATATTTATAAGTATTTATCGGATAGAAGTAGTGATTTGCATAGCTATTATGTTGAAGATTTAAAGGAAAACGACTATTACGATAATTTAAAAACACGATTAGAAACAAGTTACCCAAATTCAACCTACACCAATCAATATTCCAACGAACTAGAAGCTGATCGTTATATGTTATCTTCTTCGCATGGAAATACAACATCAAACTTGAGTATTTTCCTCTATGCTATTTTAGGATTTTCAATGATGCTAAATCTATTTTTCCTGTATCGCTTTTGGAAACGCAATCAATGTAAAATAGACGATTTAAAAGCAAAATTATCTAAACAAGAGCAAGTGGTTTTAGAGCATTTGCTCTTAGATAAAACAAATAAAGACATTGCTGAATCCCTTTTTTTAAGTGTGAGTACTGTAAAAACACACACTAACAACATCTACAAGAAACTCAATGTACAATCTAGAGATGATGCAAAATCACTATTTATCAAATAGTTACAAAATTCAACCTTGGTACTAGTACCGATTTCCAACCTGGTTTTTTTAACATTTACATGTTTATATGTGATGTTTGTTTTCATATTAATCATTTAAAATATTTATTATGAAGCAAACTTTAAACATTGCCGTTATTTTAGTTTTAGCAATGAACTTTTTTAACGTAGCACCACCAACTGAATTTGACAAATACGATTCTAAAGTCGCTATTTTAAAATTTAAAACAGAAATTATTGACTACGGGACGATTACTCAGAATTCTGAAGGGAAGCGCCTCTTTACATTTACCAACACTGGTGATGCTCCCTTACTCATTACAAAAGTAAAAACAAGTTGCGGCTGCACAGTGCCTAGCTATTCTAAAGCACCTATACAACCAGGAAGCCAAGGTGAATTAGAAATTAAATACGATACTAAGCGATTGGGTGCCTTCACCAAAACCATCACGGTAATGTCTAATGCTGAAGGAGGGAACAAAATCCTGAAGATTAAAGGGACTATTGTAGCCGCAAAGTAAGTCTAGAAAATTACCCCGTTTTTAATATAATGTCATTTCGGTAGCATGAAGCGTGCGCGACTTTAAACCGAAAGGTTTAGTATAGCGGCATCTCACATAAGAACATGTCTATAAATTCTCTATGAGATTCCTTATGCGTTTAGCATTCGAAATGACATTAATCTACAATTCATCATTCTAATTATAAACTCATCAAAATGAAAACGAACATTTTTTTAATGCTCATCACATTAATAATGGCATTTCAAACCCATGCACAGCAATTAAATCAAGAAATCATAAACGAAGGTGAAACTCCTTATTTACTCGGAAGAATTGATAAAAAAGGCTTAGAGCGAGATAATTACAAATCATGGTTCACTAAAAACCATGAAGCATACGAACCAAATATAGAATTGATTAGTACAATTGCCTCAGAACTAAAGAACTATTCCATCACTCTATTTTTGGGTACTTGGTGTGGAGATAGCAAACAGGAAGTTCCAAAATTTTACAAAGTGTTAGATGCTTGTGAATTTCCAATGGAACAATTAACAGTGGTTGCAGTAAGTAGGCAAGCAAACATGTACAAACAAAGTCCTCAACATGAAGAAGCTGGTTTAAACATTCACCGCGTACCAACAGTTATTTTTTATAAGAATGGAAAAGAAATCAACCGTATTGTAGAACATCCTATCAAAACGTTTGAGGAAGACATCCAGAATATTATTACGGTAAACGATTATAAACCTAACTATCAGATTGTAAGCACCGTTAATAATATTCTGAGTAAAGAAGGTGCCGAAGGCTTAAAACAAAAACAGAAAGAGCTACTAAAACAGTTTAAAGGAAAAGCACCAAACATGTTTGGACTCAATACTTATGGTCGAATCCTCTATGGAACAGATAGAGTTGACGAAGCTATTGCAGTATTTACTTTAAACGCTAAGATATTTCCAGATCAACCAAGAACATTTATGAGCTTAGCCAATACGCTTGGTGTTTCCGGCAATAAAACAAAGGCAATAGAAGTCCTAGAAGAAGCGATAAAATTACATCCAGATAATAATGATTTAAAAGAAAATTTAGAGGTTATAAAATCTAACCCAAAAGGAGCTCGTTAATTTTTGTAAAAAGTGTAATTTTGCATCTGCTTACTGAAAAACAAGTAAGTCGATAAAAATTAATAAGAATGCAACTTTCAGAACAAGAATTGGTAAGACGCCAAAAGTTAGAAAAGCTTAGAGCTTTAGGGATCAACCCTTATCCAGCGGATTTATTTCCGGTAAACCATACTTCAAAACAGATAAAATCGGATTTTGAAGAAGGTAAACAGGTTATTATAGCTGGTCGTTTAATGGCAATTAACATTCAAGGAAAAGCGTCTTTTGCACAATTGCAAGATAGCGAAGGTCGTATTCAAGTGTATTTTAATCGCGATGAAATCTGTACAGGCGAAGACAAATCACTTTACAATGATGTCTTTAAAAAATTACTCGACTTAGGTGATTTTATTGGAATTGAAGGTACACTTTTCACAACGCAAGTTGGTGAAAAAACGGTAATGGTTAAAAATTTTAAAGTACTGAGTAAAGCCTTAAAACCTTTACCAATACCAAAAGTTAAAGACGGAAAAACCTATGATGCATTTACAGATCCTGAGCAACGTTATAGACAGCGTTATGCTGATTTAGCTGTAAATCCTCACGTTAAGGAAGTATTTATTAAGCGGACCAAGCTTTTTAATGCTATGCGTCAATTTTTTAATGATGCTGGTTATTTTGAAGTAGAGACTCCAGTTTTACAACCCATTCCTGGTGGAGCTGCCGCACGTCCGTTTATAACACATCACAATAGTTTAGATATTCCGTTATACATGCGAATTGCTAACGAATTATACCTAAAACGTTTAATCGTTGGTGGATTTGATGGCGTTTATGAATTCTCTAAAAACTTCAGAAATGAAGGGATGGATAGAACTCATAATCCAGAATTTACAGCCATGGAAATCTATGTTTCGTACAAAGATTACAATTGGATGATGGATTTCTGTGAGAAACTTTTAGAGCATTGTGCACTAGCTGTAAATGGAACATCTGAAGCCACTTTTGGTGAACATAAAATTAACTTTAAAGCTCCATATAAACGTATTACCATGCGCGATTCTATTTTAGAATTCACAGGTTTTGATATTTACAATAAGTCTGAAGACGAAATTAGAGCAGCTGCAAAAGGCATGCATATAGAAGTGGATGAGACGATGGGTAAAGGCAAATTGATTGATGAAATTTTCGGAGAAAAATGTGAAGGGAATTATATTCAACCAACATTCATTACTGATTACCCAAAAGAAATGAGTCCTTTATGTAAAGAGCACAGAGAGAATCCTGAATTAACAGAGCGTTTTGAATTAATGGTATGTGGTAAAGAAGTTGCCAATGCCTATTCAGAATTAAATGATCCAATAGATCAACGCGAGCGTTTTGAACACCAATTAAGTTTAGCTAAAAAAGGTGATGATGAAGCCACAGAATTTATTGATCACGATTTTTTACGTGCGTTAGAATACGGAATGCCTCCTACATCTGGAATGGGTATTGGAATGGATCGTTTAATTATGTTCTTAACTAATAATCAGAGCATCCAAGAAGTATTATTCTTTCCTCAAATGCGACCAGAGAAGAAGAAAGTAGATCTTAGTGATAATGAAAAAGCGATTTTAGAAGTTTTAAAAGCTGAAAAACGTATGGATTTAAATATTCTTAAATCTAAATCTGGCTTAAGTAATAAAGGCTGGGACAAAGGTTTAAAAGGATTAGCTAAACATGGCTTAACTAAGGTTGACAAAACCGATGACGGTTTGTTTGTTCAAATGATATAACCTATGATGAAGTGGCTAAAAAAACAAAAAACATATCTTTTAATAGGATATGTTTTTTTGTTACTGATTCATTTCGGTTTCAAAGACCACCTTTATCTTACCGGTATTCTATTTTACGCATTTCCGGTACCTATTTTAATTTTAGCTATATTCCCACTTATAGCACTATTTTATAACAAGAAACGTATCCGTTTCACCTTATTGGGGTTGATTGGTTTGCTGTCTTTTATTTGGATTAACAATCAATATATTAATTTTGAAAGCAGTAATGTTAATTCAACTAACTCAATATTTTTGTGGAATATCGCTGACCAAAAAGATTATAATATTGACGTTTTAAAGAAAACTTTAGAAGCACAACGTATAGACGCTCTATTTTTTGTTGAAGTTTTACATAAAGACAATAATTTTAATTCCCAATTCAAACAAGAACTCCACAATTATAATATTGAATTTTTAGAAGGAAACATGATGGTCGTTGCCAAAAAAGGCATAACAATCGTTGATTATATTGAAGAAGAACGCCATTATAAACTCAATCACTTAAAAGTAGAAATAGGCTTAAACACGTTTGAAGTAATAATAGTTGACATTTTTGCAAAACCTTGGCACAATAAAAAAAAGGCCTTTACCAAAATTTATAAATACCTAGAAGACCACGACATTGATATTATACTAGGGGATTTTAATACCCCTTACGAAAGTATTTATTTTAATCATTTTAAAACCAATTATACATCTGCACGTAACTTTCAGAAGGGATTTTCAGCGACCTGGCCTTACCCAATGCCTTTGTTAGAAATTGATCATATTTGGATAAAGAAACAACAAACTATTCTCAGCACAGAAAAGAAATTTTACACAGATTCCGACCATGCTTTACTTATTACGGAATTTAAGTAATACCCACACCTTCAACTAAATTCGTTTTAGAAATGCCAATTCAAAGTTTTATCTAAATTTTAAAATGTCTATACTTTGGGATTGTATCTTCTGAGTTTAAAATTAAATGATATGGTCAGCTCATTCTTTTTTATTTTAAAAATAGACTTCAAAATCACCTTTATTATCGTTCAAAAAAAAATTTATTACATTGCAACTAGCTATAAATTAGAAAATCAGCCAGATGTTAAAAAAAACGTGTTTGCTATTCTTATTCATGAGTATTATTTTCTCATGTAATAATGACGATGAAGATTTGGTTCCTGTTTGCGATACGGTTACAAACATATCATCAAATTCAATAACTGATAATTCTGTTACCATCAGTTGGGAAACTGCAAATACTTCTGCAACTTATACAGTAGAATATGGTATTTCAGGGTTTTCGCTAGGTAGTGGAATAACGATTCCTACAACGGATACAAGTATCCAAATTACTGGTTTATTAGCTCATACAACTTACGACATCTATATTCAAACCATTTGTAGCACTAATAATACAAGTTTATACACTAATATTTTTAGCGTTACAACTTTAGCACCTAACGTGGTTCCAGAGTTTAAAACTAATCTTTCTGAATTGAATTTATTTTCAGGTGATTTAAACGAATTAAACATTACTTCGAAGGGATTTGAGTACAACCTTAGCACAACCTTATTTTCAGATTACGCTCATAAACAACGCATCATAGCTTTACCAGAAGGTACAAGCATGGAACATGATGGAGATGGGTTACCTATTTTCCCAGACAATACGGTTATCGCAAAAACCTTCTATTACAATCTTGATGAACGCGATGTATCATTAGGACGAAAAATCATTGAAACGCGTATTTTAATTAAATTGAATGGAGCTTGGGAAACTGGAGATTACAAATGGAACGATGCACAAACCGATGCCATTTTAGATTTAGTTGGCAGCTCACTACCTGTTACTTGGATTGATACTGAAGGCAACAGCAATTCCACAACCTATAAAATTCCATCAAACACAGATTGCTTTACATGCCATGGTAATAATGAAAACATTATACCAATTGGTCCAAAATTAAGATCAATGAATTTTGAAATTAATGGTATTAACCAATTGGAACAATTTATAGCAAACTCACAATTAACGGGTATAACAACTAGTACTTCCGTAAGAAACCTACCAAATTGGGAAGACGAAAATGAAAGTTTAGAAAATAGAGCAAGAGCTTACATGGATATTAACTGTGCACATTGCCATATTCCCGGAGGGTCTTGTGAAGATGAATCTACTTTAAACCTTGCATATGAAACTCCATTAGACGAAAGTGATATTGTGCAGCAAAATTTTAGTATTGATTACAGAATATCATTCTATTTAGATGGCTTAAGCATGCCTTATATTGGAACTTCAATGATGCATACAGAAGGAGTAGCGCTCATTCAATCTTACCTAGAAACGCTAGAATAAGTCCGTTAAAGAAATACTAAAATCGGTTTTGATATTAACATAGTCTTAATAGAATACGTATTTTCAACGAAATTTAAAAAAACCGACAATTTTGAAACACGTATCCCTTAAACTACTCCTTGTAGTTTCAGCCTTTATTGCATTTTCTTGCTCTACCGCAAAAAAAGCAGGAAAATCAGGTAAAGATGCCACAGCAATGGCTAAACCTTCAGCTAAAAAGCCTGGAAAAAATGATCCAAAGCCTTACAACAAAGTCATCACCAAAGATGCAAAAAGTGATACAGGTTTATTTACGGTTCACACTGTAGATGATAAATTCTTTTATGAAATACCAGATTCTCTTTTTGATAGAGAAATGCTAATGGTTACGCGTATTTCTAAAACAGCATCTGGCCTTGGTTTTGGTGGTGGAAAGATGAATGAACAAGTATTGCGTTGGGAGAAAAGAGACAAGAAGGTTGTACTTCGTGTTGTATCTTACAATGTTGTTGCTTCAGATTCACTTCCTGTAAATGAAGCTGTTGTAAATTCTAATTTCGAACCTGTTTTATTCACATTCCCTATTGCAGCGTTTAGTAAAGATTCTACAAGTACTGTTATTGACGCAACACCTTTATTTGAAAAAGATGTAAAACCTTTAGGTATTCCGCAACGTAGCAGAACATCTTATAAAATTTCACGTATTGAAAGTGATAAGTCGTTTATTGAATCGGTAAAAAGTTACCCAAGAAATATTGAATCTCGTCACGTAAAAACATATGCCGCTGGCAATCCTCCTTCAAACTCAAGTACAGGAAGCATTTCTGTCGAAATGAGCAATTCTATGATCTTGTTACCAGACGTTCCAATGAAACGTCGCTATTTTGATGAGCGCGTAGGTTGGTTTACAAGTAACCAAACAGATTACGGATTAAAAGATCAAAAAAGTAAATCCGTAGAATTTCTAGATCGTTGGAGATTAGAAGTTAAAGATGAAGATATTGAAAAATTTAAGCGTGGTGAATTAGTTGTTCCTAAAAAACAAATTGTATACTACGTTGATAGAGCAACACCTGAACAATGGAAAAAATATATCAAACAAGGTATTGAAGATTGGCAAGTCGCTTTTGAAGCTGCAGGTTTTAAAGATGCTATTATTGCTAAAGAACCACCAACAGTTGAAGAAGATCCAGAATGGAGTCCTGAAGACGCACGTTATTCAGTAGTACGTTATTTAGCATCTCCAATTCCTAACGCTAATGGCCCACACGTTAGTGATCCAAGAACAGGTGAAATTTTAGAAAGTGATATCAACTGGTATCATAATGTAATGTCTTTATTACGTGGTTGGTTCTTTGTACAAACAGCCGCTATTAATCCAGAAGCACAAAGCCCACAATTTAAAGATGAAGTTATGGGACGCTTAATTCGTTTTGTATCGTCTCACGAAGTTGGACACACCTTAGGTTTACCTCATAATATGGGATCTAGTGTTGCTTATCCGGTTGAAAAATTACGTGATGCAGCATTCACTAAAGAATTCGGAACGGCACCATCTATTATGGATTATGCGCGTTTTAATTATATCGCACAACCAGGAGATGAAGGTGTGGCCTTAATGCCAGATATCGGAACTTACGATAAGTATGCGATTTCTTGGGGTTATAGACCAATCTTAGACAAAACTGCTGAAGAAGAAAAGCCAATTCTTAACGAATGGATTATGAAACACGCTGGTGACCCAATGTACCGTTTTGGTCATCAACAAGCCGGTGATGTAGTTGATCCTAGTTCTCAAACGGAAGATTTAGGTGATGATGCCATGTTAGCTAGTGAATATGGAATTAAAAACCTTAAGCGTATTGTACCAAACTTAATTGAATGGACTACTGAAGCTGGTGAAGGCTATGATGATTTAGACGAAATGTATGGTCATGTAATATCACAGTTTAACCGTTATATGGGACATGTTTCTAATAACATTGGTGGTGTATACGAAAATTACAAAGCTGCTGACCAAGAAGGTGCTGTTTATACGGCTGTACCAAAAGATCACCAGAAAAAAGCATTAGCTTTTATTCAAGAAAATTTATTTGAAACTCCAGAATGGTTATTAGATAAAAATATTTTTGACCGTATTGAATTTACAGGTTCTGTTGAACGTGTAAGAGCAATGCAATCTAGAACACTGAACAACATCATGAGTTTAGGTAAAATGCAACGTCTTATCGAAGCTAACACTTACGATAGCAATGCCTATGCATTAACAGATATGATGAGCGATTTACGTAAAGGGGTTTGGAGTGAATTACGTACAGGTAAGAAAATTGATACTTACAGACGTAATTTACAACGTGCTCATATTGATAGATTAGAGTATTTAATGACTGCAGAAAATCAAACAGCAGGAAGACGTTCTAGTCCTTACGTAAAAGTGACTCCTGTTAATACGAGCCAATCTGATATTAGAGCGGTTGTAAGAGCGGAGTTAACATCGTTACGTAGCCAATTACGTTCAGCTCGTGGAGGAGATACCATGAGTAGAATACATATAGCTGATGCTATTGAGCGTATTAATCTAATTTTAGATCCTAAGTAAACGCAACTAACAAACATTTTAAAGAAGGCTTCAATTGATATTGAGGCCTTTTTTATTTCAAAATGGTATTAATTATTGAGTGGTAGGCTTCAAACTCAATCAAATTATTATGACCAGCATCTTCAACAGTAATAAAATTCAAGTTTTCAATATTCAATTCTAAAAGCTTTTCTCCAGAAGCATAAGGAACTACAGCGTCTGCAGTACCGTGAATAATTGTAATCGGACAGGTTGCTTTTGGTAAAAATTGATACGTAGGAAACTGATACTTTAGCAATTGTTTTACAGGTAAAATTGGAAATCGATCTTTGGCAACATCCAAAATACTAAAATAAGGAGTTTCTAAAATAAGCTGTTTGGGATTGTTTTTTGACGCCACATAAGACGCAATTCCTGTGCCTAAAGACCTTCCATATACTGTAATTTCATCTTTAGAATATTGTTTTAAAAGATAATCGTAACAATACTGAGCATCATTATAAATAGCGTCTTCACTTAACTTACCAATACTTTTTCCATAGGTTCTGTAATCCATAATAAGAACATCGTAATCCTGAGCCACAAAATATTCAGCTACAGTTCCCCAACGACTTAAATCGCCCGCATTACCATGAAAATAAAGTATCACTCCTTTTGGACTTTCAACCTTAAAATGAAGTGCATTTATAATGGCATTTTTATCTGTTTTGAGAAATAATTCTTCAAACTCATATTGAAACTGATATTGATAATTTTTCTTTAAAGTACTCGGAAAAAATAATAACTTTTCCTGAAAAAAATAAAGTGCAGATCCTATCATAACAAATATGCTAAAAAGTGCGATTACGAACTTTTTAAGACTTCTTTTTAGGTTTACTTTAATGGCCTCATCCATTTATCTTAACATTTAATAATAAAAAAGCATTTTCATCGTCTTTCGAAATATAAAAATAACCAATGACTTAAACTCAATTCTAAAACATTTTAAAAACCTCACAGCCTTTTATAAAGCTATGAGGTTTTAGGTCACTAACTAACCTATCATCAAAACTAATCGTCCTCCTCTTTAGTTTCTAATATATTATTAATATACGCGACATCTCTTGTATTCTTTTGAACGGCAATTGCCGAGAATAAACTTAAGGTAAAAGACATGGCGTAAAACCCTTTTTCACTTAATTCCAAATCTGCGTTCCATAATCCTATAGCTAATAAAACGATGGCTGCTATGGAAGTGAACCAACTGATACCATAATACATTTCGGTGACTTGAATGTTTTCGAGTTTATCTCTAACGGCTTTTTGCACAGATATAACTGAGAACAAACCAAATAAGAGAATAGTAAAATAATAGCCTTTTTCGTTGAGCTCCATTCCTGCATTCCATAGTCCAATACAATAAGCAACCATCCCAATAAGCAATGCTGTCCAAGAGGCTCCTATAAATGCCGGAGTTGGCTTATGGTTAAACACCTTCTGTTCTTTCTTTTTTGAACTTACCTTTTCCTCGTCTTTTAACGATACTGTTGTTTGATAATTCATACTATTTAGTTTTAATGATTATGAGTCAAATCTCCAACAAAAGACAAGATCTCGAAAGACACTATTGCAACAATACTGACGATATATTTTATAAAAATTACTAAAATAAGACTATATTTATTACATCATAACACTTTATACTGACGTTTAAATGACAGGAATTAAATCAATAATTGACACTCTTACGAATGAAGACCATCAGAAATTTGTGAGTTACCTACAACAAAAGAATAAACGGAAGGACACTAAGAACATTCAACTTTTTAAATTACTTGCCAATTCTAATGACGATTCTAAAGCCATTTGCAAACAGTTATATAATGTAGAAAACAGCAATGCGTATCATGCACTTAGAAAACGCTTGTTCCAAGCTTTAATTGATTTTACAGCCAACAAAAATCTTGAAGATGAGAATTCCGTAGACATGCAGATTATTAAATACATTTTAGCATCACGCACATTTTTACTTCAGAATAATTACAGTATTGCCTATAAGATTTTAGACAAAGCAGAACGGCTAGCAGATGAATATTTACTGTTTGGAATACTGAATGAAATTTATCATACTAAAATTCAATACGCTTCAAATTACCCCAAAATAGATTTAGAAGATTTAATAATTAAACAAAAAAGCAATCAGAAAAAACACCAATTAGAAGACCGACTTAATATGGTTTATGCTAAACTAAAATGTGTTTTAAACGAGGTCACCTACAAAGGCACCGTTATAGATTTTGAATATGAACTTGAAAGTCTGTTAAAAGAACATCATATTGAAATAAACACCTCTCTTTCGTTTAAATCCTTATATCAGATTTTAGCCATCGCTAATATTTCGGCTTTAGTCACAAATAAATATTATACCATTGAAAGTTTCGTCATGAAGACGTATGATATCTTAATACAGAAAAAGGAAACCGATAAACAATTATATTATCAAATTCAGATCGTTTACATCATTGCCAACACGCTTTTCAGAAATAAAAAATTTGAAGCCTCTCTACAATATATCCAAGAAATGGACCAGCTGATGCTACTTAAAAAAAGCACGTATTATAAATCTTTCATATTAAAGAAAACACTGCTTGAAGCTTTAAACCTCAACTATAGCAACCTCCAAAATAAAGCGATTTCACTTTTAGAACGTATTATAAACATCAAACATCATGACATAGAAACCCTATTAGATGTACATTTAGCCTGCTTTATGTTCTACTTTCAGAACGAAGACTTTAAAAAAGCAAAGTCCATTTCAGCAAAATTCTATCATACCGATCAATGGTATACCGAAAAAGCCGGTATAGACTGGGTCATTAAAAAAAATGTTGCCGAACTTCTATTATATATAGAATTACAAGAAGATGATTTATTTTATTCACGATTAAAAAGTTTTAGACGTCGTTACACAAAATACTTGAAGCAAATTGGGCAAATCCGAATTCTAACTTTTATAAAATTTGCTGAGCACTATTACACAAAACCAGAAAGCATAAGCACACTAGAATTCAGAAACAAATTAGAACTATCATTTGAATGGACTACCGTAAACACAGAAGACATATTTATAATTAGCTTCTATGCATGGCTAAAAAATAAGGTTGAAAAAGGCAATTTATATCAAACAACACTCAAATTAGTAGAATTATAGTAAATGTTAAAATTCTTGTTAAAACCCAAGTCGTAGTTAAACCAATCTAATAACCTTAGGTCTAAACAAGTATAACATAAAACTTAAAAGACATGAAAAAATTATTAGTAATTGCCCTAGCTCTATTTACAATAAATGGAATGGCACAGAAAAAAGAAAGAACATCAGATCGCAAAGACAGGTCAGAATCAAGAATGCAAATGACACCTAATGACATTGCTGATTTGAAATCGAAAAAATTGACTTTAAAATTAGATTTAACTGTAGCACAACAAAAAGATGTACACGCACTGATTTTAAAAGAAGCTAAAGCTAATGAAGGTTTAAGAAAAAATCGTACAGTAGTAGAAGGTGAGAAAAAAGAAAAGCCTTCTCAAGAAGAAATGATCAAAATGCAAAATACGAGATTAGATCAGCAGATTGAAATGAAGCGTGAAATGAAGTCGATCTTAAATGCAGAACAATATGCTAAGTTTGAAAAAATGAAGCCTAGAGAACATAAAAAAAGAGGAGATCGTAATAAAAATCAAGATAGAAAACGTGACAAACAAGACGATAGAAAATAAGTCTTCTAAAAGCATTTTAAAAATAAAAAGTATCGCTTAGGCGATACTTTTTCATTTTATTGAATAAAATTGTTACATTAGTGTCCAATTTTAAATAATTAATCCATAATGAAGAAGATAATTACACTTTGCTTATTTGTATTCGCACTATTTCTTGGGACTCAAACCGCTGTAGCTCAAAACAGTAAATTAGAAATGACAAAAACTGTAAATTCTAAAGCAGCTGAAACGACTGAAGCCTTAAGAAAGTTCGTTAAATTTGATAACAATCAGAGAGATCAAATTTATGAAGCACAACAAGAATTTATTCAAGCCAATTATATTATTGAAAAACAAAATGTAGTTGAAGAAGGAACAGCAAAAAAATTAGAAGCTATAAGCGCGCAATTGGAAACTAGAATGAAAACCATTTTAAGTGAAGAACAATATGAACGTTATTTGAATTTTCAAAGAAGCTAAATAAACTACTTTATATATAAAAAGTCTCGCAATGTGCGAGACTTTTTTATTTACAAATCTTTTGCTATTTCCTCTACAGCTGCTATTGTTTCGTTTAAATCTTCATAACTTAATGCATCTGTTATAAACCAAGTTTCAAAAGCACTTGGAGCAATATAAATACCTTTACTTAGCATACCATGAAAGAACTTTTTAAAAGTGTCATTATTTCCTTTGGCAGCAGAATCAAAATCTACAACAGCATCTTCTGAAAAATGGACTGAAATCATAGATCCTATTCTATTGATTGTATGCGCTATACCATTCTTATTAAGCGCATCAGCAATACCATTATGAAGATATTTTGTTTTCTCCTCTAGCCTATTCATTAAACCTTTATCAGCATGGATAGTTTTAAGCATAGCTAAACCAGCAGCCATTGCTAGTGGATTTCCACTCAACGTTCCTGCTTGATAAACGGGTCCAATTGGAGCTAAATAATTCATAATTTCATCTCTTGCTGCAAAAGCACCAACCGGCAAACCTCCACCAACTACTTTACCAAAACACACAATATCTGCATCAACACCTTTAAGCTCTTGCACTCCACCTTTAGCCAATCTAAAACCTGTCATTACCTCATCAAAAATCAATAAGATATCATTGGCATCACACAATGTTCTCAAGCCTTCAAGAAATCCTTCTAATGGAGGAATACAACCCATGTTACCTGCTACAGGCTCAATAATAATTGCTGCGATGGTACCTTCATTAGATTTTACAAGCTCCCTTACATTTTCAAGATCATTAAAGGTTGCTAAAAGTGTATCTTTTGCAGTTCCTTTTGTGACACCAGGACTATTGGGAGTTCCAAATGTAATTGCTCCACTTCCTGCTGCGATTAAAAACGAATCACTGTGACCATGATAACACCCTGCAAATTTTATAATTTTATCTTTATTTGTAAACCCTCTTGCCAATCTAATAGCACTCATACACGCCTCAGTACCAGAGTTTACAAACCGAATTTTATCAATATTTGGCACCATAGAAACTGCTAATTCTGCTATCTCGGTTTCAATAGCAGTAGGCATTCCAAAGGATGTCCCTTGTTTTGCCTTTTCAATAACAGCATCAACCACTGGAGGAAATGCATGCCCAAGCAACATTGGTCCCCAAGAATTTATATAATCTATAAAACGATTTCCATCTTCATCATATACATAAGCTCCTTTTGCTGACTTAGCAAAAATTGGCGTACCTCCTACGGCATTAAATGCTCTAACTGGCGAATTTACTCCGCCTGGAATAACCTTTTGAGCCTCTTTAAATAAAGCACTACTTCTTTGATATAACATAAATTAATTTGAAATAATAAGTTCTTGACCTATAGTTAGGTCATTCGATTTTAAATTGTTTTCGGCTTTAATAGCTTCAACTGTAGTTTTATATAATCTTGAAAGCGAATACAACGTATCACCTTTAGTCACGAGATGCTTTTTAGGAGCATCCTTTTTTGTGCCTTCTATGATTGTGGTCGATTTTCGAGTTGATTTGGTTGTTGTACCATTAAGAACTTCATCATCATATTTATGCAGTTCATAACGCTCAATTAAACTAATTAATTTATCCGGATACTTTCTATCAGTTGCATAACCTGCAGCTCTTAATCCTTTTGCCCAACCTTTATAATCATCTGGCTTAAGTTCAAATAAACCAGCATAACGCTTTCTCCCTGTTAAAAACTCAGAATGATCTTCATAAGACATTTCAGCCTTAGGATATTTTCTAAAACATTCTTGCGAACGGTCATCATCATGATAAATCTTAGCACCTGTCCAACCGTGACATTTAATTCCAAAATGATTATTGGCCTTAACCGCTAAACGACCTTTACCAACACCAGATTCTAAAATACCCTGAGCCAAAGTAATACTCGCTGGAATTTTATGAGTCCGCATTTTGTTTTTGGAAATTTCAGCATATAAATCAATATAAACCTCAACACTACTTGGAGCTTTATTCTCCTTTACAACTGCCGAATTTGTATCTGTCGTTTTAACTTCCTCTTTTCTGTCTTTAACGACAACTGTTTCATTAGTGCTACTTCGCTTCTTCTTGGTTACGATACCTTTTTTAGGACCACAACTCATTGCCAATACAGCTACTAATAAAATTAAATATCTAAACTTCATGTTTTATACTTCAATTAAAGGGCATTTTTTACGTTTCAACATAGCATTAACACCCGCAACACCCTGCAAACCGCCTGTATGAATGGCTAGTATTTTCGAATCTGATGGAAAAACACCAAGTGTAATCAAATCAAATATTCCAAATAACATTTTACCTGTATAAATTGGATCTAACGGAATATTATAATCTTTCTTAAACATATTGATAAACGAAATCAACTCAGGCTTTATTTTACCATAACCACCAAAATGATAATCTGTAATTAATTTCCAATTATCTTGATTTGCAAATTTACGAATATCTTCTTGTAAAAAATCACCTTTTAAAGCCGGAAAACCTAATATTTTCTGATGGTTTTGAGAAGCATTAATCAATCCTGAAATAGTCCCTCCCGTTCCTACTGGACAACAGATATAATTAAACTTAGAATCCTCTGTTTGCAAAATTTCTTCACAACCTTTAACGGCTAAATCATTTGTACCGCCTTCAGGTAACAAATAAAAATCACCAAATTCAGATTTTAAATTATCTAAAAATTCTTGATTCGTTTTCGCTCTATAATCTCCTCTCGAAATAAACTTAAATCGCATACCACACGATTGAGCAAATTGTAATGTTGGATTAAGTTCATTTTTTAAGCTTAACTCTTCACCACGAATAATTCCAATAGTATTAAAACCATATTCTTTCCCTGCAAAAGCGACGGCAGCGATATGATTTGAAAACGCTCCTCCAAAAGTTAATATAGATTTTGAATGATCAGCTTTTGCCTGCTGAATGTTGTACTTTAATTTACGATACTTATTCCCTGAAATAAAGGGATGGATTAAATCTTCGCGCTTAATCGTTATTTCAATCGAAGAATTCTGAATACTAATAGTCTGATTATGGATAAGATTCTGAAGCAAATTCTTTTTATTGTAAAAATAAGTAACCGTTTTTGATTTTTTTAATAATGTAATATCATAATGCAAAAAAATACATTTAGCGCTTATTTAAATTGACAAAACATGTATTAAACAATTTACATATCAAAGATTGGCGAATATCACTAAAAAATAGTAATCGTAATTAGGAAATACACGTTTCAAAAAGACCTAATCACATGGCTCAATATTAATTACATCCGATTTTTTCATCATTTTAACTAAAACACTAACAAAAATTTTAATAAAACGTTAAAATCTAGATTTTTTCTTACTTTTAAAATCAAATCTCCCCAAATCTATATTTACCAATTACCTACATTGTTAAATTCATTTTTAACATTTGTATTGCAACCTCATTCAATAATATAGATTTATGATTAGAACTTTATTTTATGCATTCCTGCTTTTTATATCCTCACCATTACTTGGTCAACAACCTACATCAGACACCAACCGCTGTGTTCAAAATTACACCATAGACAGTAAAGTTGTTCCAAACGAAAATCAACCAACTAGTACAGCCATAATTTCATGGGATTTCTCTAAAACCCCAAACAAAGAACACCTAAAAGTGACTTTAATTGTACAGCCACTTAACAGCTGCTGGAAAGGTTTAGATGGCAAACTACGCTCCGAAGTAAAAGAATTTAAAATTTTAAATGTTTCCAAAAACAGTATAGGCAAACAACAATTAACTCTAACCGACCTAAATGCTAAGTGCTTTAAATGGCAAGTTGTAATGCATGATTCTAATACCAACTGCGAAACGAAAACCGAATGGCAATTCGTTAGTTTTCTGTAAACACTAATAGCTCATAATTATGTCCATATGAAAAAAACACTACCCTCTCTTATACTTTTTATTTTTATTAATTTATCATTCTCCCAAGGAACAGATATTTTAAGTGCCGAACAATTTTGTTCGGGAAATTCATCCTTATCATTTAATAATGTTTATGGCGGAACAAATTCTACATCTGTTGGCTGCTTATTCTCTATACCCAATGCTAGTTATTTCTATCTCGTAGCTGACCAACCCGGTGATTTATATTTTGATATAGATCAAGAAGACCTTTCCAGCAACCCCATTGATGTCGACTTTATTGCTTGGGGTCCTTTTACAGATATTAATGATGCAAATACCAATATTTCTTATACAGACTGTGCTTCATGCCCTAATAACACTACAAACCCTGCATTTTACCCATATGCAACAGACTATATAACAGATTGTAGTTATGACCCATCGCCAACAGAAACCATGACAATCTTAAACGCGTTGCCTGGTCAAATCTATGTGGTTTTAATTACGAATTATGATAGTGCTGAAGGAATCATTAACTTTCAACAAAGTGGAGGAACAGGAACAACAACATGCTTAAACTTACCCGTATGTGGTAATGAATATTTTGATTTAGGTGGCGCAACTGGTGATTATGCAGGAGACGAAACCACAACTATAACACCTTATTTTGCAGGAGGAACGGTAACCGTAGATTTTACAGTTGTTGACATTCCGGACGCAGGAGATGTTTTAACGGCATACAATGGCCCTAATAATAGTTACCCTATTTTGGGTACAGTGACTAGTCTACCAGCTATTTTTACTTCGTATGTCGCAGGAAATCCTACAGGAGCGATAACTTTTGATTTTATAAGCGATGGAGACACCAACGTTGGTGCTGGCTGGGAAGCAGATATAACCTGCGATCCACCACCAGCACCACCAACTTGTGGTGAAACATTTTATGACAATGGAGGTGCAACCGGAAACTATGTTGCGAATGAATCGCAAGTCCTAAATATTTTTGCAGATACGCCTGGAGATATTGTTACAGTGACCTTTACTGCATTTGACACCGAAAGTGGTAATGATGTTTTAGCTGTTTATAATGGCCCAAATACCACATATCCTTTAATCGGAAACTATTCTGGCACATCATTACCTGGTCCTTTTACGTCTACGGACTTGTCTGGCGCACTAACATTTGTATTTACGAGTAATAACACTATACAAAGTAGTGGTTGGGCTGCAGACATCTCTTGTTACCACCCACCTACTTGTGGCAGTATATTTTATGACAGTGGAGGACCAACTGAAGATTATATCTCTAATGAATTAGAAACTACAACTTTCTCTCCCGACATACCTGGAGATGCGGTTACCGCTACGTTTACAGCATTTCATACTGAATTCATAGATGACCTTTACGTTTATGATGGTCCGGATGACAGCTACCCATTACTTGGAGTGTTCTATGGCACAACAATTCCTGGCCCCTTTACATCCACAGATGCATCTGGAGCGCTAACCTTTGTATTTGATAGTGATGGTTCTGTTGAATATAGCGGTTGGACAGCAAGTATATCATGCGCACCTTATACGCCTCCTTTAGTTTGCGGCAGTACATTTTATGATAGTGGCGGTTCAAGTGGTAATTACTCTGACTCCGAAGACGAAACCACGACATTTTACCCTGATACACCAGGCGATTATGTAGTAGCTACATTTACAGCATTTGACACTGAAACAAGTTATGATGAATTAACTGTTTATAATGGACCAAATGATACTTTTCCTTCATTAGGAACATTTTCAGGTAGCACCATACCAGGTCCGCTTACATCAACAGATTCCTCAGGAGCATTAACTTTTGTTTTTGAAAGTGACTACCTAGTAAATTACAGTGGTTGGTCAGCTAATATTACATGTTTTACTCCGATCTGTGGCACTACAGTCTACGATAATGGTGGATCTGGCGGCAATTATTCAGCTAACGAAACAGAAACAACCACCTATTACCCAGAAACTCCTGGAGACTTAATTAGTATCACTTTTACAGCATTTAACACCGAAAACGGCATTGATGAATTAAGTATTTATGATGGTCCTGATGACTCATATCCTATATTAGGCACCTTTTCGGGATCAACACTACCTGGAACGTTTACGTCTTCCGACTTAAGCACAGGTGCACTGACCTTTGTTTTTACCAGTAATGGCTCTGTTCAAAATAGTGGCTGGGCTGCAGATATCACCTGTGTACCCCCTCCTTCTTGCGGCACTACATTTTATGACTCTGGCGGTGCAAGTGAAAATTATTCTACAAATGAAACAGAAACATCCACATTCTTTCCTGACAACCCTGGAGATTATGTCGTCGCTACATTTACAGCTTTCAATACAGAATCAGGCTATGATTACCTTTCTGTATACGATGGTCCTGACGAAACATACCCATTACTTGGAGAGTTTTCCGGAACCACCACACCAGGCCCATTTGCATCTAGCGACACTTCAGGAGCCTTAACCTTTGTTTTTGATAGTGATTTTTCAGGAATAAGATCTGGCTGGGCAGCTAATATAACTTGCGAGAGCTCTTGTGATTTAATTATCACAGATACCATCTACCCAATAGGCGCAGATGACTGTACGCTCAATTATACAGAACTCACCACCAATGCAACGGCAACCTATACTCCAATCTATATTTTTTCAGAAGATTTTGATGGACCTGGATTACCAACCGGTTGGACAATAAATAATGGAAACGGAGGAGCTTGGAGTATTACAAATTCATCATATGCAGGAGGCACTCCATACGAAGCAAGATTAAATGGAGGCTCTAGCACAACTGCCAGTGGAACTAGGACATTAACCACACCTGCAATAGATATTAGTGGCCAAACCGACCTACAATTAAGCTTGAAACAATATTTATCACACTATAATAACTCATACAACTATTCAGTAGCAATACAAACAAATTTAGACAACGGAGGCTGGACTAACCAATATAGAATAAACTCTGTTTCTAATAATATTAGTCAAGAAACTCGTAATATCGTTCTACGTAATAGCGATCTATCTGCTTTATCGGGTACCAGTTTGCGTATTCGTTTTATATTAAGTGGCAGACCATTTGGTCTCAGCAATTGGTATATAGACGATATTTCACTAACAGTACCCGGCACCACGACACCTCCACAAATCACTTGGTCACCTGCTGAAGGGTTGTATACCGATGTTAGTTTAAGCACACCATACATTTCAAATACATATTCTGAAATCGTTTACGCAGCACCAATGGATACACAAACATATACAGCAACAGACATCAATAGCTGTACAGATACCGTAGCAATTATAAATAATAAAAAAACCTGGAATGGCTCACAAAGTACAGATTGGTACGATGACGACAACTGGACGCCAAGTGGTATCCCTACCGATGAAAACTGTGTAATCATTCCCGATTTAGTTACCTCCAATAACAACTCACCTATCGTTTTAGGAACACCACCAACTCCACCGCCTCCAGCACAACTAAGATCATTAAACGTTAGAGATGATGGTTATTTAGAGCTACAACAATATGCTAATTTAATTGTTACCGACGCTGTTGTTATTGAAACAGACGGAAAAGTCATATTGAGAAATGGTTCAAACTTAGTTCAAATAACCAATTCAGGCATCACTAATTCTGGCAATATTCAAATGCAACGCACGGTTTCAAGTTTAAACCCTCAAGATTACGTCTATTGGTCGTCACCTGTCGCGAATTTTAACGTCGCTGACGTGTCACCAGGCTCAAATTCAAGATACAATTGGATACCAACCGTACCAGGTAATGGTGATGGCAATTATGGAGATTGGCAAGCGACTACCGAGGTTATGCAACCAGGTAAAGGCTATATTATTCGTGGCGTTTCTGGTACCAACCCAGAAACTGCTATCGCAACGAATACAGTAGAATTTAGAGGTGTTCCTAGAAATGGAGCCTATCAGGTTACAATTGTACATGGAGGTTATTCTGGTCCTGATTATGATGGCGCGGGAAATACTATGGCAACCGCACTAGATGATAATTGGAACTTAATTGGAAACCCCTACCCATCAGGAATTTCTGCCGATGCATTTATTACACAAAATGCTAGTATTTTGGATGATACTGGTGATATAAATACTCCAACAATATTTGGAACAGTCTATTTATGGCGTCATCAATCGACCCCAAGTTCAGCAACTGACCCCTTTTATGGAGATTATGCCTACAACTATAACGCTAATGACTATATTGGTTATAATAGTACGGGCTCAAATCCATCTGGATTTAACGGCAATATTGGAGCTGGACAAGCTTTCTTTGTACTCATGGATCACGATGCACCATCACCTTCCAATGTATCTTTTAATAACAATATGCGTCTCAACTCTGGAATAGTGCCAATTGATAATAATGAATTTTACAGAAGCACAGAAAACTCCAGTCAAGATGTTATCGAAAAACACCGAATCTGGCTAGATCTTATCGCACCAAATAATAAGGCAAATTCCATTTTAGTAGGCTATATTGACAATGCCACGAATAATTTCGACAGAATTTATGATGGGTTTGAATTAAGTGGAACAAGTAATCGCTTCTACTCTTTGATATACACTGAAGAAATGGCTATTCAAGGACGATCAACGCCATTTAACGATTCAGATTTAGTTCCTTTAGGAATTGAAATTTCTTCAAGTGGAAATTACACTATTGCCATAAATACACTTGATGGGTTATTTAACACTACCAATCAATCAATCTATATTGAAGATACTTATACCAATACAATTCATAATCTAAGAGTATCACCTTATAGTTTCAGTAGTGATGCCGGAAGCTATAACGATAGATTTATCTTAAGATATACTGTTGAAGTATTAAGTATGTCAGATTTTGAATTAAGTAGCTTAAACATCCTAGCTCCTAATCATAGTTATATTAAAGTAATGTCAGAGCAAAGCCCAATAGAATCCGTTATTATTTACGATCTTTTGGGGCGTGTATTATTTAGTAAGAGCGCTATTACCGACACTGAATTCATATTAAAAAACCATAACTTATCAGATGGGACTTATATTGTAAAAGCAACATTAATACATGGACGATCAAAATCTCAAAAAATCATTTTAAAAAACTAGCGATTAATATAACTAATAAATTGCCATAAAGACCTTGATTTTAAATAGTCAAGGTCTTTTTCGTTTTTATAAGCTTCACGTTCAAAAGAAATATTTCTATAAGCTAGTTGCCAGTTTTTATATTGAATTAATCGAATTAAAAATTCAAGTGCATAAAGGATATAGAATGGAATAATAAACAGTTCAACTTGTTGTCTCAAATGAATTTTTTCATGATTTACAAGTACACCATTTCCTTTTAAATCTTTAGATCTTAAAAACATAAACGGAAAAATCGTTATTCCTAAATAACCTCTAGGCACTATATATTTCGAAATCAATATCATGTTTTATTCGTTTCAAAAATCAAACCAAATTACATTATCTTTGTTATACCAAATGAATTTTTAAATTATTGAAGGTAAATTTGAAATATATCTTCTATAAATATAATTGAAAATATAAGCATAGCATTATTGGTTACGTTTTTATTTTAAATTAAAATATAAAGGGAATAGAAACTAATTTAACCCATCATTTTAAAGTTTATTTGGCATTAACTATGAAGAAATACGTTCCAATTGAAGACGGAGACTACTATTTAACACCTGAAGGCTATCGCTGTTTCACAGAACAATACCATTTGAAACGTGGTTATTGCTGCGAAAGCGGCTGCAGACATTGCCCATATGGATTCAATAAAAACACATTAAAACAAAAGTAATGCAGACTACAAAACTCTCTTTTAAAGACCAAATACTAGAAGGCATTCCAAATATATTACCAGCCCCAAAGCCTTATGACGCTTCCATAAATCATGCACCCAAACGTAAAGCGATTCTTTCTGCGGAGGAAGAAAAATTAGCACTTAGAAATGCCTTACGCTATTTTGACAAAAAAGATCATAAAACGTTATTACCTGAGTTCAAACACGAGCTAGATACTTATGGACGAATTTATATGTATCGTCTACGACCAGATTATAAAATGTATGCCAGACCTATTTCTGAATATCCTGCAAAGTCAACTCAAGCAGCTGCAATAATGCTTATGATTCAGAATAATTTAGACTATGCTGTGGCACAACATCCACACGAATTAATAACTTATGGCGGCAATGGAGGTGTGTTTTCAAATTGGGCACAATACCGCTTAACTATGAAATATTTGGCAGAAATGAGTGATGAGCAAACTTTAACCATGTATTCTGGTCATCCCATGGGATTATTCCCTTCACATAAAGAAGCCCCAAGAGTTATAGTCACCAATGGTATGATGATTCCCAATTATTCTAAGCCTGACGATTGGGAGAAGTTTAACGCTTTAGGGGTTACACAATACGGACAAATGACTGCCGGAAGCTACATGTATATTGGACCACAAGGCATCGTACACGGCACCACTATTACTGTTCTCAATGGTTTTAGAAAAATAAAAAAAGCTCCAAAAGGCAATCTATTCGTCACCTCTGGATTAGGCGGTATGTCTGGAGCGCAACCAAAAGCAGGAAACATTGCTGGTTGTATCACAGTTTGCGCTGAAGTAAACCCAAAAATCACGCAAGTAAGATTAGATCAAGGTTGGATTGATGAAAAAATAACGAATTTAGACCAACTCGTTAATCGGGTGAATAAAGCCAAAGCCGAAAAAGAAACGATATCAATCGCCTATTTAGGAAACATCGTCGATGTCTGGGAAAAATTTGACGAAGCAAATATTCATATCGACCTTGGTAGTGACCAAACATCATTACACAATCCTTGGGCTGGTGGCTATTACCCTGTAGATATTTCTTTTGAAGATGCTAACGACATGATGGCGAATCATCCAGAATTATTTAAAGAGAAAGTTCAAGAAACCTTACGTCGTCATACCAAGACCATAAACAAACACACAGCAAAAGGCACTTATTTCTTCGATTATGGTAACGCCTTTTTACTAGAAGCATCACGCGCTGGAGCGGATATTATGGCTGATAATGGTATTGATTTTAGATACCCCAGTTATGTTCAAGATATTATGGGCCCAATGTGTTTTGATTATGGTTTTGGACCTTTCCGTTGGGTTTGCGCTTCTGGCAAACCTGAAGATTTAGCGAAAACAGATGAAATTGCTTGTAAAGTTTTAGAAGACATTAAAAAGAATTCACCTTTAGAAATTCAGCAACAAATGGCTGATAATATCCAATGGATCAAAGGAGCTCAAGACAATAAACTCGTTGTAGGATCGCAAGCAAGAATCTTATATGCAGATGCGGAAGGAAGAATGAAAATCGCAGAAGCATTCAACAAAGCCATTAACGATGGAGAGATTGGAACTGTTGTTTTAGGTAGAGATCATCACGATGTTTCAGGAACCGATTCCCCTTATCGAGAAACGAGCAATATTTATGATGGCTCACGCTTTACAGCAGATATGGCCATTCACAATGTTATTGGAGACAGCTTCAGAGGAGCTACTTGGGTAAGTATCCATAACGGAGGAGGCGTCGGATGGGGCGAAGCAATAAACGGCGGATTTGGTATGGTTCTTGATGGTACTAAGGAAGCATCAAAACGATTAAAACAAATGCTGTTTTGGGATGTTAACAATGGTATCTCAAGACGAAGTTGGGCGAGAAATGAAGGAGCCGTTTTTGCTATAAAACGCGCTATGGAAATTGAACCTAACTTAAAAGTAACCTTGCCAAATTTCGTTGATGACAGCTTATTTAATAACGTTTAACTTTAAAAACAAAGCCATTATGAAAAAACTACTCAAATTCACTCCAATGTTTCTTTTATTAATAGGATTAGCATCTTGCAGCTCAGTTAAAGTTGCTGCTGATTACGATAGAGAAGCCAATTTTGACACTTACAAAACTTTTGCTTTTTTCAAACCTGGAATTGACAAAGCAGAAATCAACGACATTGATAAGCGAAGAATTTTAAGAGCTATTGAAGCAGAACTAATGGCTAAAGGCTATACAAAATCAGAAAATCCAGATATGCTAGTAAGCATATTTACCAAATCTAACCAACGTGTTGACGTTTACAACAATGCTTGGGGCAATGGAGCTTGGGGTTGGGGAGGCTATGGTGGCTGGGGCTGGAGATCAGGCTGGAATAATAACCAAGTAACCACCACTACTGAAGGTATGCTATTTATAGATCTTATTGATACCAATAAGAAAGAGTTAATCTGGCAAGGTTCTGGCACTGGAAATCTAAATTCTAGTAATGCTGAAAAGAAAGAGGCTCGTATAAAAGAATTTGTATCTAAAATGTTGGTACAGTTTCCTCCAGAGCAATAACAACTTTTATTACATAAAAAAAAGCACTAGTTTTATACTAGTGCTTTTTTTTTTGTTTCCTAAATTCTATAACATGAGACCTTAAATCTAAATAATCTATCTTTGCCGACTTTTAAAAGTATATACTATGAAATTTGGGAAAAACACCCTAAAAAACTTTACTCAAAACCCTAAAAATGATATTCTAGCTGGAGTTACGGTATCCTTAGCAATGATTCCTGAAGTTGTTGCCTTTGCATTTGTCGCTCAAATTAGCCCAATTGTAGCCCTCTTCGGCGCCTTTATAATTGGAATTATATCCGCACTTTTTGGAGGAAGACCTGGTTTAATCTCTGGAGCTGCAGGAGCTGTTGCTGTTATATTTGTTCACATGATTCAAGAAGGACATGCTAAAGGTTTATTATTTGACACACCTGTGGATAACATGGGTTATTTTTATTTACTAGCAGCCGTAGTTTTAATGGGATTCATTCAAATATTAGCAGGGGTATTTAAGCTAGGTAAATTTGTACGTTTAATCCCTCACCCAGTAATGCTAGGCTTTGTAAACGGATTAGCGATTGTAATTTTCTTGGCACAACTCGGGATGTTTAAAGAGAACACCAAAGATGTTTTCGGACAAAACATGCGTAAAACCGTATCTAAAGAGCTGGTTTACAATGTAAGTTATAATTCAGTTAAAGATTTAATTTCTGACACCAAAATATTTTCAATAAATGAGGACTCAGTTACAAATATCAGTACAGGTGAGACCGTTTTTGTTATAGCGGACAATCAAGTTTATGATATAGATACTAAACAAGTTGTTTTTAACATAAAAGATAATGGCTTTTATTCTGTAAGAGATAACGGAGTTGTAAAATCTACAATGGAAGGCCAAAAACTATACATCATGATTGCTTTAGTTTTGCTAACCATGTTCATAATTTGGGGTTTACCTAAATTAACTAAAAAAATGCCAGCTGCATTAACAGCTATTTTAATCGTGACTTTGATTTCCATTTTTAGTGGACTTCAATCCATAAATGTTGGAGACTTTATTAGAGATGGCGGAGGAGCAGGTTTAAACGGGTTTGATGAATTATCTAGCAAACTCAACCTTGCAGAACTTTGGAGTCATTTACCTTTTAACTTAGATACATTAAAATTTATTGCACCTTATGCCTTTTTAGCGGCTTCGGTTGGGCTGATAGAAACATTAATGACTATGAATCTTGTAGATGAATTAACAGATTCTAGAGGAGATGGCAACAGAGAATGTATCGCTCAAGGATCAGGAAATATGCTTAGCGGAATCTTTGGTGGGACTGGTGGTTGTGGTATGATAGGACAAACCGTAATTAATATTAATGCAGGTGGTAGAGGCCGTTTATCTGGTGTTATGATGGCGATTACCCTACTTACGTTTATCTTATTTGCTGATAAGTATATTGAACAAGTTCCCATCGCAGCCTTGGTCGGTGTAATGTTTATGATGGTTATTGAGACCTTTGCTTGGTCTAGTTTCCGAATTATGAAAAAGATTCCAATATCTGATGCTGTTGTACTTGTTATTGTTTCAGTCGTAACTGTTTTCTTTGATTTAGCAATTGCGGTATTTGTTGGAGTGATTATTTCAGCCTTATCCTTTGCTTGGGAAAATGCTAAGAAAATTAGAGCGCGTAAGCGTATACAAGATGATGGAACTAAAACCTACGAAATTTGGGGCCCATTATTCTTTGGAAGTATTACCGCTTTTAATGAAAAATTCGATATTAAAAATGATCCAGACAATGTAGAGATTGATTTTGTTGAAGCTCGTATTTCGGACCATTCGGCCATTGAAGCTATTTTTAATATCGTTGAAAAATATCAAGCTGAAGGAAAAACAATAAAATTAAAACACTTAAGTGAAGATTGTAAAATTTTACTTTACAAGGCTAGTCCTAAATTTAAAGATGTCATAGTTGAAGCTATTGACGATCCTCGTTACCATTTGGCGGCAGATCCTGAAAAATTTACAAGGCCTTTATCTGAGTATAATGTTTAGATTTCCAAGCGCATAAACATTAATAAGAGAAACAGTTACTCTAATAAAAAA
Organism: Winogradskyella helgolandensis; assembly: GCF_013404085.1. Taxonomy (NCBI): domain Bacteria; kingdom Pseudomonadati; phylum Bacteroidota; class Flavobacteriia; order Flavobacteriales; family Flavobacteriaceae; genus Winogradskyella; species Winogradskyella helgolandensis. Next base: position 1,626,561 of record NZ_JABFHO010000001.1, on the reverse strand, counting down.
TAACTACATTAAATTAATTGAAATTCAATTAATTACATTATATTTGCAACTTAATTTAATATATTTTAATATGAGTACTGGTACAGTAAAATTTTTTAATGACTCTAAAGGTTTTGGATTCATAACAGAAGAAGGAAACAACAAAGAGCATTTTGTACACATTTCTGGTTTAGTCGATGAGATTAGAGAAGGAGATAATGTAGAATTCGATTTAGCAGAAGGAAAAAAAGGATTAAACGCAGTTAATGTAAAAGTTATATAATTATATATCTTACAATCTTTTTAAGAATAGAGCCTGTCTTTTAGATAGGCTTTTTTATGCTTAATATTTACATACTTAATTTCTTACTTTCATATACATACCACAAAGTAATAGTGTTAATTCTTTATCAAAGCACCTGCTCTGTCTTTTGATAATAAAGGCATTAGAAAATTAAAATATATTTAGTTTCAAAAATAAATAGTACTTTCGTCCTGAATTAGAGCCCCAAAATCTAGTTTTCTTAATTAAACCCTACTTATTATGAAAATAACTTTTCCTATAAAAGTTAGAATCCTTGTATTCTTACTTTTTTGCTTCTCAGTACATTCTATTTCTGCTCAAACCGAAACTATTTATATTGATTTTGGAAGTCTTGGTGCAAACGAAAGTGCTTCCCCTTGGAATAATATAACAAATGATGTTTCAGGTACCATTGGAAACCTTATAAATTCTAATAGTGTAGAAACAGGAATAGGTTTCTCAATTGTTGATGCTTTTGAAGGAATTAATTCGAGCGGAACTGCGTCGCCAGATGCTAGTCTAAATTTTGAAGAGTCTGCAACAAGTGACAGTTTTTATGGGATGTCTTCCGATAGTAGTTCTTTAACTTTTAATAATCTAATTGTAGGCAAACAATACACTATTTCAGTATTTGCATCACGTACAGGAGTGTCCGACAATAGAGAAACGTCTTATACAATTGAAGCGCAATCTACACAAACAATTTATTTAGATGCTTCTGAAAATACAAGTAACGTTGCTACAGCTTCTTTCTATCCTAAAGCTAATGGCACAATTACCATAAATGTTTCAACAGGACCAAATAACGATAACGCTTCTGGTTATTTCTATCTAGGAGTAATTGAGCTAGAATACAGTGTTGATACACCTGTATATTCTGATAACGCTTTACTTATAGATTTTGGATCTAGCGCTAATCAAAGTAGCACTCCATGGAATAATTTAACCGATCCATTTATTACAGGAAACGTAAATAATCTAATAAATAAAGGAGGAACTACAACTACAATAGATGTTTCTGTTACCGACAGTTTTAATTATTTTAATGAAGACGGAACAACAGCATCTGGCACTAGTTTAGGTTTACCGAGCACAGCAACAGCAGATAGCTTTTTTGGAAACATAACCGAATTTATAGAAAAAACAGAACCAACTGGTGCTATAGAATTTAGTGATCTAAACCCAAATGATGTGTTTAACATCACAATTTACGCATCTCGATTAGATTATGAAGTTACAGATAACAAGGAAACACAATACGTAATTGAGGGTTTAACAACAGAAACAGTATTCTTAGATATTGCTAATAACCAAAATAATACAGTATCAACTAGTATAAGTCCTAAGGCAGATGGTACATTAAAAGTAACAGTATCACCAGGTCCAAACAACACTAATACTTCTGGTTTTTTCTATTTAGGTGCTATGGTATTAGATTATACACCACAAACGTCATTAACATTAAAGAGCCCAAATGGAGATGAGTTTTGGCAAGTTGGTAAAACACCTGAAATAATGTGGGATTCTACAAGTCTTAGTTCAGACATCGATTTAGAATATTCTATTGATAATGGAGCGTCATGGAGTGCAATTGCAACGGTTCCATATACAACAAATAGTTATAGTTGGACGATACCAAACACGCCTTCAGAAAACTGCTTGGTAAGAGCAACATCTAGCTTAATTAGTGATACAAGTGATACTGTTTTTGAGATATCTAGTGATAACACAAGTAGAAATATTGTAGTTATAGGATCTTCAACGGCTGAAGGTACTGGAGCGTCTTCACCTGAATTTGCATGGGTAAACCTATACGCCAAAGCACTTTTTCAAAATGATACTAGAATAAATGTTATTAATTACGGAAAAGGTGGTTATACAACAAATCATGTGCTACCAACAGGCACTTCAATTCCTAGTGAAGTCGCAGTAACAATCGATACTGAAAGAAATATTACAAAGGCTATTTCAAACAACCCTATTGGTATTATTGTAAATTTACCTTCAAATGATACCTCAAACGGATACTCTGTTGCGGATCAATTAAATAATTTTGCAACGCTATACAATGAAGCTGTTATTAATGCAGTTCCAATATGGATTACAACCACGCAACCGCGCTATTTTGCATCTGCAACACAGACACAAGATCAAATTGATGTTAGGGATGCTATAATTTCTACATATGGAACGTACTCCATTGATTTCTGGACCGATATTGCTGATACTGACGGAACCATTTTAGATAATTTAGATTATGGTGACGGAGCGCACCTTAACGATGACGGTCACCAAATACTTTTTAATAAGGTTTTAAATAAGGATATTATAGATGCTGACTGTATTTCTAGTCTTCCAGCGGAAGCGTATCTTTATTGTAACGATTCATGGAAAAATAACAATGTTCCCTCATTAACAACAGATACGGTAGATGTATATGTAGGTAGAGGGACGTATACAATTAATGAAGATGAAAATATAGAAGTGAACGATCTTACCGTATCAATTTATGGATCTGTGATTATTAAAGAAGGAGGAAGCCTTACGGTACATGGAAATTTAGTTACTTATGGTAATGTTACTCTCCAATCTATATCGTCAAAGTATTCTAGTTTAATTGTAGAAGGTACAAGTTCTGGTGATGTAATTTACAAACGTCATGTAAGTAGTGCCACAGGAACCACAGAGACCGTAACAACTACTTCTAATAATGACCTAGTAAGTGCGCCTGTAACTGGACAGACATTTGGGGATTTTAGAGCTGAAAATTCAAATATTTTGTCAGGAACTTTAAATGATAATCCTGCCTTTTTATTTGGAATATTTGATTCAACAGCTGGAAATTACGTTTACTATACACCAAACGAAGATAGTAATACATTGTCGGCAGGAATTGGTTATGTAGCGGGATCGACCGATGGGTCTGATTTTTCGTTCACAGGGAATGTTGAAACTACTTCTGTTAATACTCCTATCGTATTTGGTGGTGCTAACAATTGGAATCTTATTGGGAACCCTTACCCAAGTTATATAAATGCTCAAGATTTTTTAAATGACTTAGCAAACTCTGGTCTAATTAATGAAAATGCTGTCGGTGTTTATGGCTATGATGGTTATGCTACAGACGGTTGGACAATTTTAAATTTAGCGACAACAACAGCTACGACTGTAATAGCTCCAGGACAAGGCTTTTTTGTAAAAGCTGAAGCATCTGGAGACATCGCTTTCACATCAAGTATGAGAAGAGTCGCTAATGATGATGATTTTATTTTAGGACGAAACGAAAATATCCTCACCTACCTGAAACTAAAAATTAACGCTTTAGATAAGGAGTATCATACCGATTTTTATTTCAACGATAATGCAAGTTTAGGTTTAGACCCAGGATATGATGCTGAGATTTGGGGTGAAACACCTCCTAGTTTTTCTTTGTATTCTAATTTATTACAAGATAATATTGGTAGGCCAATTGCTTTACAAACTTTTAATTCAAATGATTTATCAGATTTGGTAATTCCATTAGGCCTTCATGCAAATGCAAATGAGTCTTTAACGTTTAGTATTTTAGAATCAACACTTCCAAATACAGTTAATTTATATCTCGAAGACACCTTAACTAACGAAATAACATTACTAAATAATTCAGATTATACCATTATTCCATTAGAGCAAATTTCTGGTACAGGTCGTTTTTATTTAAGACTAGAATCTAACCAGCTTAATATTGTAGAGCAACCTTTAGAAAAATTAATAGTTTATGCTAATAATACTAACAGAACTATTGAAGTGATTGGTCAATTACAAAACCAAACAAGTTTTAAGCTATACGATGTGAATGGAAGAATAATCCTTTCAAATGCTTTAGATAGTGCTCAAACCAGTCAATTTATTGACATCACAGAATTAACTGCTGGTATGTATATTATTGAATTAATAGAATCAGAGACTAATACGAAACGAGCTAAAAAGTTAATTATTCAACAATAAATTTTTAGTATTTTAGGATCGTTTCTATCTTAGCTTCTACTTTCTCAGTCGAAGGAATCATGGTTTATTCTAAAGTTGAATTTAAAGGAATTGTGTGGCATATTCTCGCTTTCAATAATCATTACCGGTATATTTAAAGTAATCTTCTTGAATAGTTTTTATGGCTTTTTCGATAGCTTCATAACTTTCCGTAAAGTTGGCTGCATCAATAGAAATGGCTTCCAACTCATTAAATTCTTGAACATATTTCTGGTTTAGTCGATGAGATTAGAGAAGGTGATAATGTAGAATTCGATTTAGCAGAAGAAAAAAAAGGATTAAACGCAGTGAACGTAAAAGTTATATAATTATATACCTTACAATCTTTTTAAGAATAGAGCCTGTCTTTTAGATAGGCTTTTTTATGCTTAATACTGAAATTCAAACCCTTCAATTAATTATAAAAATCTATCTATTAAAATTTAATCTAAAAAAGATAGACCTCTATTATAAATTTAATAACTTACTTCTCAAATAAATTTCCTTTTTATGAATACAATAACAATTCAAGACGAAAGTGCAGCTGGTGATATTTTAAATGAGATAACACTTAAATTTAATGAAGAATATATTACAGTTTCTGAACTTATAAAAGCTAGAATAGAATTGGAGATTACACGGTATGAGAACAATGTAGAATCCTATAAAAATGGCTTAGTTACACCAAGTAAACTAGAATCCAAATTAAATAATAAAAAGACCCAATCCATAGATACTGAAAAACAATTATATATTGCTTTAGATGCTTTTAATACTAATGCCTTTATTTTAATAGTAGATGACCAACAAGTAGAAAATGTAAATCAAAAAGTACTTGTCGATAAATCTACAACCGTATCATTCATTAAATTAACACCATTAGTTGGTGGATAAATCTAACAGACATGTTTAATATCTTCAAGAAAAAAATAACGCCATCAGAATTTAATTATGTTGATGACATTATTACTAAAATAAATTCTACAGTAAATTATGTTTACAGCTCTAATGATCTTTCTGGAAATTCCGAATATGAGAATTTAAAAAAAGAATCTAAGACCTACCAAAAACAATATATTATAGATAGTGTCAATTACATTGAAGAAATCCTCAACAAAGAATTTGAAAATCAACAAAAATCAGTAAAAAAGAGAGACAATGATATCTATAGGTATCGCTTGACTGCATTTGCAATATTAAATGGATTAATGCGCAGAAATCTTGATTATACCGAGAAAGAATGGATAAGTCTATTTGAATTAGTCAATGAAAAAATTATAGCTTTAAATAGAAACGCCTATGGTTTTTCTCTAAGTGATTTTCCAACAAACTACGCTATTCAACAAATTGAGCGCACTATTAAAAAAGAAGGACTATCGGATGAATTATCTAACTTTATTAAAAGCATGTTGGAATGGAATAGTCTTACCGATACCACCACTAGTTATTGGGGAAGTGATCTTAAGAAATCAGTTTCAAAATTGAGTAAAATAGTACAAGTCGACGGAGAATTTGTCCCGTTTATATTAAAAACAAATGATATTGGAAACGAAGTAAACGCGATTGTTAATCATAGTGGTGAAAATGTAAATGAACTTCATCAATTATTATTCTTAACCTATGATGCTACAAGCTCTAAACCTTCTAAAAAATTTCAAGCACAAACAGAAAAGTTAATAAATGCTATTGGAAAAAATAAGTATCGAAAAATTGCTCAAGAGATTCTTTCCATTGCTGTAAGTCATTCTATTTCAGAAAAAACAGAGACTTATACATATTCAAATGAAGTAAGAGAGTACACGCAATATTCATATTTATGCGATCCTAGCAAACAATTTATTAAAGGCATTATCTGGACAATGTCTCCCTTTTCGGATAAAGAAACATTACATATATTAAGCAAACTGCTTGAAAAATCGTATACTAAAATGCCAGGAGTTGGTCCAGCAGCAGCTGCTATAGGCAACGCATGCATCTACGTTATGGGCAATATGAGAGGAAAAGACGGATTAGGTGCTTTATCTCGAATAAAATTAAAACTAAAACAAAACAACGTTAAGAAGAGCATTGACAAGTATCTTATAGAAGGTGCCAAAAAATATAACGTTTCAGTTGAAGAACTTAAGGAAATGGCTGTTCCCGATTTTCAATTAGAAGGTGGAATTAAATCTGTTTTGTTTGAAGACTATAGTCTCAATATTTCTATCACAGAAAGCAAGGTCAACCAACAATGGATAAAACCCGATGGTAAGAGTATGAAATCTGTACCATCAACTGTTAAAAACTCTACAAAGCTAAGCAATCAACTTAAAGAATTACGTAAGGAAATCAAAGAAATCCAAAAGGTATATTCAGCTCAAAAACAAAGAATTGATAATCAATTTATTCTCAATAGAAGTTGGGATTTTCCTTCTTTTAAAAAGTACTATTTAAATCATGGTTTAGTCAATCCTATTGCAACAAAACTTATTTGGACAATTAAAAATGAAACACAATCTACTTCTGTTTTATGGATAGATAATACATGGCAAAATGCTCATGGTGAAATTATTGATTGGATTGATGATACGTGTACCGTGCAACTATGGCACCCTGTATTTGCTACTGAAAAGGAAATTGTAGCTTGGCGAGACAGAATTATAGACTTAGAATTAAAACAACCTATTAAGCAAGCTTTTCGTGAGCTTTATATTTTAACAGACGCAGAAATTAATACGCAAACCTATTCTAACAGAATGGCGGCTCATATTTTAAAACAACACCAATTTAATGCCCTTGCGGGACTTCGTGGTTGGAAATATTCATTAATGGGAGCTTATGATGATGGGCGTGATGACGAATTGTGTTCAAAATATTTACCTGAACACCAAATAACTGCGGAATATTGGATTGATGAACTCAATGACCACGATGCTTATAACGATGCTGGAATTTGGCTATATGTTGCCACAGATCAAGTAAAGTTTAAAAATGCTGATGGCCATGTCATAAATCTAATTGATGTTCCAAAAATTGTTTTTTCGGAAATTATGCGCGATGTCGATTTGTTTGTTGGAGTATGTAGTGTCGGAAATGACCCAGAATGGCAAGATAATAATGGAGATAGACAAACGCATAGAGATTATTGGACATCCTATTCATTTGGGGATTTAACAGAAATTGCAAAAACCCGAAAATCTATTCTTGAAAGATTACTTCCAAGGCTAAGTAAAATTAAAGACAAAGCTACTATTGATGGTAAATTTTTAATTGTTCAGGGAACTATAAGAACCTACAAAATACATATTGGTAGTGGAAATATCTTGATGGAGCCTAACGATCAATATTTATGTATTGTGCCTTCTAGATCACCTAATAAATCAACTGACAAATTATTTATTCCTTTTGAAGGTGATAAAGGTTTATCCATTGTTTTAAGTAAGGCTTTTCTTCTAGCTGAGGACACTAAAATAACCGACACAACCATTTTAAGTCAAATTAAAAGAAGCTAATGACCTCATTTTTTGAAGTACATGAAAAATGTATAGGAAAAGAAAAAATGCATCAGCTAAAAAATTCTAGAATTGCTGTTGTAGGACTTGGTGGATTAGGTTGTTCTGTTGCTATGGGATTAACCCGATTAGGAATCCAAAATTTAGTACTAGCTGATAATGACCATATAGAACGGTCTAATGTTGCGCGACAAATTCTATTTACGAAGTCTCATATCGGAGCATCAAAAGTCCAAACAGCTAAAGATGCTTTATTAGAGATATTTGATGATCTCAACATCACATGCATTCAAGATTATATAACAACTCAAAACGGAATTAACATTTTAAAGAGTGCTGATATTATTGTTGATTGCACAGACAATTATATAGCACGTTACGCTATTAGTAAAACTTGTGAATCTATTAATAAACCGATGATTTTTGGTGGAGTCCAAGGATTCGAAGGTCAAGTCGGTGTTTTTAACTATAAAAACAGTAAACCCTTTCACCATATATTCCAAAATATTAATTCATTATTAAAAGTTGAAAACTGTGAAGCCTCTGGTGTTCTCCCTTTTGTAGTTCAAACCGTTGCGAATTATCAAGTAATAGAATGCTATAAAATTATTTGTAATGAAAATAATGTCTTAAACAATCAACTGTTGTGCATCAATACACTTTCAAATAAAAGTAGAATTTTAAAGTTGGAATAAATCAATAATTCAACAAGTCTTCAATTTTAGCTTTCACTTTTTCTGTTGAAGGAATCATCGTTTGCTCTAAAGTCGAATTTAAAGGAATTGCAGGCATATTTTCACTACCAATCGTCATTACTGGCGCATCTAAATGTTTAAAGCATTCTTCTTGAATTTTCCCAGATAAGGCTCTTGCAAAACTATTGTTTGAAGGCTCTTCTGTTACAACAAGACACTTTCCTGTTTTCTTAACCGATTTCATAATGGTGTCTTCGTCTAAAGGAAATAACGTACGTAAATCAATGACTTCAATTTGGTCTTGCATCTCTAATTCTTCCGATGCATTCATGGCCCAATGTACTCCCATTCCGTACGTCACAACAGTTAATGTTTCTACATTTTCTTGTTTCCAGATTTCTTGTAAAACCCAAGCTTTTCCAAATGGTAAAACATAATCTTCACTTGGCTCAACAGATGTTGCACCTTGTGTTCCTGGTACTTTAGACCAATACAAACCTTTATGCTCTAAAATAACTACAGGATTAGGATCGTAATAAGCCGCTTTCATCAACCCTTTTAAATCAGCACCATTACTTGGATAGGCAATTTTTATACCTCTAATATTTGTTATTACAGATTCAACCGAAGATGAATGATAAGGTCCACCACTTCCATAAGCACCAATTGGTACGCGAAGAATCATGCTAACTGGCCATTTACCGTTAGACAAATAGCAACTTCTACTGACTTCTGTATATAACTGATTTAAGCCAGGCCAAATATAATCGGCAAACTGAACCTCTACAATTGGTTTTAATCCAACGGCACTCATTCCGACTGTTGAACCGACAATAAAGGCTTCTTGTATTGGTGTATTAAAAACGCGATCATCTCCAAATTTTTGCGCTAATGTTGCTGCTTCTCTAAAAACACCTCCTAATCTCCCACCAACATCTTGTCCGTAAAGTAAACATTCTTTATGCTTTTTCATAAGTTCTTCTACGGCGAATAAAGCGCAATCTACCATCACTACCTTTTCTGCGCCTTCTGGTGAGCGTGTTCCTTTCTCTTCTGTAATTGGTGTTGGTACAAAATCGTTTGTAAATAAATCCTCAGGTTTTGGATCTTCGGCTAATAATGCTCTTTCAAAATCTGATTGTACTTTTGCTTTCGCGGAATTTTCAATGTCTAAAACGTCTTGTTCTGAAAATCCAGCATCTAGTAATTGTTGTTTAATAACCGGATAAGGATCACGAGAACGTGCTTCTTCTAAATCATCGCGATACCATTCCATTCTTACACCAGATGTATGATGATTTAATAATGGTACTTTGGCGTGCACTAAAAATGGTCTTCGCTCTGTACGAATGGTTTCTATGACTTTTTCTAAGGCGTCATAGCTTTCTGTAAAATTGGCTCCATCTATTGAGATAGCGTCTAAACCTTTAAATCCTGCTGCGTATTCAAAAGCATTTTGTGCTCTTGTTTCTGCTGCATTGGCACTAATATCCCAACCATTATCTTGTACTAAATATAAGATTGGCATTTGCTTTAAAGCTGCCATTTGAAACGCTTCTGCTATTTCTCCTTCGGTTACTGAGGCGTCTCCTAAACTACAAACGGTAATTGGTTTTAGAGCGTTCTCGACTGCTCCCGAACTGACAGGGTCAGATTCTAAACTATAATCGTCTAAACCTTGTAATTCTTTATACTGCATTCCCATGGCAACGCCTGTTGCCGGAATGGTTTGCATTCCTGTTGCAGAGGATTGATGCGGTATTTTTGGCTTATCGTCGTCCTTTAAACTTGGATGTGAATAATAGGTTCTTCCTCCAGAAAATGGGTCGTCTTTTTTGGCTAATAATTGCAACATTAAATCGTAAGGTTCTAAACCAAATGATAATAGCATAGCATCGTCTCTATAGTACGGAAATGCATAATCTTGAGGTAATAATTGTAAACCTAAAGCGATTTGAATGGCTTCATGTCCACGAGATGTGGCGTGTACGTATTTAGATACATGTTTAAAATTAGTTTCGTATAATTCTGCCATTGCTTTTGCTGTGCAGAGTTTTGAAAATCCTTTTTTTAGTGTTTCTTTTTTCATATTCATTTCCCACGAAAGTGGGAATCTCATTAGTTAAACTTACTTTCTACTTCTACACCCTTAAAGTCCCCTCAAGGGGACAATCCTTGAATAATCTTAGAACTATTGTCCCCTTGAGGGGACTTTAGGGGTGTTTTTGCGTTAGGGATTACTCGTTCATTCTTATTTAATAAATATGAACTCGTGATTGCTTCGCAGTTGAGGCATTTGTTGAAGCTCTTTTTTGTTTTTCTCAAAAAAAGCGACTGCCGAAAGCCCGACCCGTGTGGTAACGCCCAAATTACTTTAAGCTAATTGGTTTTCAATTTTAATCATCCAATTAAATTTATCTTCAATTTTACCTGTTTTGATAGCGTTTAGAGTATTGTTAACTTCTAAACCAACTGGACTTTTATCTGATACATGAATTATTGTTTCGCCCATTGCAATTTCTTGAATATAAGCAATACCAACGGCTGTTCCTGTTCCGAAAGCTTCTTCTAATGTACCGTCAATTGAAGCATCTCGGATTTCTTGAATAGTTATAGCGCGTTCTGTAACCTCGCAACCTTTGTCTCTTAAAATATCTATAACGCTCATTCTGGTAATACCATCTAAAATGGAACCATCGCGTTTTGGCGTGATAAATTTTCCGCTGACTTTAAAGAAAATATTCATGGTTCCTACTTCTTGGATATAGTTGTGCTCTACCGCATCTAGCCACAATACTTGGTCGTACCCTTTGGCTTTTGCTAATTCTGTTGGACGAATGGCTGCTGCGTAATTACCTGCTGCTTTTGCTTCTCCTGTTCCGCCTGAGGCTGCACGTATATATTTATTTTCTGCCCATAGTTTTATACGTTTAGTAAAAAATGGACCAGCTGGTGATGCCATGATTACAAACTTGTAATGTGTTGCTGCGCGCATACCTATAAAGGCTTCGTCGGCATACATAAATGGTCTTAAATAGAGTGCACTTCCGTCCATTGGTGGAATCCAATTTTGTTCTATTGCAACTAGTTGTTTTAAGCCTTCTACGAATAAATCTTCTGGAAAATGAGGCATTCCCATTCGGTCTGCGCTAAAATTTAACCGTTCTGCATTTTTTGATGGCCTGAAAAGCATAGGATTTCCGTTAGCATCTACAGTGGCTTTCATGCCTTCGAAAATGGCTTGTCCGTAATGCAAAGCCATGGCTGCTGGATGTGTAGGAATCATTCCCATTGGTTCTATTCTTGGGTTTTCCCAAACACCATTGTTATAATCACAAATAAACATGTGGTCTGTGAATGTTGTACCTAATGGTATGTTGTTGAAGTCTATGTTTGAGACTTTAGATTCGGTTACTTTTTGTATAGATATGTTGTGGCTCATAATTTGCTGTCATTCCTGCGTAGGCAGGAACCTATTTAATTTATTATTTCATAGTGGATTCCTGCCTTCGCAGGAATGACAAATGATTTATATTTCTCTATTAGTATCAAATTGTTCGAAATAATCTGCTACTCTTCTTACAAAACTTCCTCCTAAGAATCCGTCTACTACGCGATGATCGAAAGAAAGCGATAAGTACATCATGCTTCTGATAGCTATTTCATCTCCATTTTCGGTTTCGATGACTTCTGGTCGTTTTTTTATAATTCCTAACGCTAAAATGGCAACCTCTGGTTGGTTAATTATTGGTGTTCCCATGACGCTACCAAATGTTCCAACGTTTGATATTGTGAAGGTGCTACCTTTAATATCGTCGCCTGCTAATTTATTTTCCCTTGCTTTTCCAGCTAATTCATTTACGTTAGCTGCAATGGTTTTTAAATCTTTAGTGTCTGCATTTTTTACTACAGGAACAATTAAATTTCCGCTTGGTAAAGCTGTTGCCATACCAATGTTTATATCTGCTTTAACGATGATGTTATTACCATCGACTGAGGCATTAATATTCGGAAAATCTTTAACAGCTTTGGCTACGGCTTCTACAAATAGTGGTGTAAAGGTTAAGCGTTCGCCGTGTTTTTCTTGAAAAGCTGCTTTGTTAGCATTTCGCCAGTTGACCATGTTTGTTAAATCGGCTTCAACGTAAGCAGTAACATGTGGTGATGTATGTTTTGAATACACCATATGGTCCGCAATCATTTGACGCATTCTGTCCATTTCGATGACTTTCCCTTTGCCTTTATCGAACTGTAATTGTGGAATTCTATAGGCTGTTGGATCTTTTTCGGCTACTGGTTGTGCGAATTTATATGGTCGTCCTTCATCTATATATTGAAACACATCGCTTTTACGAAGTCTGCCTTCATTTCCTGTTGCAGGAATTCGTGCTAATTCTTCAAAACTGATGTGATGCTCTTTTGCTATTTTGATGATTAATGGCGAAAAGAAGGTGTTTGCGTTTGATGTTGAAAATGAAGTAGAACTCGAGTTGGAAGCCTGCTGTACTGGCTTTGGTCTTTTAGACTTTACCTTATTCTCAGCAGCGCTCGAACTTGCAGCTTTAAGTTCATTTTGTAATTTCGATTTCTTCACTTCTGAAACTTCTAAAATCGCAAGAACTTCTCCTACTGGAACGACATCTTTTGCTTGAAACATGGTTTTAATTAAAGTTCCTGCTGCTGGTGCTGGCACTTCGTTATCTACTTTATCTGTAGCGACTTCAAGTATAATATCTCCTTCTTCGAAAGAGTCTCCTTCAGAAATTAACCAATTGATAATGGTGCCTTCGGTTATACTTTCGCCCATTTTAGGCATCTTTAATTCGAAATTCTTCAAGTTATCGTAGTTTAGAAATATAAGAATTAAAGATAATGCATATTGAATTATACAATTGTTAAAATCTTTTAATTTACCATTGAAAAGGATATTATTCTTAAAATAAACACCATTACAGATTATTAGACTTTTAATCATTAAATTTACCGCTTTAAAGCAACTAATTTTCTCATGCCACATACACTCGATAAAATAGACACACAACTGTTAGTTATACTACAAAAGAATAGCAATCGAACAACAAAAAGTATTGCTGAGGAACTCGGCATGAGCACTTCACCAATATTTGAACGTATAAAAAAATTAGAAAAGGAAGGGTATATTGAAAAATATGTCGCTGTTTTAAACAATAAGAAAATAGGTTTAAAGCTGACTGTTTTTATAGGAATCACTTTGCAAGGTCATACGCGAAGTTATTTAGAAAAGTTTGTAAAGGAAATCAACAACTTTCCTGAAGTTGTAGAATGCCATCGCGTCAGTGGAAATTTTGACTATTTATTAAAACTAGTTGTAGAGGATATTGAAGCTTATGAAACGTTTATCATTTCAAAATTAACGCTTCTTCCATATTTAGGGAATGTACAAAGCTTGATTGCTTTGTCTACGAGTAAAGAAACTAATGAGATTGATTTGAGCAGGGTTTTGTAGAATAGCTCATTTGAGACTAAGAGTCCATGTGTTTTTAAATCTCGTTTGTTTTTCGAAAACACCCCTAAAGTCCCCTCAAGGGGACAATCTTTACAATGTTACTTCTTAAACGTTTCTCGAAGTGTTTTATAAACATCATCTTGAATTTTCATGTTTTCCGGCACTTCTCTTAATGGTTCAACTTCTCGTAAACTCTCGTGACAATCTGCTGGTAATTGTTGGTACAACTGTGTGCCTTTTGTTTTCCAGTCTATCATTTCGTCAGTAACACCACGAATTATTTTTGCAGGATTTCCAACCACTAAACTTCGATACGGGATTTTTGTTTCTGCTTTTACAAACGACATAGCTCCTATAATACATTCGTCACCAATTTCGGAATCGTCCATAATAACAGTATTCATACCAATTAGGCAATTTCTACCCAAATTTGCACCATGAATTATCGCTCCATGTCCCACATGTGCACTTTCTTTTAGTGTGATGGACTTACCTGGAAACATATGCACTGTACAATTCTCTTGAATATTTACTCCATCTTCTAAAATAATTTGTCCCCAATCTCCACGAATGGCTGCTCCCGGACCAATATAACAGTTTTTACCAATAATGACATTTCCTGTTACTGCCGCAAGCGGATGTACGAAACTTGATTTATGTACTACTGGTGTGTAACCTTTGAATGAATATATTGCCATTTTTTTCTCGAGTTTATCATTCAGAGCGAAGCGAAGAATCTCATCAAGAGATTACCACGTTTTTCGTCCTCGCAATGAAATTTTTATTTAAATCCTTTTAATTTTTCTTTAGTGAACTCACTCAAAACTAGTTTTCCACTTGTTGCTGCACGTTCTGCTAATAAAGTATCCCAATGGTCTGTGCCTTGCCAGAATACTTTTTTCATTTCTAGCATCGCTTCTGTATTATAGGTACATAAATGCTCTGCTGTTGTTTTTACTGCCTCATCTAGTTCTTCGGTACTTTCATACACTTGCGTGAATAAACCTTTTTGTTTTACCCATTCTGCAGGATAAAATGTATTTGCGTCAATTGCGATTTGCGACATAGCGCTTAATCCCATTTTACGTTCTATTGCTGGCCCGACAACAAATGGTCCAATACCAATATTTAGCTCGCTTAACTTAATAGAAGCAAATTTTGTTGCCATACAATAATCTGTTGCTGCTGCAAGTCCTACTCCACCTCCAACAGTTTTTCCTTGAATACGTCCAATAATGAACTTTGGGCATTTACGCATCGCGTTGATTACGTTTACGAAACCTGAGAAAAACACTTTTCCAGTTGCTGCATCATTGATATTTATTAGCTCAGTAAAACTTGCTCCAGCACAAAATGTTCGGTCTCCTCCACTTTTAAGGACGATTACCTTTATAGCATCATTTTCGCCTGCTTCAGTAATTGTGTTTGCTAATTTTGCTAATACATCTCCCGGAAGAGAATTGTGAGCAGGATGAAAGAATTCTATGTAGCCTACTTCATTTTTGATTTCTAGTTTTACGTATGGTGTGTTCATTTTCTTAGTATGTCAATGCGCACTTGTTGCGCATTCGTATTATTTTAGTTCTTAATATATTTGGAAAGATCCCAGCCTAAACTCAAATCAATCCACTCAGGATTCATTTCCGTTATTTGATTCTTCTTCCATTCTTTTTTCCATTTCTTAATGGTCTTTTCTCTTCGAATTGCAATTCTGATATCAGAATGCTCTTCAAAATAAACTAATTTTTTAATATTATAATGTCCAACATGAGTTCCAAAAGTTGCTGCCTTATGTTCACTCATTCTTCGTTCCATATTATTTGTTACACCAACATAAAAGATGTGATTTCTTTCATGTGTTAGAATGTATGTATAATACTTTTTAGACATTACGTTTCAATTTAAGCGAATGCATTAAAGTTTTCCGTTAACATTAATGCGACTGCGCAACACGTGCGCAGTGACTTTCTATTAATAATTATAGTAATCCAAATTGTTCAAAATGATGATTTAAATGTTTTCTTTCTAACAAATACGATTCGTATTTATTCAATTCTCCGAATACTAAATTCTTTAATTTAGCCTCAGGATTTTCTTTAAAATACGCTAAATACTTTTCTCTTTGTGCTTTAAACTTTTCAATAGCTGTAGCTAAATCGGAATGCTTTAATGTATCTAAAGTGTCTTTTTCTAACTGAGGAAATTGAGAGTTCTTTGGGAATTTATCATAATTCCATAAACTATTATGTACTTTCTCTAGAATTTTTTCTGGTGTTGCTATTTCAAAATCTTGAATTTCTCCAGAAGCAATTTTATAAGTGTATTCTAAATGCTCAATCATATGCTGAGGTGTCATAATTCCCCATTTAGGTTTTGCATCATCTTTTAATGCATAAAGACATTCGTTAATTTTATCCTCGGTCATTTCAGTTAAAACTTCTTGCTTTTTCTGAACCATCGTTAAAACTGTTGCGAATGCTACTTTCTCATCGGTATTAGCATCAAAAATTTCGGCATACCATTTTACAATTCCGCTTGGATGTTCCGCTGAAGCGACATCTCTATCTACTTTTTGCTTACATGTAAGTCTTACATAAATCGTATCGTTGTGATATAATGGACGTAAAAATCTACATTCTTCTAATCCGTAATTTGCTGAAACTGGTCCTTTATTTGGATATACAAATAATCCTGCTGCAGCTGAAATAATAAAATAACCATGTGCAGTTCTTTGTTCAAAAATACTTCCGTCTAAAGATGTAATATCTGTATGCGCATAGAAATGATCCCAAGTTAGATTTGAAAAATTTATGATGTCTGTATCTGTAAATGTTCTGTTATGGGTTTTCATAGACATTCCTGGTTGGATGTCTTCCCAATGGTATTTAAATGGATGTTGTTCTGCTTCCTTATATTTCGCGTTTTGCTGGTAAATACCCGTAATCTCAGTAATAGTGGTTGGCGAACCTTGAATGGCAGTACGTTGCAAATAATGTTTTATACCACGCATGCCTCCCATTTCTTCTCCTCCTCCAGCACGTCCTGGACCACCATGAACTAAATATGGTAATGGTGAACCATGACCAGTACTTTCTTTAGCCATATCACGATTAACCACCATTATACGACCATGATGAGATGCTGCATTTATCACATACTCTTTTGCTATCTTATCGTCATTTGTGGCAATTGAAGACACCAAAGATCCTTTACCCATTTGTGCCAAAGTAATGGCTTCATCTAAATTTTTATAAGGCATTATGGTACTTACTGGACCAAATGCTTCACGTTCGTGAATGATTGTATTTTCAAAAGGATGATCAGAACGTAATAAAATTGGACTAATAAAAGCGCCTTTTTTAGCATCTGCTCCAGTGGTGTTTATTTCATCTAAACTGCCATAAACAATTTGTGCTTCTTTGGATAAATCATTTACAGAATCTCTGACTGCTTGCACTTGTTGATGACTTACTAAAGATCCCATTCGAACTTCTTTAAGTCTTGGATCTCCAATAGTTACTTTATCTAATGCTTTTGACAAGGCAGATTGCACATCTTCCACTAAATTTTGCGGAACAATAATTCTACGTATTGCAGTACATTTTTGTCCTGCTTTAACCGTCATTTCCTTTCTAACTTCTTTGATAAACAAGTCGAATTCTGGTGTTCCTGGAACGGCATCTTCTCCTAAGATGGATGCGTTTAAAGAATCGGCTTCCATTGTAAATGGTACAGATTCTTGTATTAATTGTGGATGCGCTTTTAATAAGCGTCCTACTTTTGCTGAACCTGTAAAGGTTACTACATCTTGAGATTCTACCGTATCTAAAATAGTTTTTACGGTTCCGTTTATAATTTGTAGTGCGCCTTCTGGTAAAATACCGGATGCTATTATTTCTTTTGCTACAGCTTCAGCTAAATAAGAAGATGAAGGTGCTGGTAAAACTACTGCTGGCACTCCAGCCATCCAGTTTACTGCGCACTTTTCTAACATTCCCCAAACAGGGAAATTGAATGCATTAATATGCACTGCAACTCCTTTTTTGGGCACCATAATATGATGTGCCATAAAGCGTCCGCCACGAGATAAATCGATAGCATCTCCTTCTACGTGATATGGCTGATTTGGAAAAAGTTTTCTTAGAGAAGCATTGGCGAATAGGTTTCCGAAACCACCTTCGATGTCGATCCAACTATCTACTTTGGTTGCTCCTGTTCTGTAACTTAATTCGTAAAATGCATTTTTTCTTTTGGTAAGATATAAAGCTAAACTTTTAAGCATGTTTCCACGTTCTTGGAATGTCATTTTTCGAAGAACCTCTCCTCCTTTTGTTCTACCGTAGTTAAGAATTTCAGGAACATCTAAACCTTCGATAGCAATGCTTGTAAAGGCTTCGCCAGTTACAGCGTCTAAGATTGGTGTTCCTTCTTCTTTACCTGTTGTCCATTGTCCTTGAACGTAATGCTGTATTTTATTCATCATTTTTACTTTATAGTGGATTCCTGACTCCGCAGGAATGACAAAACTTTAATTAATCACTAATCTTCACTGATAGGTGCGTTAGCGATTGAACGGTTTGTTTGAGCTCCTTTTTGTTTTTCTCAAAAAGAGCGAGTAGTGAAAGCGCGACCCTTGTGGTAACGCCCAAACTATATTACACATTCACATTTTCAATTATTGCTGCATACCCTTGACCAACTCCTATACACATTGTCACCAAAGCGTAACGTTTGTTGGTTTCATTTAATTCAAGTGCCGCAGAATACGCAACTCTTGCTCCTGTAACGCCAAGCGGATGACCTATAGCAATAGCGCCTCCATTTGGGTTTAGTCTTGGATCATCATCTGCTAATCCCCAAGCACGAGTACAAGCCAAGGCTTGTGCTGCGAATGCTTCATTAAGCTCGATGATATCCATATCTTCCATTGTTAAACCTGCTTTTGCCAATGCTTTATTTGAGGCTTGAACTGGACCAATTCCCATAATTCTTGGCTCTACACCAACAACTGCCGAACTTACTATTCGTGCTATTGGTTTGAGATTGTACTTTTTTACTGCATCTTCACTCGCAATAATGGTTGCTGCTGCTCCATCGTTTAATCCAGAAGAGTTTCCAGCAGTTACGCTTCCACCTTCTTTTTTAAAGGCTGGTCTTAATTTTCCTAAAATTGCTAAAGAGGTTGTTGGTTTTACAAATTCATCTTTTGAAAATTGAATAGGATCTTTTTTACGTTGCGGAATTTCTACCGTTACGATTTCTTTTGCTAAGCGTCCGTTTTCTTGTGCTTTGGTTGCTTTCTGCTGACTCCAAAGTGCGAAGGTATCTTGGTCTTCGCGAGATATATTATATTTTTCTACTAAGTTTTCTGCCGTCATTCCCATGCCATCTGTGCCATACATTTCGTGCATTTTCGGGTTTACAAATCTCCATCCGAAAGTAGAATCGTATAGTTTAGAATCGCCTCCAAATGCGGATGATGGTTTTGCCATGACGTAGGGTCCACGTGTCATGTTCTCGACTCCACCAGAAATAAACACGTCTCCATCACCTGTTTTTATGGCACGATTAGCGTGAATGATTGCGGATAGACCAGAACTACATAATCGGTTTACAGTTTCTCCAGGAACAGTATATGGTAATCCTGCTAAAAGCGAAGCCATACGTGCAACATTACGATTGTCTTCTCCTGCTTGGTTGGCACAACCCATAATAACATCGTCGTATGCTTCTTTTGGGATGTTTGGATTACGTTTTACGATTTCTGAAATTACTAAAGCTGCTAAATCGTCTGTACGAACAGCAGATAAAGTCCCTTTATAGTTTCCTATTGGTGTTCTAATTCCGTCTATTATGTATGCTTCCATTCTTGAATTTGAAATTGAAATTGAAGTCGAAAATTGAAACTTCTATTTCTAATTAATATTTTTATTTATTGTGGATTCCCGCCTTCGCAGGAATGACAAATTGTTATAAACAATAGATTGTCTTGTTTTAGCAGGAATTGGTTAATCTAAAAGTGCAGAAAATGTATCTCCATTTCTAATATCGCCTGTGTTGTAGCCTTTCATAAACCACTCCATACGTTGTTGCGATGTGCCGTGGGTAAAACTATCAGAGTTTACACTTCCTCTAGATCGTTTTTGTATAGCATCGTCACCAACAGCATTGGCAGCGCTTATGGCTTCCTCAATATCTCCTGCTTGTAAATATTTTTTATTGTGATGTGCCCAAACTCCTGCGTAAAAATCGGCTTGTAATTCTTGTGCAACAGACAATTTATTTGCTCCTACTTGATTTGTTTGACTTTGTAATTGTCTTACTTTGTTTGAAGTTCCTAAAAGTGTTTGGATATGATGACCAACCTCGTGTGCTGTGACGTAAGCTATTGCAAAATCGCCACCTTTTGCTCCAAAACGTGTTTTTAGTTCGTCAAAAAAAGCTAAATCCATATATAATTTTTGATCGCCAGGACAGTAAAAAGGTCCAGAAGCTGAAGTTGCACTACCGCAAGCTGTAGAAACCGCATCTGTGAATAATACCATTTTTGGTTCTTTATAATCCCCTAGATTGTAGTCTCTAAATATTTGGTTCCACACATCTTCGGTGTCGGCCAAAACAGTTGCCATAAAATCGCCCATTTCAAGCTCTTCGCTGGTTAAATCTCTTTGTTCTACTTGCTGAGTGGTTTGACTATTAGCTACCTGCTCTATGATTGGTGCTATTTGCTGACCAGTTTCACCTCCAAAAAGTTGCAATAAAATTACAACTACGGCAATAACTCCACCACCAGCTGCAACTTTACCTTTAGTTCCCATGCCGCGTTGGTCTTCAAGATTCCCGCTTTGTCGTCTACCTTTCCATTTCATAATTTTATATTTTTACTATTTTATTCCCAATCTTTTTGAGTTCTATAAACGACACCTTTAAAAAGTGCTACTAATTCTTCTCCTCGTTTTACTTCAATAATATTAAATCCTAATCTGTTTTTTACAGATTCTATTACAGATTCTGCGACAATATAATCACCTTCGTTTAAGGCTTCAATATGATTAATGCTTGTTTCGATAGAAACGGCATATTTACCATGTGTATTTGCAGCAAAACCGAAAGCTGTATCTGCTAATGAATAACTGATACCACCATGTGCTTTGTTCATGCTGTTTAGCATTTCCTTTCTAATGGTCAACGCTACTTTGCATCGTCCGATTTCACATTCTAGAATTTCTATTCCTAGCCACGTGCTGTAGGCGTCTTGGGATAGCATTTTATGTGGAATTTGCTCTGGTTTCATATTTATTCTTTCGTCACTTCGAGTGATTCCGATTTTTCCTCGGAATTGTATCGAGAAGCCTCACTTGTTCTCGATATAAAATTGCAGAAAAAACAATTTCACTCGAACTGACGTTATATTAAAAAAACGTTTTATTTTCTTTATTCATGTTGCGTAATAACGGACTACAACGGTATCTATCTTCGTGATATTCGTTATATAATTCATCCATTTTTTGCACGCACCAATCGATTCCTTTTTCGTCTGCCCAAGCCAATAATCCATTTGGATAATTAACCCCTTTGGTCATGGCATTATCGATGTCTTCAGCTGATGCGATATTTAAAAACAAGGCATCTACGGCTTCGTTGATGAGCATGACTAAGACACGATCAAAAATTTGATTTTTTAAAGTCTCTTCCTCTTCATAGGTTTCAAAAGTCCTTGCATTTGTATGATTAGTGTTAATAATTTTTCCATTTTGATCGTAATTATAATAACCTTTTCCTGATTTTCGTCCTAAATAACCTGCTTCTGAAAATCGTTTTTGGGTTAATGATGGCTTATATCTTGGATCGAAATAGAATGCTGTAAAAACGGTTTCGGTTACTGTGTAATTGACATCGTTTCCTATGAAATCCATTAATTCAAATGGCCCCATTCTGAAATCACCTAAAGATTTTAAACTATGATCGATCGTCGCAAAGTCTGCTAATCCTTCTTCATAAATACGTAAAGCTTCTCCGTAAAAAGGTCTTGCGACTCTATTGACTATAAAACCTGGTGTGTCTTTAGCGACTGCGACTACTTTCTTCCAATCTTTAATGGTTTGTATGGCTTTTTCTAGAACCTCATTTGATGTTTGAATAGCAGGAATAACCTCAACCAATTTCATTAAAGGTGCTGGATTGAAAAAATGAATACCTACACAACGCTCTGGTTTTTGTAATGAAGCCGCAATAGATGCTATTGACAAACTAGAAGTGTTTGATGCGATAATACAATCGTCTGAAACATAATTTTCTAATTCTGAAAATACTTTTTTCTTGATATCCAGATTTTCGATAATCGCTTCGATAGTTAGATTAGAATCTGCTAAATCTTTTATTGTATTTACATAAGAAATGTTGGATTGAATTCTGTTTTTTTCATCCGAATCAATTCTTCCTTTTTCAATTAAACGTGCTAATATTTTTTCTAATGAAGCTTTTGCTTTATCTAAAGCTCCTTGATTGGTGTCGTACAATTTTACTTGACAACCAGAAGTTGCTGCTACTTGTGCGATGCCGCTTCCCATGGTTCCTGAACCTATAATTCCTATTTTCATTTTTTTTACTTTTATTGTGGATTCCTGCCTACGCAGGAATGACAAAACTGTTTCTTTTTTTTATGAGATACTGAAACCAGTTCAGGTTAACAAATCAACCAAACGGTAGATTTTTTACATCTACATTACCACCAGAAATAATAATCCCGATGTTTTTATTTGCAAATTCTTCTTTATTTTTTAATACAGCTGCAAAAGCTACTGCACTTGATGGTTCTACTATAATCTTCATTCGTTCCCAAATTAATTGCATGGCATTTATAATTTCACCTTCTTCAACACGAATAATCTTATCTACATACTTTTGAATAATAGGGAAATTACGATCCCCTAAATGTGTTCTTAACCCATCTGCTACTGTATCAAAACTCTCATTCGTTTCTATTTTACCAGAAATTAATGAACGATATGCGTCATCTGCCTCCAAGGGTTCTCCACCAATCACTTTACAGTTAGTTGAAAAATAATATGCTGCCAAAGCTGTGCCTGCAATAAGACCTCCTCCACCGACTGGTGTTAAAATAACATCCAAATCTGGCTGTTCTTCTAAAAACTCAATTGCTGCTGTACTATTTCCGTAAATCACCTCATCTTGATTTGATGGATGTAAAAAAGTTGCACCTTTTTCTTCTTTTATCTTATTAGCTGTTGCTTCTCTTGCTTGAGGTGTCGATTCACATTCTATAATTTCTCCATCATACGTTTTAACACCATCTTTTTTTACTTGAGGTGCATTTTCTGGCATTACAATATAAGCCTTAACTCCTAATTTTTTAGCTGCCAACGAAACGGCTTGGGCAAAATTACCAGACGAATGTGTCACCACTCCGCGTTCTCTTTCTTTTTTGGAAAGTGAAAGGATGGCATTTGCAGCTCCTCGCATCTTAAAGGCTCCCATTTTTTGAAAGTTCTCACATTTGAAAAACAGGTTACAGCCTGCTTCTTTATTTAGCAATTCTGAGGTTAGCATTGGTGTTTTGTGAATAAATGGTTTTATCCGGTTGTGCGCTTCTATGAGAGTTTGTTTATTCATCCTATAATAGATTCCTGCCTTCGCAGGAATGATAAAACTTTAGTTTCCTTTAAAATTTGGTTGACGTTTTTCTATAAATGCAGCCACTCCTTCTTTGTAATCTTCGCTTTGTGCCGCTTCAATTTGTAATTTAGATTCTAAAGCTAATTGCGATTCTAAATCATTCGTCATCGATTTATTGAACAATTCTTTAATCATACCCAATGCTTTTGTAGGCATGTTTGCTAGTTTCAAAGCTAGTTTATCAATCGTTTCTTCAAATTCTTCTGTTGGAACACATTTATAAATCATGCCCATTTTTTCAGCTTCCTCAGCTCCAATTTTATCGCCTAGCATCGCTAATGCTAATGCTTTTTGAAAACCTATTAATCTTGGTAAAAAGAACGTTCCTGCGCTGTCTGGCACCAAACCTATTAAACTAAAGGCTTGAATAAAACTCACTTTTTCATGAGCGACCACAATATCACAAGCTAAGGCTATGTTTGCTCCAGCTCCTGCAGCCACTCCATTTATGGCTCCAATTATTGGTTTTTTAATGGAACGTATTCTAGTGATGATTGGGTTATAATGCTCTTCTAATATTTTTTTGAATCCTGGGTTTAAATCCGGATCTGTAACTTCTTTTAAATCTTGACCTGCACAGAATGCTTTTCCGTTTCCTGTTAAAACAATGGCTCTAACTTCAGAATTGGTTTCACAATCATCTAAAATACTTTGTAAACTTAAAGCCATTTCACGATTAAAACTATTAAAAACTTCAGGTCTATTTAGCGTGATGGTTGCTATTTTGTTTTCTATTGTTAGTTGGATGCTTTTGCTCATATTTTTCTTTTATTGTGGATTCCTGCCTTCGCAGGAATGACAAATTATTTTAAACATTTAAAATAATCAAATGGCTCTAGGCAATTATCACATTGAAACTGTGCTTTGCATGCTGTGGAACCAAACTGACTTACTAATCTTGTGTTTTGTGAACCGCAATTGGTACATTTTACTAATCGTTTTCCGTTTAGTAAAACCTCTTTATCTGCTTCTGCGCTTAAAGGTGCTGCGATTCCGTAATCTTCTAATGCTTTTCTTCCTCTTGGTGTAATCCAATCGGTGGTCCAAGCAGGATGTAATATCAACTCTATTTTAGACTCGTATCCTGCGGCTTTTAATGCTGATTTTATATCATCTCCAATCACATCCATTGCTGGACAACCACTATAGGTTGGTGTGATTTCGACTTTAACGATTTTATTTTCTATAACAGCAGAACGTATCACTCCCATATCCATGATTGATAATACTGGGATTTCAGGATCGGAAACTTTTTCCAGAATTGGAATTAAGACTTCGTCTATATTTTGTTCTGTTGTTGTCATATTCATTTCCCGTGAAAACGGGAATCTTATTTTATTGCTTCTCGATACAATTCCGATAAAAAAATCGGAATCACTCGAAGTGACATTTTGTTTTAATTTATGAGATTAGCTTCGTTAAACCTAAAGGTTCATCTGCCTTCGCAGGAATTTGTGTTACCATTCCATATTAGGATACGCACGTTGCATATATTGAAGCTCTGCTAATAAATACCCTAAATGTTCGGTGTGAATGCCTTCTTTTCCACCTTTTTGAAACCATTTTGATTCCGGGATTTCGAGTGTTGCTTCTTCTAAAATTTCATTTACCTTTTTATAATAGGTCTCTTTAAGTTTTGTTACATCAACACCAATTCCTTCTGCAACCATTGCTTTATCTGCTTCGGTTTGATGAAATAACTCATCAGTATAGGTCCATAAACCATCAATAGCATCTTGCATTTTCGCTTTACTTTCTTCTGTACCATCACCTAATCGCTTTACCCAATCTGAAGAAAAACGTTCGTGATAACTCACTTCTTTAATACATTTATTGGCAATTGCAGATAGTGTTAAGTCTTTACTTTTTTGAAGTTCCGCAAGAAATGCTAAATGGTACACATCGAATAAAAATTGACGCGCTATAGCGTAGGCAAAATTTGTATTTGGCTGTTCTACCAACAATACGTTTTTATATTCGCGCTCTTTACGTAGCATGGCGATATCGTCTTCTGTTCTATCGTCACCAGCAATTTTTGCCGCATACTGAAAATAGCTTCTTACTTGCCCAAATAAATCTAATGAGATATTAGTACAAGCAATATCTGTTTCTAAACTTGGACCATGACCTGTTAATTCTCCTAGTCTTTGACCGAGAATTAAACTATTGTCTGCGATGCCTAAGATATAATTGTATAGGTTTTCGTTTTTCATGTTTACTTCCCACGGAAATGGGAATCTTTTTAATTAAACATTTATTATTTCTTTATTGAAATTCTTCGCTTTGCTCAGAATAACATTTAGGTTCAATTGATGAATTTCCCACTTTCGTGGGAATTGTAATTTGAGCTTTGCTCAAATTACATATGTTTTACCTCGTCCGGTAAATCGTAAAATGTTGGATGACGATAGACTTTATCTTGAGCAGGCTCAAACATTTCGCCATTATGCTCTGGATTTGATGCTGTAATATTTTTAGATTCTACGACCCAAATGCTTACACCTTCACTTCTTCGAGTGTATACATCACGTGCATTTTCTAATGCCATTTCTTCATCTGCTGCATGTAAACTTCCGCAGTGACGATGTTCTAATCCGTTTTTACTTCTTACGAAGACTTCCCAAAGTGGCCAGTTTTTTTTATCAGACATAATTCTTAATGCCTGCGAAAGCAGGTATCTTATTAATTAAACTTTAGTTATTTATACCTGTCAGGTATTTAAAACCTGACAGGATAATTAAATTGCTTGTTTTTGTTTTCTTGCTTGTTTCTTTTCAGCATAAGCCATTGCAGCATCACGAACCCATTCTCCTTCTTCCCATGCACCAACTCTAGCTTTCATACGTTCTTTATTCATTGGTCCATGACCTTTAACGACTTGCCAAAATTCGTCCCAATCGATTTCTCCGAAATCGTAACTTCCTTTTTCTTCGTTCCATTTTAAATCCGGATCAGGAATGGTGAGTCCGATTAAGTCGGCTTGAGGTACCGTTTGATCTATAAATTGCTGACGCAAATCATCGTTAGACTTACGTTTTAATTTCCATTTCATGGATTGTTCTGTGTGAATAGATTCTGCATCAGTTGGACCTAACATCATTAAGCTTGGCCACCACCAACGATTTAAAGCATCTTGGGCCATGTCCTTTTGCTCAGGTGTTCCGTTTGCCAATTTTATCATGATTTCATACCCTTGACGTTGATGGAAACTTTCTTCCTTACACACGCGAACCATGGCTCTTGCATAAGGTCCGAAAGAGGTATTACACAATGGCACTTGATTGATAATTGCTGCTCCATCTACTAACCAACCAATAGCTCCCATATCTGCCCAAGTCACTGTTGGGTAGTTAAAAATGGATGAATATTTTGCTTTACCTGAGTGTAATTGCTCGTATAATTCATCTCGTGAAATTCCTAAGGTTTCGCAGGCAGAATATAAATATAATCCGTGACCTGCTTCATCTTGTACTTTTGCTAAAAGTGCTACTTTTCTTCGTAATGAAGGTGCACGCGTTATCCAATTACCTTCGGGAAGCATACCTACAATTTCGGAATGTGCATGTTGTGACATTTGCCTAATATGCGTTTTACGATATTTTTCTGGCATCCAGTCTTTGGGTTCGATTTTTTCGTCTCTTGCGATACGAGCCTCGAACTGTGCTTCTAGATTTTTTATTTGTTCTTCACTCATGATTTAGTTATTAGTGAATAGTTATTAGTTTATAGTGGATTAGCTTCGCTGAACCCATAGGTTTATCTGCCTACGCAGGAATGTCAAATTATAGAAATCCCTTTTTGCAAAGGGTTTTATTAAACATCGAAATCTACAATTACTTTTTCTGTTGTTGGTACTGCTTGGCAGCTTAAGACTAGGTTTTGTGAGACTTCTTTATCGCTTAATGCGTAATTTATTTTCATTTCAACAGCACCATCTATAACTTTACATTTACAAGTGCTACAAACTCCTCCTTTACACGCGAAAGGCAAATCAGCACCTGCGCCTAAGGCTGCATCGAGGATATTATCGTATTCTTTAGTCATGGTAAAAGCGAATTCTTTCCCTCCATCTACAATAACGACTTCAGTCCCTTCTACATTTTGTTGCGCTAAGCGTTCTGCACGTTTGATATCTTCGTCTGAAAGTCCTTTTACAAACAATTCAAAATGTATCAATTCTTTCGGCAATCCTGCATTAATTAAATATTCACTGACATAATTGACCATTTTCTCTGGGCCACAGAGAAATACTTCACTTGTATCTGGAATATCGATGAAGGTCTTGGTTAAAACTTTCATTTTTTCATCATCGAAACGTCCATTAAACAACTCAATATCTCTACGTTCTTTGGTTAAGAAATAATAAATTTCTAACCGTCCAAAATATTTGTTTCGCAATTGCTCTAGTTCTTCTTTAAAGATAATAGATTTTGCGGTTTTATTGACATAAAATAATTTACAGGTTGAATTTGGCTCGGCTTGCAAATGTGCTTTAACCATAGACAGAACAGGTGTTATTCCGCTTCCTGCAGCGAAAAACAAATAGTTTTTAGGTTTTTCTGCATTGACCTCTACACCAAACGTTCCGCTCGGAGACATCACTTCTAATTGGTCTCCAGCTTTTAATTCTTCATTTATAAAGGTGGAAAATTTTCCTCCTGGAATTAACTTTACAGCAACTTTCCATTGCTTATCATTTGGACTTGAACATAACGAATAGGAACGACGAACGTCTTCACCATTTAAATCTGCTTTTAATGTTAAATGCTGACCTTGACGAAACTTGAAAGCATCGTGTAATTCTAAAGGAACGTCAAAGGTGATTAACGAAGTGTCTTCGGTTTCCTTATATAGGTCTAAAACTTTTAATTTGTAAAATTCTGCCATCTCGTGCCACACGTTGAGCGTGGTATCTTTTAGTTTACCAATATGTTACACCTATTAGGTTTTATAAACCTTAGAAAATAACTCAAACTAACACTTGTTAGTTTACTTGACAAAGTTATAAAATTTATTCTAAAGATTTTGTTAACTTGATATTATGCTTTTGAATCACTGGTGAAAGCATTGCGTTTTTTAATTAGTCTTTAGCAATACCATTTATAAGTATATTGCTTAAGCTATCTGTTAATTCTTCAAGATTGATATCTTCTTTTTTTGGAATCCAGATGTAAAGGGAACGCAAAGTGGTGAGTATTGAAAACATCATAACGTCTGGTTTTACATTGATGATTTCACCTGAATTTATACCATCTTTTAAAATGGTTTTAAAATCAGTTTCGTAATCGCTACGCAGTTTCTTATAGTAGATTAATTGTTTTTCTAAATGCATCCAATCATTATTTAGGGATGCCATTCCGTAGCTGTTTTTACTTGATATATTAACGTGTAATTCTATGATTTTTTTTAGTTTCTCAATACATGAATCGTTAGACATGCTAATTTCTTTCATACCATTTGTAAACGCTTCTGCTAAAGAAATAATGATGGCATTTAAAATGTCTTTCTTAGAATTGATATGGTTATAAAGACTTGCCGCTTTAATACCCATAGCTTTTGCAAGATCCCGCATAGTTACAGCGCTATAGCCCTTTTCTTTGAAAAGTTTGGCTGCTACTCTTATGATTTCTTGTTGACGTGTTTCTGGTTTCATAGCTATTGTAGCGTACTAAAATAAGAAGATTTTTGGGTTGAAATCAAATTAATGTAACTTTGGTTACGTTTTGTTCCTAATGCTTTTCGGAATTTTGACAAAAAAATATATACTATGGGATTATTTAATGCTTTATTTGGAAAATCGACTAATAACGTTGCTGAATATATTGAAAAAGGAGCTATTATTTTAGATGTTAGAACTAAAAGCGAATATCAAGGTGGACATATCAAGAATGCGAAACATATTCCGCTTCAAGAATTGGGAAATAGAATTAATGAGATTAAAAAATTAAACAAACCTGTTATCGCTTATTGTGCAAGTGGTATGCGTTCTGGAAGTGCTTCAAGCATGTTGAAGTCTAATGGTGTTGATGCTATAAATGGTGGCGGCATAAGTAGTTTGCAACGAAAGTTGGGTTAATTTCCTAAAAGCATTAATACTCCTCACGAATAATCTCTGTATTAAAGGTTGTTACTATTCGCACATTGCATTTAGATAAAAGCTAAGATTTTGCCCATCTTTAGCCCAATTATCCATTGCTTTTTCTCTAAAAAAGGACGTATGCAATGGTGAACTTGCTGTAGAGATTGAAAAATATTTACTGTCTTTGTTTGTTTTTACACTTTCTATCCATTGAATGGTAACAGCAATTTCTTCTACTTCTTCATTAAAAAAAATATCGTAAGGCTCTAAATCGACTTTAAACCAACCTAATGAATTATTTGTTATCTCGAATATAATATTCTCGTGGACTATTAAATCCGTTGGAAGTCCATCTTCAATTTTATAAAAATTAACTCTAAATTTTAAAGATTTAAAATCATTTGAAGTGATATTGAAATTCAAATCCTCGATATGGCAATTCCGTCTCATCTTAAATTTCATTCCTCTTTCTTTACTTAACCTGTCATCCACATCTTTTTCATAATACGTATAAAAATTAGCGTGCATTAACCCGAGCCCTTTTGAGGTTCTTCCAATCTTTTTAGACTTTAACTTTACCTTATTTGAGTTTACAACGACTTCGTCTAATTCCAAATCTTGAGCTTGAAGTAAAATAGGCTCCTTTATTTTTTTCAATTCTGAAATTAAAAATTTTTCGATTTTGAAACCAACAAACGAGAAAACAACAGTATCTTTTGTAGTTATATTATCATTTAAAATCAACTTGAATATTCCATCCTTATTTGAGACTGTTCCAACAGATTTATTTTTAATTCCGATGTTAACATATGCAAGAGGCTCACCGTTATTGTAATTCTGAATCTTTCCTGATAGGGTTTCTTGCGAGTAGGAGAATAAACTTATTTGTAAGCATATAGATGCTATGAAAAATTTCATAAATAGTATTGATTTCATTTTGCAAACCAATATTAGAAAATCAAGACTGATTATCTGTTAAGAATTTTATAATTGGATTAATTTTAAGAATGTAGAGATATAATTTCGCTTGTACTAAACTTAATCCAAGATGCCTTCTAAATTTTGTAACTGAATTAAATCCTCAACAGGGCTTTCATTGTATTGTAATGTCCAACCTAAAGATTTTGTTAGGATAAAGAATTTAGAAAGTTCACTTATTAATCGATTCTGCGCGTTAGATTTTAAATCGGACGCTTCAATTTTTTTCATTAGTGATTTCTTTACTGTGTCCTTTATATTATTGTAGTCTTTCGCTTCGAACTGATTTAGGTAATCGGCTTGAACATCATAATATTCAAAATCTGGATTGATTTTAATTTCTTCTTTAGGAATACTTATAATTTGAAGCGTCTTAGTAGCCTCATCAATCTTGTATTCAATTTTACCTAAATCATAAGCCACGGTTACATCTGCATTCACCACAACAAGTGCTTTCTTTTCAGCAGACATTAAATCACCAAAAATGGCTTTAGAATTCTTATAGCTAAAGACTTCTGAAAAATGACCTTCGGTAACCACTAATTTTCCAACATTTTTAATTTGTTCTTGAATTAACGCACTATGTTCTTCAATAACAATTTTGTCTTCCTTTTTGTCTTCACAATATTTAAAAGTGAATAAAACAACCAAGGTAATTATGACACCAAATAAAATTTTTCGCATAAGCTAATTTAAACAAATTACAACTGAACACACCCAAAATTACGCATAATTAAATCTTGTTTTTTTGCTTTACGTCGTTAGTGAATGTTTATTATCTATGAAAAACGCAACATATCCTATATAAATGCAAGCTAAGTATTTAGGCTGTAAATTAGACCCTAAACACAATAAGTACTGTTACCCAAAAACAGACTAATTGTAAGCCCATTAACCTAAAAACAGTGATTATTATGATTAAAAACATAAGCACATTACTCGTCCTACTTTTGACTACAATTAGCTACGGTCAAAATATTACATTATTGCAAAACACCAACCCAAAAGCTAAAGAGCTAAGACATCGTTTAAACATCACTACGGATAGCTTAGTATTGGAATGTGACTCTAAAATTCAAAAAGTTGAAATTTTCAATAGAGATTATGAACAAACAGTTATAGTCGAAGCTAACAAAACACAAATTTCGTTACTTAATATACCGGTAGGTAATTTCGTTGTAGAGACTAAATTAGCCGAAAAGATTATAGTTATGGATTTAACAAAACATAACGATCCTTATAACACCTTTGATTCGAATATGGAGCAAACAATAGAAGGAAAAGGGATGATGTTAGATGAAGAGTTGAACGTTATTAAGAGTTCTCCAAATAAAAGTGTAGCCTTTCTACTGACTCGTGGAAGCACCAAAAATCATGATAATAAGAATGAAAAATACTTTTGGACTGTAGCACAGATTAATAATGACAGTGGCTCTAGTAAAACAATGAGATTAGTAGATCAGAAGTCTGCAGAAACTATGATTCTTAGACATAAATTGGAGATCAACAGCGATTCTGGAAAATTAAATAAACTGACTGTTTGGGAGGTTTATAACAAGAGTGAATTTATGGAGAACCAAGTTTCAAACCCTGAATTTGTAAATACATTAGCAACGGATTTATTTAATCCCAATCCTTATTATTCTACTTCTAATAATATACAAAGTCTATAATAGTAATCTTGTTTGATTTATCTTTTTCTAATAGCTAGAAATTCAATGTTTAGTATGGATTTTCTCATCATTATCAACGAAATCAAATCATATTAGAATATTAACGTAACACCTTACTCGATATTATTTGTGTTATATCGAGAGTTATAGCACATTAACTAAAAAACTTACCACGCACCTATTAATTAAGGTGGCACATAAAAAAGCCAATAACTTTGCTCCTATCATTAAGACGTTCTAATTGAATTGATTGGTATAAAAATTGTTTCCCCAAAACAAAAAAACCTACTTATTATGAAACTACTATACTTTATTGTATTATTATTTTTGTCAACCTTAGTGTATGGCCAAAAATCCGTTTTACTTCAAAACACAAATACAAGAGCCAAAGAG
Source organism: Winogradskyella helgolandensis (assembly GCF_013404085.1). Classification (NCBI taxonomy): domain Bacteria; kingdom Pseudomonadati; phylum Bacteroidota; class Flavobacteriia; order Flavobacteriales; family Flavobacteriaceae; genus Winogradskyella; species Winogradskyella helgolandensis. The sequence continues at coordinate 1,593,783 of NZ_JABFHO010000001.1, read as the reverse complement.
CTTAAGCACCAACTTAATAAAACTGAAGACAGTATAATCTTTAAATGCGACCGTACTATATACGAACTCATGATTTTTAATGATGATTTTGAACGCGTCATAAAAGTTAAGGATACTGTAGCAAAAATTCAAATTTCCGATATCCCAGTTGGGCGCTATGCTGTTGAAGCCGTACTACGAGATAAGTTAATTATAATTACATTATTAAGAAACGAATCTTTTGGTTTAGAAGAACTTACACCTATAGCACATAAAAGGACAGATCTTAATGACGAAACAATAGTAGACTTAAATACAAGCGTTGCTATTATTGAGAATGCACCTAAAAAGTTAATAAAATATGTGAAACCACTAGAAAAACTTGATTCTTTAGCGAAAAACACACCTTTTGGGTCTGAAAATAATAAAGGTAAAACCGAATTGAGATTATCTGGTAAAACAACCACACCTAGTCCTAAAACGGTCAAAGAAGAAATCAATGCTCCAACAAGGACACGCATTAACAATAGACTTGCGTTGTATACCAGGGAAGACGTAAAATCCGCCAAACCCGAACAGCCAAGAGGTAGAATAGCACGTGCAAAAACATATAATGCTCTTGCAAGATATTGGGTTATTTACAAAATGGACAATGGCTCTACTTCTGAAAAGGTACTAAAAATAGCAGACCAAGAAACTGTTGATCGTATGATTCGTAAGATTGAAATTGACATGAAAACCTCATCTGGTCGATTAAATGAACTTACCGTTTGGCAAATCTATAATACAACAAACTTTGTACAGCATAAAAGAAGAAACAAGAAAAACTACATGAACATTGATTCAGATAGTTTTAATCTCGTTCCTTATTTTAAAGTAACTCAGGATTCTGACAAATTATAAAACGACCTTACTTTTTAAGCTCTAGTTTTTCTGCGAAATAATCACAAAAATCTTTCATGGTTGCTGTCATTTTCTCGTCTTGAGTTGCTCTTAGAAAAGAATCGCTCATGGTTACTAAAGTTTGATGAAAGAAAAGCTTCATTTCATCTACAGGCATATCTTTAGTCCACAAGTCTATTTTTAAAGTTTCTTGTGCATTACTATCCCAAACAGATAACATAATTGCCTTAGCCTCTTCGTTATTAACACCACCATCTTGTGCTGACCAATTTAGTTTTTCTGGCACTCTGTTTTCATCGAGTTCAACGTTTAGTACTATTTTAGATTTTATAACTTTAGACATTACTTTTTTGGTTTAAATTTTGATTTTCTAAATATTTCTTCAGGTTCAGTTTGCATAATTTTCATTATACCATCACCCGAATTTTCTGCATAAGCTTTTACTATTTGCCAGCCAATATACTGACCTAAACGTCCTGGAGACTCATTATCTAACTCCAAATAAAACTTGGTAAACGGAGCATCCGCAATAAATCGGTTGGGTAACCTAGGATCTGTACTGTATAATAATTCTTTTTCAATAAAATAACTCCAAATCTGACTCTCATTGGCTTCAGCCCATTGTATTTGATTTTCAGTATAGCCAATTTTTTCAGCATCTGTTTTAAACGGAATCATTACATCTTTAAAATAGAGTAACTTCCCAAAATAAATCATCTCTTCTAACAATGCTTTTCTGGTTGATTGAAAAGCGTATTTCTTTGCATAACCATCAGCCAAATCTACTACGATTTGTTCTTTTTTAAAGTTTTTAGCGAGATACGCTGGAATATTACCATCGACATAGAACCGATGATCTTCACCTAAATAATTATCCAATGCTACTAGCACAATACTATCTGTTATAATAACTTTATCTCTATACTGAACATTATTAGTTAAGGTAATAATTCTTGGCGTAGAGAATACTTTATCATAATATTTTAGATGCTGAAACATTGACACCAAATCTTCTCTAGTATTGTCAAAATCCTTGAAAGCCGCATTAACCTCTTGTAAAATCTCGTGCTGTAAGCTGTCATTCATTCTATGGATCACAATAGAATCTGGTTCATGCTTAGAAAAGAAAAAAGGATAAGCACTTTTTAAGTTTGGAAGATCTTTTGGTGTCGCTTCATAAAATGCTTTATCAAAACGTTCTATTGTAAAATCTACTTCAACTTTAGCGATTTCTTTTTCAACTTTAGAATCTTCATCACAAGACAGTATTGCAAACCCTAATAATAAAATAAAGTAAATTCTTATCTGCATTTGGTAAAATATTTTTAATCCTAACTCGATTGCGTTATTTTTGTTGTGCAAAGGTACACTTCTTTATGAACTCGTTTCTATTTTTTAGGTTTTAGCAAAAATTAGATGCATATCGTTCAATTGAAAAAGTATAAACGAATTTAATTTAAAATTAGAAATATTATGCAAACCGAAAACGTAGTAAATCACATTGTAAATTGGCTAAAAGACTATGCCACAAAAGCGAAAGTTAACGGTTTTGTTGTGGGAATTTCTGGCGGAATTGATTCTGCAGTCACCTCAACGCTTTGCGCCAAAACAGGTTTAGACGTTTTATGCATAGAAATGCCAATTCACCAAGCGCCAAGTCATGTGACAAGAGCACAAGAACATATTTCATTTTTAAAACGTCAGTTTCCAAATGTGAAAGACACGGTTATAGATTTAACTCCAGTGTTTGAAGAGTTTAAAACCGAAGTCAGCCTAGAAGGCCAACAAACTACCGTAGATATGGCTTTAGCCAATACAAGAGCACGTTTGCGAATGACAACCTTGTATTATCATGCTGGTCTATTAGGGCTTTTAGTCGCAGGAACGGGTAATAAGGTTGAAGATTTTGGCGTTGGTTTTTACACAAAATATGGTGATGGAGGTGTTGATTTAAGTCCTATTGCGGATTTAATGAAGTCAGAAGTCTACGCTATCGGAACGTATTTAAAAGTATCTGAATCCATAATTAAAGCAGCACCAAGTGATGGTTTATTTGGAGATGCGCGAAGTGATGAAGATCAAATTGGCGCCTCTTATCCAGAATTGGAATGGGCTATGCAGGTAACAGAAGAAGGAAAAACGGCAACTGATTTTGAAGGGCGAAAACGCGAGGTAATTGAGATTTATTCTCGTTATAATTCTTCCAACAAACACAAAATGAACCCAATACCGGTTTGCGAAATTCCTAATATTTTTAAATAAATATTACATTTCACAAAATTAAATAGTTAATTTATTTAATTTTTAACTATTTTTACTCAACAGATCTCCACATAGTTTTTGATAATAGCATTTATTAACGTAATTATTAACCCTAACCAAAAACCAAAATATTATCATGATACATATTCTGATTGTAGATAGTCATCCTATTGTGAGAACGGGATTAGAACTATTCTTAAACAGTAAGGCAGATTTTAAAGTCATCGGTAGTTTAGGAAGTGGAATTGAGATATTTGAATTTGTAAGACGTCATAAAGTTGACGTTATAATATCTGAAATCGATTTACCAGAACTTAATGGAATCACTGCACTGAGAGCTATAAAAAAAGAGAACAAATCCGTTCAAGTTTTAATGTTTAGCCACCAACCCGAAGAAATTTATGCCATTAGCACCATTAAAGCAGGTGCATCTGGCTACTTAAACAAAGGAGCTAGTGTTGGCGCCATTGAAACCGCAATACGAAAAATTAGTGCTGGAGAAACGTCACTTAGTGAAAAAATGGATAAACATTATCGCTATGAAGATACGCGCAAAAGCAGAAGCCGTATGTTTAAGAAGCTTTCCACTAGAGAAATTGAAGTTTTAAAACTACTTTCTATTGGCCGTAAAAATAAAGAAATAGCTCAAGAATTAGATATTAACGAAAAAACAGTAAGTACGTATAAAGCGCGACTGTTTAAGAAATTAAATGTCACAAATATTGTAGATTTAATTCACCAAGCGAAGCATCACAATTTAACGTAACAACTAACCAACCACTTTACCTAGCTTACGAGACAATAACATTTTTAAACCAACGTAGTCTTTTACATCCTCAATAATAGAGCGTGTATCTGCATTTTCGTTTAAGGTTTCATTCTTATATTCGGCTACTTTTTGATCGATTAAGTGACAGCGTAGGCTTAAAATGGTTTGACTCACCAATTGCGAAACTGAATCTTTCTTTTCTTTTGGTATAATTAGATTTCGTTCCCAATCATGAAGATTATAACGTTCATCCTCCATTAAAATACTGGTTACTAAACCTGCCGAATCTTGGTCTAATTGGTTAATGAAGTTTTTGGTAGAAAACCCTTCTTCCTGGTTTAATTTATCAATAATTGAATAATAAAGTATTTTAAACTGTGGATTTGAGAATTGCATCTCATCTTCCTGAAGATCTAGATAGATTTTTTCAAATACACGCGTTTCATGTTTTGTTGGCTCTAAAACTAACTCACCTGAACTTTCATCTTCTTGTAAAATTAAATCTTCAAATTGTTCTGTTCGATCACCATAGAGCATTAAGATTTCAATAATTTTCTTTTCTAATTCATATTGAACATTAACTTTTGGCTTACGACTTGGCTCTTCATTCCTAAAAACTTCAAATGGAGGTTCATTTGGATCAGAAGAACTAGATGACATATAAGACTTGGGTTTATTATTATCCTGAGCCTGTTTATTATTAATTTGTGCTAAAGTTGTAAATAGAACATTCTCGCTTATATCCATAATACGCGCACATTCTTGAATGTAAATTTCACGTTTTATTTGATCTGGAATTAAGGCAATACTATTTACGATTTCTCGAATGGTTTCTGCCTTTTTAATCGGATCATTGTTAGCTTCCTTTACTAAAAGTGACGCTTTAAATTGAATAAAATCTTTAGCATTATTGTTAAGGTATTCTGTAAGCTCTTCTAGTGTATTTGATTTTGAAAAACTATCAGGATCTTCACCATCTGGAAACGTACATATTTTAACATTAACTCCTTGTTCTAATATTAAATCGATACCACGAATAGAAGCTCTAATTCCTGCCGCATCACCATCAAAAAGGACCGTAATATTATTCGTTAATCTATTAATTAATCGAATTTGATCAGGAGACAATGCCGTACCGGAAGAAGATACCACATTAGTAATTCCTGTTTGATGAAATTGAATGACATCGGTATAACCTTCAACCAAATAACAATTATCCTCCTTCGCTATACTTTGTTTGGCATGATATAAACCGTACAAAATCTTACTTTTATGATAGATTTCGCTTTCAGGTGAGTTTAAATATTTAGCTGCTTTTTTATCATTGGTTAAAATACGTCCACCAAAACCAAGAACACGCCCACTCATACTATGAATAGGAAACATTACTCGGCCTTTAAATCGGTCAAACCTTTTCTCTCCTTTTACTATGGTTAAACCCGTTTGTTCTAAAAAATTAAGCTGATAGCCTTTACCCAAGGCATCATCTGTAAAACCTTGCCACTCATCTAACGAATAGCCAAGATCAAATTTCTTAATCGTCTCATCTGTAAAGCCACGCTCTTTAAAATAACTTAACCCTATGGCTTTTCCTTGATTGGTTTTATGCAACACATTCTGAAAATAGCTACTTGCATATTCACTTACCAAATACAAGCTTTCTCTCGTATCGGCTTGTGCTTTTTCCTCGTCTGTGCGCTCGGTTTCCTCTATTTCAATATTGTATTTTTTAGCCAAATACTTAATAGCTTCAGGATAGGTGAAATGCTCGTGTTCCATTAAAAAGGTAACTGCATTGCCTCCTTTTCCACTTGAAAAATCTTTCCAAATTTGCTTTACAGGAGATACGACAAAACTTGGAGAACGCTCTTCACTAAAAGGACTTAAGCCTTTGTAATTTGTACCAGCTTTTTTTAACTGTACAAAATCACCAATCACCTCTTCTACGCGAGCGGTTTCAAATACTTGTGCTATGGAATTTTGTGAAATCAATTTTTGGAATTTAGCAAGTTGGTAAATTTAAGACAAAGAAATTGTTTTAAAAATTTAAACGACAAATTAACTTGACTTTAAAATTTGAATTGATTTCAGTCTGAATACTAATTTGTTTTATAACAATGAGATTGAGATCTATGAACTAAACTTCTCATTTAATTCTTCAACAATAGATTCTATTTTTTTATTCTTAGCATTTTTTTCTAAAACAATTGGAGGCACTTTCCTAAGCTTACAATTAGTAATTGCACAACGTTCGCAGGTAACACTTACATTTTGAGTATCAATCTTAGGGTCATCTAAAAAATTAAGCTTTCGCTGTAACTGCTTATTGATTAATAAGCCTATACTAATACTACGATACTGCTTTTCTTTAAATGGATCTTTAGTTGCAGAAGACAAGACCAAATACTGCATGCCATCATTTTCATAGTTGGATATCTGCAAATCAAATTCATGCTTCTTCTTGCTTTTACTAATATCTTTTAAAACTTTTAAAGACACCCAGCGTCTGCAGTAATGCTCATCAGTTTCATTGCCATGTGGTGAATGCTGATGCGATAAATGCAATTCCTTTTTAAGATAAAACGTATCACTTTTAGCCTTATGTGTAAATCTTAAAAAGAATAAATTCTGAATATTGAATGCCTTAGGCAAAATATTAGTTAAACGCTGATAAAAGGACTCGGGAGACGCATTATAGGCTTCAATCGCTTCTAAAAATAATGATTCATCAAAAGTGTCATTTGCAAAGATTTCATTTAATTGCTTGCTAATTTTTTCTCGTGGAATAATCAATGCTCCAGCAAAATAGGACGCATAAAAATTATTCAACACCTGGTCGAACGTGTCAAATTTAATCCAAGGAAATGTATATAATCGTTCCTTTATTTCTAAAAAATTATACGCTAACTCTTTTGCAAAAATAAAAGTGCGCTGCGCCTCATCAATCTCGCTAGTAAGCAACAACGTTTTAGTTTTAGGCACAAATAAAGATCGTAAATTACCTAATGCTTCATACTTACTTAATTCACTAGTCTGAATTCTATAACCGTATTCTTCCACTAATATTTCCGCTAAATCACTCGATGTAATTATATTGTTTAAGTCCACATGATAAGCCTTTGCAAATTTCAAAACACTTTGTTCCAAATCTTCAAAGTAATTATTATTAGCTTCTTGATAAGAACGCACTGAAGCCAAATAAAAACTCTCTTTACTAAAACTATAATGTTGTGCAATTTTAATTATTGTACTAATAAAGGCATTGACTTTTGCTGGTGCATTTGCAACAATATCTATCAGGTTACTTTCCTTAATACCAAAAAGCTCCAAGGGAATTTCTTTTAAGATTTTGGACTGCAATAAATCACCTATTGGAGCCAAGTTTTTATCTAATTTAAGAGACACCATTTGATCATAAGGCACATCTAATTTTTCAGAAAGCGCCACAATCTTATCAGGCTTAGGATATTTTTTTCCGTTTTCTATTTCATTTAAATACGACTTAGATAATCCGGAGAGTTTTGATAAGCCAAACAACGACAAATTCTTATCAGTCCTTATCTGCTTTAGCTTTAGCCCAAAAATAAGTTTAATATAATCTTCTTCCATAATAGCAAATATAATCATTTTTGCGAACTTGTATTTTCTGCGAAAAATAACATTTAGCGAACGTTCGCTTGTTTTTTATAAAACTTTGTTATACTATTGTCCTATAAAATTAAATACTATGGCACACACACTTCTAAAATCACAGAACATTACTTTCGCTAATGATGTTAGTAATTACTACCCAGAAATTTTAACTGATGAAGCACTTAACTTTATATCGGCACTTCATGAAAAATTTAATTCAGAGCGATTAGAATTATTAAATAGGCGCTTAAAACAACAAGCCATATTTGACGAAGGTAAGTTTCCTGAATTCCCAAAGGAAACAGAGAATATTAGACGTAGCGAATGGACAGCTGGCACTATTCCACACGATCTACAAGACAGACGCGTAGAAATCACAGGTCCTGTAGATAGAAAAATGGTGATTAATGCTTTAAATTCTGGAGCCAAAACGTTTATGGCCGACTTAGAAGACAGCAATGCTCCCACTTGGAAAAACACTATAGAAGGACAGCAAAATTTAATTGACGCGAATACAAAAACCATTTCATTAGTAGACTCAAAACGTGGAAAGTCTTATCATTTAAATTCTGAGACAGCGGTTTTATTAGTAAGACCAAGAGGATTGCACTTAAACGAAAGACACCTTATCATTAATAATGAAGAAGCGTCTGGTAGTTTAGTAGATTTTGGTTTGTATGTATTCCACAATACGAAAACCTTATTGGCGCATAATACTGCACCTTATTTTTACCTACCAAAATTGGAACATTATTTAGAAGCACGTTGGTGGAATGACGTTTTCACTTTTGCAGAAGACTATCTTAAAGTATCAAAAGGCACATTCAAAGCAACGGTTTTAGTTGAAACTATTACAGCTAGTTTTCAACTCGATGAAATTATATACGAATTGAAAGATCATATTGTTGGTTTAAACTGTGGACGTTGGGATTATATTTTCTCGTATATCAAAAAATTTAGAAATCACAAGAATTTTGTAGTTCCCAATCGTGATCAGGTTACCATGACCACTCCATTTATGGACGCGTATTCTAAACTCGTAATTCAGCGCTGTCACAAAAGAGGCATTTTGGCTATTGGAGGTATGGCTGCACAAATCCCGATTAAAAATGATGAAAAAGCCAATGCCGCAGCTTTAGAGAAAGTAAGAAAGGACAAAGAACGTGAAGTGAAGAACGGACACGATGGCACTTGGGTTGCACATCCTGCGTTAGTTGACGTGGCAATGGCAGAATTCAACAAACACATGCCCACTCCAAACCAATTACATGTCACTCGAGACGATGTACATATTACGGAGCAAGATTTGGTAGAACTACCAAAAGGTACTGTAACGGAAGCAGGAATTAGAAAAAACATCAATGTTGGAATTTTATATACCGAAGCTTGGCTACGAGGTTATGGAGCCGTCGCCCTTTATAATTTAATGGAAGATGCGGCAACAGCAGAAATCTCTAGAACACAAGTTTGGCAATGGTTAAAAAATGAAGTCATCATAGAAGATGGTCGGCAATTTAATATGGAAATGTACAACGATATCTTTAATGAGGAAATTGAAAAGATTCTAAAAGAAGTAGGAGAAGACACTATCGATAGCACCAAATTTGAGCTTGCGATTAACTTATTTGACAAATTGGTCGTATCAGAAGAATTTGAAGAATTTCTAACCCTTCCTGCATATCAATATCTTTAAAAAAAACAATCCTGCGATTGCGGACACAATCAACAGGATCTAATTATTAATAATAAATAACGTATTACAAAATTATGAAAAATTCATCAAAAACAAATTACAGTTCAGCATTAGACACGGTTAGAAACCTTAAAGCTAAATATGGAGCCACTTGGGATGCTATAAACTCAGAAAATGCCGCTAGAATGGTAGCTCAAAATCGCTTTACTTCTGGTTTAGATATTGCTAAATACACGGCAGCCATCATGAGAAAAGACATGGCAGATTACGACGCTGATTCATCTAATTACACGCAATCTCTAGGTTGCTGGCATGGTTTTATTGCGCAACAAAAAATGATAGCCATTAAAAAACATCATAAAACGACTGATAAAAAGTACTTATATCTCTCTGGTTGGATGGTTGCTGCTTTGCGTTCAGAATTTGGACCATTACCAGATCAATCAATGCATGAAAAAACGGTTGTACCTGCATTGATAAAAGAGATTTATGAATTTTTACGCCAGGCAGATTCAGTAGCCTTGAATGATTTATTCCGTAGAAAAGAAAACGGTGAAAATGTACAAGATGACATCGATAATTTTGAGACACACATCGTTCCTATTATAGCAGATATTGATGCTGGTTTTGGAAATGAAGAAGCCACTTATTTATTAGCAAAGAAAATGATTGAAGCTGGTGCCTGTGCAATTCAAATTGAAAATCAGGTGTCAGACGCCAAGCAATGTGGACATCAAGATGGAAAAGTAACGGTGCCTCATGAAGATTTTATTGCCAAATTAAACGCGGTTCGTTATGCATTTCTAGAATTAGGCGTAGATGATGGCATTATCGTTGCTAGAACAGATTCCGAAGGAGCCGGATTAACTCAAAAACTGCCTGTAAGTCAAGAACCAGGTGATCTAGCGTCTCAATATTTAGCTTTTGTTGAAGCTGAGGAGATTGCTATTTCAGATGCCAAGGAAGACGATGTCCTTTTAAAAAGAGATGGGAAATTAGTGCGTCCTGTAAGACTAGCTAATGGCTTGTATAAATTTAAAGACGGTTCTAATATAGACCGTGTAGTATTAGACTGTATCACGAGTCTTCAAAACGGAGCCGATTTGTTATGGATAGAAACACCAACACCCAATGTGAAGCAAATTGCACATATGGTAAATAGAGTTAGAGCTGTTGTTCCTAATGCTAAATTGGTTTATAACAACTCACCATCTTTCAATTGGACGCTTAGCTTTAGAAAGCAAGTCTATGAAGACATGCTTTTAGAAGGTGAAAATATGACGGCTTATGATCAAAATAATTTAATGGCTGCAGAATATGATGCTTCAGAATTATGTCATCGTGCTGATCAGAAGATTAAATCCTTTCAAATGGACAGTGCAAGAGAAGCTGGTATTTTTCACCATTTAATTACCTTACCAACGTATCACACTACAGCGCTTCACATGAATGATTTAACCGAGGGTTATTTCGGAGAAGAAGGCATGCTAGCTTATGTTAGAGGAGTACAACGACAAGAAATCCGTAAAGGAGTGTCTTGTGTAAAACATCAAAGAATGGCAGGTTCCGATCTTGGTGATGACCATAAAACATTTTTCGCAGGTGAAAAAGCTTTGAAAGCCGGAGGCGAGAAAAACACGTCTAACCAGTTTGAATCGCACACTGCAAATGCTAGAGTAAAACAAACTAGAAAAGTCCCGGCATAACCGTTTTAATTATTATTGAGAACAAAAAGAAGCCTTAATCTAAAACATAGATTAAGGCTTTTTCAGATTCAAAATTTGAATTTCTCATTTAAATGAATGAACTTCGATTTTATATATCAAACTAGTTTTCGTATCATCATTGAAATTTCAAAATTAAATGAATTGGATTTTATTAATCATCGCCGGATTGTTTGAAGTTGCCTTTGCTGCATGCCTTGGAAAAGCCAAAGAATCCACAGGAATAGAAACCACTTACTGGTATATCGGATTCTTAGTTTGCTTAAGCATTAGCATGATTTTATTGGTTAGAGCCACGCAAGAATTACCTATAGGAACCGCCTATGCTGTCTGGACAGGAATTGGAGCTGTAGGAACGGTACTTGTTGGTGTTTTTGTGTTTAAAGAACCTGCCACGTTTTGGCGCTTGTTTTTCATTTCGACATTAATCATTTCGATTGTTGGATTGAAAGTTGTGTCTCATTAAAATAAAAAAGCCCTAATCTATAATAGACTAAGGCCCTTTAACACTCAAAAATTGATTGATTGATTGATTGATTGATTGATTGATGAATTAATCCATATCGAAACGTAATCCTACAGAAATATTATTCTGATCTATTAGTTGATCTTTGAACACTGGGCTAAGATCATACTTTACATACAGAGCAATATCTCCCAAAGCTACATATCCACTTAATCCATATACAAATTCACTAACCTCAAAACCACCACGTTGCTTATTTTTTATTCTATCTCCATCTTCCTTGTACTTTAGTTTTTGCATGCTACCAATATTAAGACCAGCATAACCACCTAACCCAACTTTTAATTTTTTGTACGTTGAATATCTAAAGTAATCGTCTTTTTCAATCTTCTTAGAAGGCCCAAATTCTATGTGCATTGGAAATACTAAATTTGTAGTTCTAAACTTTGCCTTATTTAGATCTGAAGGAAATTCTTGAAGTGAAATTTCACCGTCAGTATTCACTAAATAATTATTGTCCTCCATTTCAAATTTATTCCACTGAAAAGAAAAACCATATTTTAATCTCCAGAAATTAGTGTTTTCAAAAAGTCTTGTTTTCCACGCATAACCTAACTCAAAGAAACCAGAACTTCCTATTTTGTATGGAGAATCGTTTAAACTCTGCCCTTCAATTATAGCATTGTTAAAACCTAATGCGAAAACTACATTTGTTGTAGTGCGTCTGTCGTATTTTCTCGGCTTATCATTAGATTTTTCACCAAAGTAGACAAAGCTTTCTTTATCCTCTTCTCCACTACCTATTCTAAGCACAAATCCGTCTCCGTCTACATCCTCAGTATTATAACCATCATCGTTACGCTCTAATAATGCAATTTTATTATCTATGATAGCTAAACGGTTTTCAATATTTAAAGCTCTATTTTTTGCTGCTTCTTTCTTAAGGGTTTCTGCTTCAGACGCTGTTATTTTACCATCATCTATACGTTGATTAATCGCTGCTATTTCAGATTTTAAAAATTCGCGTTCTTCATTCTCAATATTTGTTTTGAGTTGTTTAAGTGTATCAATTTTCAATTGATTTGATGACGTTTGCGTGCTATCAATCTTCGTGTCTTGAGCTTGTGCTGTTGTAAATGCTAGTGCTATCACTAAGCATACTACTACTCTTGTAATTGTATTCATAATTGTTCGTTTTTTGATTTATTGATTATTGATGTTTAATTTGATTCTTGTTCTAAAGCCTCTTAATGAGCCCCCTTTTTTAAGGAGACTTAGTTATTGCGATCTGCAACTGCTGTTTTTACCGTTTTGTAACTCTCTTTTAAAGCTTCAAAAACTCGGCTTCTAAAAGATTGTCCCATTTCGTCTTCAACGCTCATTAATAAAGCATTTGCATCTACCGCTATTAAAGTTTCATTTTTTAAGTTGTCCTTAAAAAGTTCTTTGCTTGCCAGTTTTAATAAAGAATCAATTTCTTTATCCGAAACCGCTATTTCATCAGAATTAATTGTCTCCACAGCTTCTGCAACCGCTATTTTTAGTTTTGCATCTTCTAAAAGACGGTGTGCTTCATTATGTAACTGCTCTTGCTGATTTAAATTAACAGGTTCTTCAACTGGTTGACTTTGATTGGCAAGTTGAGTTTTTGGCTCTGCCTTTTTCTGAATCACTTTTTTATGATCTTTAACTTTTGAATCTTTAACCGTTGGCAATGTCTCTATTATCGCTTCAATACTGTCGTCTTCATTGACGATTTCTATCGCTTCTTTTTGAATAGGTTCTAGTTGTTTATTATTTAACTGCTCATTAATAACGTCCTCTTTAACGACTTGAGGCAACACGGTTTCCGATTCATTAGCACTAAAAAACTGTGTTGATATCGCTATCATAATTAATAATCCTGCGGCTATACTCAACCACCAGAAAATTGGCTTTTTTGATTTATTCTCTTCCGCATCTAGACGCTCAGATAGTTTAGACCAACTCTCTGATGATGGTGACAACGTGCGCTGTTCTAGCTTCTCTTTTATATTTTCTTCAAACTTAATTGGTGCCATAACTGCTGTTATTTAATTCTTTTAATTTCTTCTGAAGCATCTGTCTAGCTTTAAATAGTTGTGATTTAGAAGTTCCTTCAGAAATTTTTAATAATTCTGCAATTTCATTGTGTTTATACCCTTCTATCGCATACATAACAAAGACCATTCGGTAACCTTCTGGCAAACTATCTATAAGCTGTTGTATTTCTGCAACTTCGATATTGGTGTTAATGTTATTTGACGAGCCTTCATCTAAATAATCATCTTCAACAGCGAATTCAATTTTCTTTTTTTGCCTTAAATAAGATATGGACTCTCTTACCATTATTCGCCTTATCCAACCTTCAAAGCTGCCTTCATGTTTATAAGTCTTCAAATATTTAAACACTTTAAAAAAACCATTCAACATTACCTCTTCAGCTTGGTGTACATCCTTAATATAGTATCTACACACACTTAACATTTTTGGAGCATGTAACTCGTACATTATATGCTGTGCTTCGCGATTTTTATTCGCAGCGCGTTCTATGAGTTTTGTTTCGTTTTTATGAAGCTGTATAACTTTCATGGTTGGGTTTAAATTCTGAATACGTTCAGATGCCTTTCTATTTATAAAGACGCAATTTTGTAGCCAAGGGTTGCTTGGGAAGTGAAAAATAATTAAAATAATTTTTAATTATCTGATTTTAAGACGTTTGGTATTTATTTTTTTCGATCAATTACATAATCTACCATAAGCTTAAGAGATGCTTTGTATGGTGACTCTGGGTAATTTGCTAATATATTTAAGGCTTCTTCTTGAAATGCTTTCATCTTAGCTACAGCATAATCCAAACCTCCATTAGCTTTTACAAAAGCAATAACCGCATTGACGCGTTTCTTATCTTTATTATGATTTTTAACAGAATTAATTAACCATTTTTTCTCTTTCTTGGTACAATTATTTAAAACATATATTAAAGGTAAGGTCATTTTTTGCTCTTTAATATCTATACCTGTAGGTTTGCCGATAGCTTCTTTTCCATAATCGAACAAATCATCTTTAATCTGAAATGCCATACCGATTAACTCACCAAACTTTCGCATTGATTCTACATCTGGAGAATTCGGTTTTACGGAAGCAGCTCCCAAACTACAACAAGCCGCTATTAAGGTGGCTGTTTTTTGTCGGATAATTTCGTAATAAATAGCTTCGGTGATATCGAGTTGTCTCGCTTTTTCTATTTGAAGTAATTCTCCTTCGCTCATTTCGCGCACTGCGACAGAGATAATTTTTAGTAAATCGAAATCATTATTATCAATTGAAAGTAATAACCCTTTAGATAGTAGAAAGTCACCTATAAGAACAGCGATTTTATTTTTCCAGAGGGCGTTAATAGAAAAGAAACCACGTCTTCGGTTACTATCATCTACCACATCATCGTGAACCAAAGTTGCTGTATGAATAAGCTCTATTACCGAAGCACCTCTATAAGTCCGTTCGCTAACTTCACCATTATTCATCATTTTAGCCACTAAAAACACAAACATTGGTCGCATTTGTTTCCCCTTTCGGTTTACGATATAATGTGTAATCCGATTAAGCAGCGCCACCTTACTCGCCATAGAGAGTTGAAACTTTTGTTCAAAAAGATCCATCTCGTAGGCAATAGGTAGTTTTATTTGTTCGGTTATCTTCATTTTTAATTTAAAACATTGCGAAATTACAAATTCTATTAGTATTTATTCCTAAAATGGGAATTATAGAATTTTAACTTTTACTACTCGGATTAATTTGTAACTTTATCCCTACTAATTAAAAAATCAAAAACACATGAAAAAAATTACTTTATTACTTACTCTTTTCTTAACAACGTCCCTAATGTTTGGACAAGTTGTTTTGTCAGAAGATTTTGAAGCAGGAACAACGATACCTGCAACTTGGACTAATAATGATATTGCAGGTGGTGGCGAAGTTTGGGCTATCGGATCTGGTGCAAATGCTATAGGTTATAATGATTTCGGATACAATTATGGTATTGCAGGCATGGCTGGCAACTTTGCTACATTTGATAGTGATGGTTACGGTGGAGATATTGCCGAAAATGCAGCACTTACTAGTCCAATATTTGACACTACTGGTTTAACTACAATTACGCTAAGCTTTAATCATTTTTTTACCGCTGGTTATGGAGGTCAAGGTTATGTAGAAGTCACAACTAATGGATTTGCATGGGCACAAGTAGCCACTTTCACTGGAGCTGACGCATCAGAAAGTTCATTTGGATATGAAGCTATCGATGTATCAACACAGCTTGCTGGTTCTACAACAGCACAAGTTCGTTTTAGATGGACTGGTGACTATTCTTGGGGATGGTCTTTTGATAACGTATCTGTTTTTCAATGTATAGCTAGTGCACCTGATGCTGTAGCAGCAGTAATATCTCCTATAGATACCGCGACAGACGTTGAAATTATTTATGAAATAGACGATAATTTAGTAGGTCCTTTTGAATGGACACCAGCTGCAACGGGTGACGTAGCAACTAGCTACTCAATGAACTTTGGTACAGATCCAGCAGCTTCTAATATTGGTACTGTTCTTGAATTAGGAAATGGAAACTCTGTATTATATGATTGGGAACCAAATACAACTTATTATTGGAGTATCGAAAGTTCAAATTGTGGTGGTAGTACTTCTGGCCCTATTTGGAGTTTCACAACTGCAGCTTGTACTGCAACAGCAGCTCCTGTAGCTGCTAGCACACCTGTACCTGCTGATGGTGCACCTTCTGTAGATTTATCAGAAACACCTGAAGGTGGTTTATCCTTTAGTTGGACTGAAGGTAGTCCTGATGATGTGTACACTTTAAATATAGGTACTGCAAATCCACCAACACAATCTTTCGATTGGGAAAATGGTGACATGCTTACAGGCTTATCAGTAAGTACAACTTACTATTGGAGTGTAGATGTTGTTAACTGCTTTGGAATAACTGAAGGTACTGTATGGAGTTTTACTACAGGAGATGTATTATCTATTGAAGATAATGAATTAGAAGCACCATTGAGTGTATACCCTAATCCAACATCTGGTATTTTAAATATTAAATCTAATCAAGATATTGATACTGTTGCAGTATTTAATTTACTTGGTCAAAATGTAGCAAGTTTTACTAAAAGTTCTATCATTGATTCTTCAGTTAACTTATCTGAATTATCTAACGGACTTTACTTAGTAAAGATTACTTCTGGAGATAAAACTCAGACGATAAGAGTTACTAAAGAATAATATTATATTCAAACAGAAAAAAGCGGCAATTGCCGCTTTTTTTTATGTCTAAAATCTAAATATTTTTTGATTTACTTTAACTTTTATTAGCCAACTGGCCACAAGCCGCATCAATATCTTTCCCTCTACTTCTCCTTACAGTTACCGTAATATTATTAGCTTCTAAAACACTAACATACATGTCTATCGCTTTAGAATCGGCTTGTTGAAACTCACCATCATCAATTGGGTTATACTCTATAAGATTAACTTTACTAGGAGCAAATTTGCAAAAATCCACTAAAGCTTCTGCATCTTTACGCTTATCATTAATACCATCCCAAACCACATACTCATAAGTAATTCTGTTTTTTGTGGCTGCATACCAATATTGAAGAGACTCTCTTAAGTCACTTAATGGAAATGTAGCGTTAAATGGCATAATAGACGTACGTATTTCATCTATTGCAGAATGCAGAGAAACGGCCAACTTAAATTTTACATTATCATCTGCCATCTTCTTAATCATTTTTGGCACTCCAGACGTTGACACCACAATGCGTTTTGGCGACATTCCTAAACCTTCGGGTGATGTAATTTTATCGATGGCTTTAAGAACGTTATTATAGTTCATTAAAGGTTCTCCCATTCCCATGAACACAATATTACTCAAGGGTCTACCGTGGTATAATCTACTTTCGTTATCGATAGCTACAACCTGATCGTATATTTCATCTGGATTAAGATTTCGCATACGTTTTAAACGAGACGTTGCACAAAACCTGCAATCTAAACTACAACCTACTTGAGACGACACACAAGCTGTCGTTCTGGTCGCTGTTGGAATAAGTACAGATTCTACAATTAAATCATCGTGAAGTCTCACAGCGTTCTTAATAGTACCATCAGAGCTACGTTGCATCTGATCTACTTTAATGTGGTTAATTACAAAGTTATCTTCTAGCATTTGCCGCGTTTCTAAGGATACGTTAGTCATATCTTCAAAACTATAGGCTGACTTTTGCCATAGCCATTCGTAAACCTGATTCCCTCTAAAAGCTTTGTCTCCTTGCTTTTCAAAAAAATCTCTTAATTGGTCTTTCGTTAAGGCTCTTATGTCTTTCTTTTTTACTTCCATCGTATGCAAAAGTACTTAAATGAATTTGGATTACTCTTAAAATAAAAAAGCCTCAATAAAGAGACTTTTTTAATATTTTAAAATTTGTATGCTTAGATGATTAACATCGCATCACCATAAGAATAGAATTTATATTTTTCTTTAACAGCTTCTTCGTATGCTTTCTTCATAAAATCATGACCTGCAAAAGCTGATGTCATCATTAACAAGGTCGATTTAGGGGTATGAAAATTTGTAATCATACAGTTAGCGATACTAAAATCATACGGAGGGAATATAAATTTATTGGTCCAACCTTCAAATTCATTTAATCTTCCATTTGATGATACTGAACTCTCAATAGTACGCATTGATGTAGTACCTACTGCACACACACGCTTTTTCTTTTCGATAGCGTCGTTTACAATATCAGCTGCACTTTGTTTTATTATAATCTCTTCACTATCCATTTTGTGCTTAGATAAATCTTCAACCTCAACTGGGTTAAATGTACCTAAACCAACATGCAACGTTACTTCTGCTGTCTTAATTCCTTTAATTTCTAAACGTTTTAATAAATGCTTAGAAAAGTGCAAACCTGCTGTTGGTGCTGCTACAGCTCCTTCGTTTTTTGCATAGATAGTTTGGTAACGCTCTTCATCTTCTGGCTCTACCTCTCTGTTAATATATTTAGGCAATGGTGTTTCTCCAAGTTGCGTTAATTTTGTTCTGAAATCTGAATATGATCCGTCATATAAAAAACGTAACGTTCTTCCTCTAGACGTTGTATTGTCTATAACCTCAGCAACTAAAGTCTCATCGTCACCAAAATATAATTTATTACCAATTCTTATTTTGCGAGCTGGATCTACTAATACATCCCAAAGACGTTGATCTTGGTTTAACTCACGAAGTAAAAACACTTCGATACGTGCTCCTGTTTTTTCTTTGTTACCAAATAAACGTGCAGGAAACACTTTAGTATCATTCATAATCATCACATCACCTTCATCAAAATAATCGATAAGATCTTTGAATTGTTTGTGTTCAATAGTTTGTTCTGCTCTATTTAGAACCATTAGTCTTGATTCATCTCTGTGTTCTGCAGGATGCTCGGCTAATAATTCGTCTGGAAGGTCAAAATGGAAATGTGATAATTTCATGTATATTATATTTTTTTCGAATTGCAAAGATACAATCTCAACATAGGCCTTGTCAAGTAAATGAGGGTTTATTTTAAATTGAACCCAATCGCTGTAAAATCTTCCCAAAATTGAGGGTATGATTTACTCACCACATCAGCGTTTTCAATAACAATTGGCACTTTTAATCCTAAAGGAGCAAAAGCCATAGCCATCCTATGATCATTGTATGTTGCTATTGCGATATCACTATTAATTTTATTTGACGATTTTAAGTATAAAGAAAGGTCTGTAATAAGTACTTCGGCTCCTAACTTTTCTAATTCGGTTTTAAGCGCAACTAAACGATCTGTTTCTTTTATTTTTAAAGTATGTAAGCCAACCATATAACATTCTAGTCCTAAACCAAATGCTGTTACAGCTATGGTTTGTGCAATATCTGGAGCGTTTTTTAAATCTAATTCGATTTTAGAGGTGTTATCAATAGTTGCTGATTTATGAAGTGTTATGGATTCATTTTCAAAAGTAGTGGTAACCCCAAATTTCTCATATATAACTGCTAATACGGAATCTCCTTGTAAGCTTTTATTTTTATAGGCTGCAATCGTAATTTCTGTACCCACAGCACTTAACGCTATTAAGCTATAAAAATACGATGCCGATGACCAATCAGATTCAACCGTTAGTGTTTGAGGTTTTAGATGCATTGTATTAGGCTGTACCGAAATGGTATTATCTACAAAATCAGTTTCAATACCAATACTATTTAATAAGCTCAAGGTCATATTAATATAGGGTACTGAGGTGATTTTCCCTTTTAAAGTAAGTTCTAATCCATTTTCTAATTTAGACGCAATTAGCAATAATGCCGAAATATACTGACTACTTACATTGGCTTCTAAAGTCACCTTATGCTCCGTTAATTCTTTACCTATTATTCGTAAAGGTGGAAAACCATCATTTTCTAAATAAGTGATTTCTGCACCTAACATTTTTAAAGCATCAACCAATATTTTAATTGGTCGTTCTTTCATACGAGGTGAACCTGTAATTATAGTTTCTCTATCCTTTAGAGTTGAAAAATAAGCTGTTAAAAATCGCATAGCTGTGCCAGCATGATGGATATCTATCAGCTTTTCATCCGAAGTTAGTGCTTTTTGCATCAACACAGAATCATCTGAATTAGATACATTAGTAATACTAATTTGAGGGTACAAGGCCTGAAGTAACAACAAGCGATTAGATTCACTTTTTGATCCCGTAATTTGAACCTTTTGGTGATTAACAAGTTTTGATTTTTGGATACTAATGTCCATAAGAAAGCTCTAAAATAAAATGAATGACAAAACTACTTTAATTTATCATTATTGTGATGTCTGTTATGATCTCGTTTTGCTTTTTTATCCATTTTTTCATCAAAAGCAGCCTGTAAGTCGATACCTGTTTGGTTTGCTAAACATAGAACTACAAACATAACATCAGATAACTCTTCACCTAAATCTTTATTTTTATCACTTTCTTTTTCGCTTTGTTCTCCATAACGCCTCGCTATAATACGTGCCACTTCACCAACCTCTTCGGTGAGCTGCGCCATGTTAGTCAGCTCGTTAAAGTATCTTACACCATGTTCATTTATCCAATCATCAACTTCCTTTTGTGCGTTTTTAATATTCATGTTTAAACTTTAGTTAATACAATTTGTTCGGCTTGTTTTTCTACAATTTTACTGTAAAAAGCCTTAAATGCTTTATAATCTTCTGGTAAAATTAATGGATTAAGAATATCTAATTGTGCTTTTAGCTGCAGATATTTTCCATTTTGTTGAATAAGGTATGAAAATGCGACATTAGAATCCTTAAATTCTAATCCTTCAGATTTTGGTAATGACTCTACATCATAGCCATCTGGTATCATAATATTAACCATAAATTTATCTGTAAACGGAATAATAAAGTCAATTGGATACTCACGTTCTTCCAATTTAAAAGGGTTTTCTTTTGTCGCTAAAAATAATAGAGGCGAAAAGTAAAGTTTATCACCAACCTCATCAATACCATCCATTAATTCGTATTCATAACTCACTTTTATTGGTTGCGTAATATCTTTTGTGTTTTCGATTGTTAATTCGCTGATTTCAATATCCCCTTTGTCTTTTTCTAGAGATTTAATATGATCTTCAGTTGTTAAGACCGCATATTTGTTTCTATGAAAATAAGCCACGTAATCCGTAAGATGTTGAGCTACTTTTCCGGATACTGAAAAATCGTCATTGATCGAAACATTAAGCATTGAAGACTCTAATGATTTTTTATTAGGTTGAATAGAAATCCATCGCGATACTTTATTATCTTCAATCAATCTACCTTGCCAATTTAATACACGTTGTGGCAATACATTATCCGTACTATATTCTTCAGTAGCATCAATTAATAAATAGTCATCACCTTTTTGAACACTACAAATTACATAGTTAAAACCTTCGCGAGTTGGGAAAAGTGGAATACCATTATTTCTTGTACTAATTAACACCGGATTTGCATTAACCCCTTGAGAACGTAACATTGAAACAAGCATTAAATTAATATCAGCATCATTACCTTCACCATCTTTATATGCCGATCTTATTCCGTTTTGAGCATATTTACCATATCTACCGTTCCATTTGACTTTAGATTTAACTAACTTTTCTACTGCTGCAGCTTTTTCAAAATCGTCTTCAATGCCAACTAATGCCGCTTCTAAATCGTCTTTATAAATGCTGAATCGGGATAGTTGCCCACCAAAATCCTCACTATCATAAATGGTTTTTGAAACCGCCTCCCAAGTTGTGGAATACGTATTATTAATAATTTTCATATTATTTAACGTCGCTGTCAACTCCATTGCCATTTTACTTCTGTAGTTGTTAATACTACCAGCATAGGCCTCAGATCGTATTGCAGGAATATCTACTTCGTTAATATCAATGATATTAATTTTATAATCAAACGGAGTCCGTGTATTTTTATAAGTTTCATTTATTTTAGGCGTAAATTTCGCTCTAAAATTAGTCTGCTTTTTATAAACATAATACTCAGGTGTTGCAATGCTAATATCTAATTTATTAACAGGCACACTAAATTGAAAATTGATATCGTCTATACTAATCCGAGGAGAGGCAACAGTGTATTGATATTCAATTACAGTACCTTCTTTAACGTTTGGCAGTGTAAACGAATTAATTTTTGTGAATTCACTATAATCCTCTTCAAATTTACCATCATTTTTTAGCTTGTCCTTCTCAATTTTTCCATCTACGAGGTTATATGAAAACCCTTTTAAACCATTAACAGTTTCTCTTTGTCCAGTGCCTTGATATAAATAGATTTTTTTCGTTGCCCAATCAAAACCATCTTTGTTGTATATTTTTATACGTTCATGCACTTTTCGTTGTTGCATAAAACCTTCATTTGAAGAGAAAAAGAAACTTATATCTTCATTTCGGTATAATATCGCAGCTGAAGATGCGGAATCTTTTGGATGGTACTTTTCTTCAAGTTCGGCTTTTGAAATTTTACCGAAGCCATAATCCTGTGCACTTAAAAAGTTAAAACTTAAGACTATTGCGAGTGTAAGCAGTAGATTTTTCATGATTAATTAGATTGATTGTTAGATTGGATTGGATTGTTATATTAGAAATTATTAAGCTTTAATTAATACAATTTTACTTTTATCGTGCTTTACAATTTGTCTTCTAAAGTCTCTAAAGGCTTTATAATCTTCCTTTGGATAGTCTCCTTTGAGTAAAATATAAGTTCTTGTATATTTCAACTTATTACCGTCTAAAGGTTCTACCTTAAAATTATAAGATCCAAATTGAGTTTTAATTTCTTTTGAATCTGTCATGGCTTCCACTATAAAACCTTCTGGTAATTGAATAATAAATTCATCTGTATCTTTAAAAGAACGGTCGACTTTAAATTCTAATTTTCGATCAATATATCGTGTAGGAATTGTGGTTACAGTATTGAACATGTTAGGCTGAAAAATAAGTCGATCACCACTTTTAGACGCATAATTTGATGCTGATAATATTACGTTTTCGTTTAAAACAATGCTTTCTTTATCATTTTTAACAGTAATATTTTCAATAGTGATGTTATTGATATTATCCCAATAATCTTTGTAATGACTATGTTGATCGCGTTCTGTGTTGTTTTCAATACCTTCATGAAGACTATACTGAAATCCTGTAGTTTCAATATTGACATCTGCAGTAAAACCACCAGCAGCGTCCATAATTACTTCGGCATTTGTTTTTTGAACGCTTTCTTCAGCTTCATAAATTTTTGTTCGCACTATTTCTCCACCTTCTGGCTTTACTAACAGCACTGCTCTATCATCAGTAAAGCCGGCTGAAAACCCGAATGGATTAGTCTGACTCGTGCATTCTAAAAAAATATTTTCATCATCATTAGGAACACACAAAATGGCATGGTTACCCTGAGCAGATGAAAATTCATCATCAATGTCTAAGATAGTTCTACCACCAAATACCAACGTATAATAGGACGGCACATCTACAGCCTCTAACAACGCTTTAGTATAATTCGTTAATCCTTTACAGTCTCCGTAACCCAATTTATTTACATCGTCTGCCAACATTGGCTTCCAACCTCCAATCCCGATCTGAACACTGATATAGCGTGTTTTATCTTGCATGTATTTATAAACGAGTTTTGCACGCTCAATCTTATCATCTACACCTGCAGTTAACGCTTTTACATCATCTATGGCAGATTGCGGTAAAATATCTGTACCTGTTAGCAATTCACCATAAACCCATTTTCCAAAATCTTGCCAATTGGTATTTACTCCTTCAACACCATTCATATTAAATTTAGTTAATGCTGGTTTTATGTTAGGAGTAAATGTTACAAGCGAAGGACTATAGGATTCGTAATTAACACCTGGTAAATTCTCTATTGTAAAATGATGCTCTGAAACTTCAACAACATTATTGTTTTCAATATTTTCCTTCTTTAGTTTTAATGGTATTCCAGAATTATTTTCAATCTTATATTCTGCATGTTGAATGGCTAAAAAGTAACCATTTATTGGTCGCCATTGTGGAATAAATGCTGTAGTATTATGTTTTACTTCCGATATAAACTCAATGGTGTAGGGATAATCTATGGGTGTATAATCATAATATTTAATACGACTATCAGAATATAATGTTCCTCCACTTACGGCACTATTATCTGTGAAATCATTCTTCTTTATCTTTTTTATTTCCTCCCCAAAACCATCGTAAATTCTTGCTTCTATCGTTTTAATACTAGAGTTATCACTATAAAACTCTAAAGAGTTTGCATGCTTATCTCCGTATTTGTTATAAATAGTTACAATACGTTTGGTGTGTACAACCATATCATCAATGGCGTTAATTTCAACCTTTTGATTATCGTACCTGACTATAGCATTAACTTTAGTCATTAATTCTTGAGGAGCAAGTAAGGCAATGTAGCTATCTTCTGATTGAGAAAAGCTGAAGATTGAAATAAAAAATAAGCACGTAAAAAGCCTGATTTTTTTAGAGAGAATTGTAGGCATTAGTTTAGTTTTAATAGGTTTAGCTTTTAAAGATAAAAAGTAAAATCTACTTACCAAAACAATTCTTTAACATTTTTTTCACACTTAAAAAGCACTCACGAATCACATGATTTATTTGAATTTTTGAGCATTGTATTATTGTTTTTTTTATTACAAAAAGAACTACTCTATGCTAAATAATGGCATGTTGTGGTTGTTTTTTAGAATAAATATCAGTCCTTATTCTTAGAATCAATAATTATAGTGACTGGACCATCATTAACTAAATGCACTTTCATATCTGCACCAAACTCTCCAGTTTGTATAGTTTTGCCTAAATTATTTTGAAGTGTTTCAATAAATTTCTCGTACAATGGAATGGCAACCTCTGGTTTTGCTGCCTTAATATAGCTTGGCCGGTTTCCTTTTTTTGTACTAGCGTGAAGTGTGAATTGACTCACCAAAATCACATCTCCTTCGGAAGCTTTTAAAGACGTATTCATCACACCATCCACATCTGGAAAAATTCGGAGATTAATAATTTTATTACAGAGCCAATTGATATCTTCTTGGTTATCCTCATTTTCGATTCCCAATAAAATTACAAGTCCGTTTTGAATACTGGCAACTTCAGAATTATTTACAATAACCGAAGCTTCAGAAACTCTTTGTATTACTATTTTCATAATTCAACTGTTTATGCACCATCTGAAGATGCTCTACTGAACCTCGTCCCAATTATCCGTTCTATAGTGCTCATCTTCACCTTCTAAAATCTGAACATAACTCTTATACCTAGAGTAGGAAACCTCATTGGCTTCTAAAGCATCTTTAACCGCACATTTTGGTTCGTTTAAGTGAATACAATTATTGAATTTACAATCTTGTTTTAGTGCAAAAAACTCAGGAAAGTAATCACCGACTTCTTCTTTTTCCATATCAACAACTCCAAAACCTTTAATTCCTGGTGTGTCAATAATAACCGCATCGAAACTTAAATCAAACATCTCTGCAAAAGTTGTGGTATGTTGCCCTTGACTGTGTTGTGTAGAAATGGCCTTTGTTTTTAAATCTAATGATGGCTCTATAGCGTTTACTAAAGTAGATTTACCAACACCTGAATGGCCTGCAAACATACTTACTTTACCTTGCATCAACGCTTTTACCTTATCTATGTTTTTTCCTGTAGTCGCAGAAATACCAATACATTCGTAACCTATGGCTCTATAAACACTAGCCAAATATTTTACCTCGAGTAAGGTTTCTTCGTTATACGTATCTACCTTATTAAATAGTAAAACTGTCTTAATAGAATACGCTTCTGCAGTAACTAAAAACCGATCTATAAAAGTTGTAAACGTTGGCGGATTATCTATGGTCACCAACAAAAATACCTGATCGATGTTAGACGCAATAATATGAGTTTGCTTAGAAAGGTTTACCGATTTACGAACGATGTAGTTTTTACGTTCTTCAATGCGATGAATTACACCAGTCTCGGTATTATTTTTGGTTTCAAGTTCAAATTCTACTTTATCACCAACAGCAATTGGGTTGGTACTTTTAATACCATCCAATCTAAAACGGCCTTTAATTCTACATTCATAGAATTTACCATTTAAGGTTTTTACAGTGTACCAACTGCCTGTAGATTTATATACTGTTCCTGTCATTACAACAAAGATGGTCATTATTGTTTAATGGAACAAAAAAAGACAGCCTTATGACTGTCTTTATATGAAATATTTAGGATGTTAATTATTGATTAACGCTCATTCTTCCTAATTTGTCTTTACTTTTTCTTGAAGAATAAATAATATATTCCGATGGAGATGTTCTATAGTATACTCTTGGACGCAAGACTAATTGATATTTTTCAACATTTTCTTGATCTAATCTTGTAAAACTTCCATCATTATTAAAAGTCATGGCTGCTGGTACCGCTTTATTATAGTTCCCTAACCATTTGATGTCTTCAATATCTGTAACACCATAATTTTTAGTATTATCGTTAAAAATAACAGTTAGTTTACCGTTATGATAAATCGGCATTGCACTTAAATATTCAGGTCCTTTTCCCATAACAGTTAGTGGCACCATAATACCCGCACTTACGGTAAAATTCCCTTGATTTGAAAACCCAAAAATACCTAAAGACAGTGTTGTATAACTTGCCTTTTGTTTTTTAGGAATAACATTGGACCAAGCAACAGTGCCATCAGAATTTAATGATGTTACAATAATTTCGTTATTTATAAAAGTAACAGGAGTAAATGCTAACGGTCCAATACCAGAAGTTTGACCTTCTATTATTAATTGATATTCTGATAACAATATTAAACCACCATCATTTTTTTCAATTAAACTATGCGTTACATATAAAGGTTTAACATCTTTTCCTTTTTTTGCACGACGCTCTCCAATTAATTTAGCTTTAGTTTCGTAGTCAAATTCATTAAAATTAAGACGTTCAACTTCATTATTAGCTACTGATATGGCTGCAGCATAAATTCCTTTTAATTCTTTATTAGCCTTACCATTCTTTCTTACGCTAGAATAAAAACCAACCAAATGAAGCTTACCTTCTTTATTAGCTAGCATTTCACAGTTTATAATTTCTTTATCTGTAAATTTTATATCAATTACCTCTTTAGCATAGCCGTTAGCACTTTTAAAAGCATGTACTTCAAATTTTTCATTATTTGTTTTTGTTTTTCGGTCTCTAAAACTTTCATTAATAACCAAAAAGACATCATCATTAACGCTAACGTCGTAATCTGATATTGTAAACTCAAGATCTTTTCTATCCTCAAAAGGCACTTTTTCAATGTGCGACATAGCCGTATCTAAATTTTCATCTAGTAGCTTAAGCTCATATTGAATAACTTCTTCTTTATCAAAAAGGGCAGCATGCATAATTAATAGACGGTCACCTGTTGGTGAATCTTTAAAATAAAATGCTCCCTGTTCTCTTTTCTTGGTGACTTTAGTAGAGAACAATTTCACTTGTTCGTTAGATAGCTGACCATTTTCTAAAACTTCAACTCCAAATAAATTTGAAATCTTAGCTTTTTTATCATACACGCTTCCAAAAACATATACCTTACTCCCAATTAAAGTTATCTCTTCAAAATCTATTGACCTATCCTTATAACTAGATAAATCTATTTCACTGGTTGAAATAAGCGACATATCTGACGACTTAAACACTTTAATAAAATAATTTTTTTTCTTATTGGCAAGGACAAACACTTTTCCATTTACTTCGCCAGCGATGCGAACAATTTTTTGAGAATTGTCATCTATTTCAGTTCCATGTGTAAAGGTAAAATCCCCAACTTGTATTTGAGAATACATGGTTATAGAAACTAATAAAGTAAGAATAAGTAATAGCGGTTTTTTATAAATCATTTTAATTTGGTTGATGAGCTCACAATTATAGGTGTTTTATTACATAAATACTTAATGAATTTAACATTTAATCTTAGCACAAGAATTATTAAAGTGCAAACAAAAAGGTTTCACCCCTAATAATGAGCATTTTAAATAGAAAAAGGCTCGCAAATCGCGAGCCTTTTTCTTAACTTTTTATCGCTTTGATAGATTCTAATTGTTTTCCATCTGCTATGATACTTACTATATATAATCCTGCCGCAAATTGCGAGACATCAATAATTATATTCTCTCCAAACTTTTGATGTGTCGTCTTTTTAAGCATTTGACCAGAACTATTCGCTATTGAAATTTTAACTTCATCATAATCTTCCACCAACTTTAATTGGAAAATGCCATTTGAAGATGGGTTTGGGAAGAGTTTATTTCTTTTCTCAGATTTATTGTACAGCTCAGATTTTTCTACACTGAACCCACCACAAGCTCTTTTATACCATGTTTTAGTAACATTTTGATATCCAACAATTACAACCTCATCAAAACTATCTTCTTCAAGATTAATTCCTATTTCCTCAGTGTTATTTAAAACAAGCTCTTTAGTTTCATAGCCTAAATAAGAAACAACTAAGGTATCCCCTTTTTTTGCTTCAAGTTTAAATTCTCCTTTTTCATTTGTAGCAATTCCGTTGGTAGAGTTTTTAATAATTACACTGGCCGATTCTAATGGAATAGAATCGTTAGCTACAGTTCCTGTTATTGAAATTTGTGCCGAGGCAAAAAAACTTAAACTTAAGGCGATGAGGACTAAAGTACTTTTTTTCATGAGTTATTGGTTTTGGTTAATACCTCAAACCTACTCCGAAACTGAATTAAAAAAAACAACCCTTACGTAAACTCTACGTTTGAGTGAGTAAACATGTCATACAAAAAAGGCTCGCAATTTGCGAGCCTTTGTAAAAGTTATTATTCAATTTATTTATTGATTATCTTTTCTTGATGATTAATTGATTCTTGATGAATTGCTTTAAACATCTTTAAAATAAATTCTTCACTTAACCCTCTTTCTTCTCCTTCTAGTACCATATGGCCTAAAATCTCGTTCCAACGTTTGTTTTGTAATACAGCCACGTTCTTTTGTTTTTTAAGAGTTCCAATGCCATCAGCAACTTTCATACGTTTGCCTAATAAATCAATAATCTGATTATCTACAACATCTATCTGAGCTCTTAAATTATTAAGATCTTTATTATACTCTGCTTCAGGATCTGATTCTTTTCTGATTTTTAAGTCTTTCATAATTTGAACAAGACTACTTGGTGTTACCTGCTGTGCCGCATCACTCCATGCATTCTCAGGATCGAAATGCGTTTCTATCATTAACCCATCAAAGTTAAGATCTAAAGCCGTTTGAGACACTTCAAAAATCATCTCTCTATTTCCTGTTATATGAGAAGGATCATTAATTAAAGGCAAATCTGGAAATCTATTTTGAAATTCAATTGCCAATTGCCATTCTGGTATATTTCTATATTTAGACTTTTCATACGTAGAAAAACCTCTATGTATAGCACCTAAATTTTTAATTCCTGCAGAATATAATCTTTCAATACCACCTAACCATAACGATAAATCTGGATTTACTGGATTTTTAACCAATACAATTTTATCAGTTCCTTGTAAAGCATCAGCAATCTCTTGCATGATGAATGGACTCACAGTAGAACGTGCACCAATCCATAATAAATCTACATCATACTCTAAGGCTAATTTTACATGCGCTGCATTGGCAACTTCTGTACAGGTTTTCATTCCTGTTTCTGCCTTTACTTTTTGTAACCATTTTAAGCCTAATGCTCCAACACCTTCAAAATTACCTGGACGTGTTCTTGGTTTCCAAATACCTGCTCTATAGTAATTAACATCGGTATCTTTTAGCTCGTGTGCTATTCTTAATACTTGTTCTTCTGTTTCCGCACTGCAAGGACCTGCAATTACTAATGGATGATCTAGATTCATATCATCCAACCAAGTTCTCATTTCTTTCTTGTTTTCCATTTTTGCTTTTATTCTTAATTACTATTGTATTCCGTTTAATATGTCTTTTATATAATTTGTTTGTTCCATTTCGTTATACACAGCCTCAAAATCATCTTCTTCCATCAACTGCTTAAAGTGTTTTAGATTATCTATATATTCTTCTAAAGTTTCTATAACATTGGCTTTATTTTGTTTAAAAATAGGTGTCCACATGGCTGGTGAACTTTTTGCTAAACGCACTGTACTCGCAAATCCACTACCTGCCATATCAAAAATATCGCGTTCATTTCGTTCTTTATCAATAACCGTTTTCCCCAACATAAATGCACTTATATGCGATAAATGTGAGACATAAGCAATATGTTTATCATGTGCTTTAGGATTCATATAACGAATACGCATCCCTAAATCTGAAAACAACTTTAACGCTTTTTCTTGAAGCTTGAAGGCCGTTTCCTCCACTTCACATATAATATTGGTCTTGTTTTGATACAGGTTATAAATTGCTGCTTTTGGACCAGAATGTTCCGTACCCGCAATAGGATGCACTGCTAAATAATTTCTACGTTTTGGATGATTCCTAACCTTGTCGCAAATATCTTCTTTGGTAGAACCTGCATCAAAAACAATGGCATTATCTGAAACACCATCTAAAACTTTAGGCAAAACATTTAAAGTTGCGTCTACAGGAATTGCTACAATAACGACATCTGCTTTTTCTAAATCTTCAAAATTTGCTTTTTGATCTATAACTTTTAGTTGAATAGCCTCATCTAAATGCGCTTCATTATTATCAATACCAAAAATGGTACACTCTGGATGTAATTTTTTTATATCCAAAGCGAAGCTTCCTCCAATTAACCCAACTCCTATGATAAATATAGTATTCACTTTAATTTATTTCTTTAACTGTAATTGTTCACTGATTATACTCTGGCTATCGCTTCCTTAATAAT
Organism: Winogradskyella helgolandensis; assembly: GCF_013404085.1. Lineage (NCBI taxonomy): Bacteria > Pseudomonadati > Bacteroidota > Flavobacteriia > Flavobacteriales > Flavobacteriaceae > Winogradskyella > Winogradskyella helgolandensis. The sequence continues at coordinate 1,562,843 of NZ_JABFHO010000001.1, read as the reverse complement.
GTCTTCATCTGCACATAACGAAAACCGCACATATCCCTCTCCATTACTTCCAAAAACAGTACCTGGTGTAATAAATATGGAATGCTCCTTTAGTACTAAATCTGTAAATTCTTCTGATTTCATATGTGGTGGCAACTTTGCCCAAACAAACAATCCGGAAGCATCTTCATCATAAGTACAATTGAGTCCTTGAGCCAGTTTCCATACTAGTTCTCTTCGGGTTTGATACACACTGTTCAAACTCTTAAACCACATTTCAGAACATTTTAAAGCCTCAATTGCTCCTTTTTGTATACCATAAAACATACCAGAATCCATATTACTTTTCACGCGTAAAACAGCACTTAAAAAATCGTAATTACCAACTAACATTCCAACTCTCCAGCCAGCCATATTAAAGGTTTTACTTAATGAATTCAACTCCAAACAAACGTCCTTTGCATTCTTATATCTTAAAATACTTATTGGTTTATCATTCAGAATAAAACTATACGGATTATCATTTACGATTAAAATATCGTGTCGTTTTCCAAACGCAATTATTTTATCATAAAATTTATTAGTAGCATTTGCTCCTGTTGGCATGTGCGGATAATTAATCCACATAATTTTTACACGTTTTAAATCTAAACGCTCTAAAGCACTAAAGTCTGGTTCCCAATTATTGTCTTCTTTTAAATCATAAAACACAGGTTTTGCCTCTAAAAGTTTAGTTACTGAAGCGTACGTCGGATATCCAGGATTTGGAATTAACACTTTATCACCTTTATTTAAAAAAGCCATAGAAATGTGCATAATACCTTCCTTGCTTCCCATTAATGGTAATACTTCGGTTTGCGAACTTAAATTTACATCATAATGCATTTTATAAAAGTTGGCAATTCCTTCTCTCAGTTCTGGCAAGCCTTGGTAACTTTGATATTGGTGTGCTTTTTCATCAATTAAACTATCTTGAAGCAACATAGAGGCCTTAAAAGGCGGCTCTAAATCTGGACTACCAATACCTAAATTAATAATAGGTTTGCCTTGCGATTTTAAAAGTGCTACTTCTCTCAATTTCTTAGAAAAGTAGTATTCTTCGACATTTTGTAAACGTTTTGCAACTTCTATCATAGTCTTGCATTTTTATATTCTCCCAATATTTTAAAATTCTCAGCCATTAAACTTATAATAGACTTCGCTTTATCGTAATCTTTATAATCTACAAAAGTAACATCTACAAAAAACGCATACTTCCATGGTGTATCAATTTTTGGTAATGATTGTATTTTGGTAAGGTTAAGTTTGCAATCACTCAACACATTTAACAAAGCTGCTAAACTGCCACGTTTATGATCTAATTCAAACTTTAAAGATGCCTTATTAATATGGCTGTTATCCGTTTGGTTATTTTCACGTCGTACAATCACAAAACGCGTTTCATTATGTTTTATAGTTTGAATACTTTCTGCCAAAACATTAAGTCCATATAATTGTGCTGCATTTTTACTTGCTATGGCTGCAATGCCTTTTATATGCTGTTCTGAAATTTGTTTCGCCACATCGGCTGTATCTTTAGCTTCTACTAATTTTATATGCGGATAATCTCTAAAAAATAGTTTACATTGTAATAACGCCATGGGATGTGAATGCACCTCTAAAATATCTTCAATAGATTGCTCCGCTAGAGCCATTAAACTATGCTGAATATCTAAATACCATTCACCAACTATACTTAAGTTATGACTATCAATTAACGCATAATTAGGTATAATTGAACCTGCAATAGAATTTTCTAAAGCCATTACAATTTCATCCGTTTGCCCTTCGAGTAAGGTGTCAATAACACTATCAAAGGTCATACATTCAACGACATCTGTTTCAGCATTAAAATAATGCTGAACAACTTCATGATGAAATGAGCCCTTAATGCCTTGTATTGCTATTGGTTTTTTCACAATTTATTTTTCTTAGTTATCGATTCTAAAAACAGTTAAAAGTTGGCATAAAAAAAGTCCCGATTAAATCGAGACTTTTAAAACTATATTTTAAATAAAACATACTCAGTCTCGTTCCTTTAGCTAAAAAAGAAATAAAACCAGTTATAATATGCTTTAGATATGTTCATATTCATTTTCCACATTAGTGGAAATCTTTAATTATATCGCTAATGTAATTATTATTTTCGCAAATCAAAATTGTTGAATTGTTTTTTTGAAAATAATTGTAAAAATTTAAAGAATTACTAATAATTGCAATACAATATTCGGAAATACCTATTTTTGAATAAATTCTATTTGTATGGCCATCGAAGTTTCAAATATAACCAAACTTTATAAAGATCAGAAAGCACTTAACAATGTTTCTTTCAAGATAAATGATGCTGAAATCGTTGGTTTCTTAGGACCTAATGGTGCTGGAAAATCGACAATGATGAAAATCCTAACCACGTATATCGAAGCTTCTGAAGGTTCTGCTAATGTGAATGGATTTGATGTTACTACAGAAAAGAAAAATGTACAAAGTAGTGTTGGGTATTTGCCAGAGCACAATCCGCTTTATACCGACTTATACGTTAAAGAATATTTGAATTTTAACGCGAATGTTTACGACACGCCTAAATCGCGTATTGACGAGGTTATAGAATTAACAGGATTACAACCAGAAGCTCACAAAAAAATAAGTCAGCTTTCTAAAGGGTACAGACAACGTGTTGGCTTGGCAAATGCGTTGTTGCACAATCCTGATGTATTAATTTTAGATGAACCTACAACGGGTTTAGACCCTAACCAATTAGTAGATATTAGAAACCTCATCAAAAATATTGGTAAAGAAAAAACAGTGTTTTTGTCTACACATATCATGCAAGAAGTTGAGGCCATGTGCGACCGTGTTATAATCATTAACAAAGGCGAAGTGGTTGCCGATAAATATTTAAAAGATTTACGAGACGGCCAAGAACAAATTGTGATTGTTGAATTTGACTTTAGAGTGGAAGATGCCTTTTTATTAAAATTACCAAAAGTAAAAGCGGTAAAAAACACATACGACTTTGTTTATGAGATTACGTTTTCTACCATAGAAGATATGCGCTCACATGTGTTTGATTTTGCACACGATAATGAATTAAAAATTCTACAACTCAATCAGAAAAATGCGAGTTTAGAGAGTTTGTTTAGAGAATTGACGAGTAAATAGAACCCCAACCTAGCTTTTCTTACTTCAACTATGCTTAAATGGAACTGGTACTGTAATGATTAAATTAATCAAAATGCAATTCACCAATATAAAAACGCTCTATATTTACAAGTGGTGGTTCATTAACGGAAATCAAATCACCAGTACCGTAAAGTTGACCTGTTAAAGATTGTTGCGGATTTACAACCATATCATTACTACCACGATGATAAACTTCAACATTTTCAGCTATTAAATTTTCACCTTCAAAACGACCGGCTCCTGCATAAAAACCAACGAACAAATTATCTACAGTACCATTTATGTAATAAAATGAAAGATTATTAGATGAAATTGAAAGGTTATTAGAATTAATACTGAGTCTAAAATCACCAACTGTGAATTCGTTTGTTTCATTATAATCTTCAGAAAGCAAGTTTAGCGTATCATAATTTAAAACGCCATCAGAAGAAATATCATACTGCGTAGAGGTTCTTATTTCAGTAAGCGTTGGTGTTTCAATATATATTTTAGTGAGGCCAAAATCTCTTACGTAATTGCAAGAATTATGATCTGTGAGTACCAAGCGATTATCTATAACTTCCACCTCTACATCATTAATTAAATTTTCGCCAGTTTCAATCGTGACTTTATAATCTGGGGCGTCTTTAATAATTAATTCAATATCTCTATGCACAAGAATACGATCAAAACTAGTCACGGAAACTTCTTGTTGAACAATACTTCCTGATGTTTGAAAACAATCGTTAGCATCCTCGCTATTACAAGCTAAAAGGAACAAACTAAATATGTAAATTAATTTTCTCATAACCTTACGCCTATTCCAAATTCTACAGCTTCTGCTTTTGCTCCATGCGATTTCAACGTTATGGCACCAAATAGTTTTTTTCCAAAATAGCGTTTTAATCCTATTCTTATATACGTTCTGCCTTCAAAATCAAAAGGGTAATATACATAATAGCCTAACTGCGTTTCAACGGACATTCTATTAATAAACAATTCATGTCCTACAAAAAGCCCAACACGTTTATAATCTTCATCTCCACTCACATTTTCTTCTGGTAGCGAAACCGATGAGTAATAGATTAATTCCTTTAAGAAGTTTGAGAAAAACACATCGGCACCAAACTGAATGGCACTTACATGGCTTAAGCGTTTATCGGCATAAGCAGACAATACATAGAATGGAAATTGTCCACTTCCTATGACATCACTTTCATTAATTCCTGACCTAAACGCAAAGTTATATTTTACGGTTTTAGTGAATTTTTCATCCTCTATAGTTTCGATAAATTCCGGATCTTCCGAATCTAACTGATATGTTACACCCAAATTAATCGCAATTGTATTTACACTTGTATTTGGTGCTCTAAAATTAGCATTAGAATAATGAATTAATGACAAACCTGTTTGCAAACCGAAACGATTAATGAGTCGATCCTTTTTGTAATTAATCATTAAATACGTTGAACTCAAAATATCAGAACCAAAAGCTACATTTTTAGCATTTTCAAGCTTATCATAAGGATTGGTAGATAAAGCCAAACCTTGTCCGATGCGTAACATGACATTACGTTTTAAAAAATAGAAATTATAATGTGCGTAGAGTCCAACAGCATTCCCTAAGGTTTTATTCTTTAAATCTTGATACATTAAAGAAGCACCATAATCTGGATAATTAAAGCGTTGTTCCCAAGCTTCGTTTCCAAACGTTTTTTTATTCCAACTAAAAATAAAACCTTCAGGATGACCTTTTATTAAGTGAAGAATACTGTTATTATGAAGTGCTATATTGCCACCAAAATAATTGAGGTCAAAATATGCGCTATGTTTTTCTTCTTGTCCATAAAGTCCTATAGATAGTAGTGATACAATTAAACATAATAGATTTCGCATGGCAATTATTGAGCTGCAAAAATAGTCAATAATTACAATTAGCTACCAAACTAACTTACAGGTTTTTACACAAACAAAGTAGCGATTAATGATATGGCTGTTAACACCAAAAGCTGCAGAGCAAATTTAAAATCTGATTTATACTTATTTATTAATTTCATGATTAAGGGCTTAATAATAAAGTGCAAATATCTAACTAAAACAACTGTCTTTTGTTAATTAAAACCTAAGAAATAGTTAACTGTTTGTAGTGATCTTAACATTCTGGCGCTAGTTCTATTTCTAACTCATTTAAGATATCTGAAATAGGAATTTGACAACTCAACCGACTATTATTCTTTACATTAAAAGCTTCAGATAACATTGCCTCTTCCTCGTCTTCCATTGTATTTATCCTATGCTTTGAGGTTACATAACATTGACAAGAGGCACACATCGCCATACCACCACAAATTCCAATTGTACCCTCTGGTGCTAACTCGTAAGAACGTATAATTTCCATTAAATTCATGGCCATGTCTGTTGGCGCTAAAACGGTGTGTTTTTCACCATCTCTATCTGTGATATGTATGGTAACATCTTGCATTATACTATAGCTTTTACAACAGCTTTTGGTGATTCTTTACGTGAACCATCAAAACCATTAATACCACTTACAGTCGTATATTTTAGAACATACTTCTTACCAGGATTTAGTCTTTTATAAGCAGACTGACACATTAAGGTTGCTTCATGAAAACCGCAAAGAATCAACTTTAATTTCCCTTCATAGGTATTCACATCTCCAATGGCATAAATACCAGGAATATTTGTTTGATAATCTACAGTATCTACTTTTATCGCATTTTTTTCTATCTCAAGTCCCCAATCTCCAATAGGTCCTAATTTTGGCGATAAACCAAAAAGAGGAATAAAAGCATCTGCTTCTATGGTTTTGGTTTCACCATCTTTGGTGACTGATACTCCTTCTATTTTAGTCTCACCATGTAAGGCTGTAATTTCTGCAGGAGTTATGATGTTTATTTTATTAATCAATTTTAATTCTTGTACGCGTTCTACGGAATCTAATGCTCCTCTAAATTCATTACGTCTGTGTATTAAAGTAACTTCAGATGCGACATCTGCTAGGTAAATACTCCAATCTAAAGCAGAGTCTCCTCCTCCTGAAATGACTACTTTTTTATCGCGATAAACTTCTGGATCTTTGATAAAGTAAGCTAAACCATTATCTTCATACATATCGATATTTTCCAATTGTGGTTTTCTTGGTTCAAAACTTCCTAAACCACCAGCTATAGCTATTATAGGAGCATGATGTTGTGTGCCTTTATTTGTGGTCACAATAAAACTACCATCTTCTAATTTCTCAATTGTTTCAGCACGTTCCCCTAAGGTAAAACCAGGTTGAAATTGTTTGCCTTGCTCTAATAAATTTGAAGTTAAATCACCTGCTAAAATCTCAGGAAACCCAGGAATATCATAAATTGGTTTTTTAGGATATAATTCGGAGCATTGACCACCAGGTTGTGGCAATGCGTCAATTAAATGGCACTTTAATTTTAACAAACCGGCTTCAAATACTGTAAATAAACCCGTTGGTCCTGCTCCTATTATTAGTATATCTGTTTTAATCATAATCTATATTTTTTCGACTAAACCTTTAGTGAATTCGTTTAACTTTTCGACTTTCTGCTCAAAGTCTCCTTTTATTGTTTTTCTGTATATATTGAGATTCTTTACTAAATCATCTATATTTTCTGGTATGACATCTTCAAAAAACTGACGTAAGCGTTTTGCTGTTGTTGGCGATTTTCCGTTGGTAGAAATTGCCACTTTTACATTGCCTTTGGTGACGATGCCTCCCATATAAAAATCGCAATATGGTGGATTATCAGCGACGTTAACTAATTTGTCTTGTGCTCGGCAATCTTCGTATATTTTTACATTGATTTTAGGACAATCTGTTGTTGCAATAACAATATGATGTCCTTTTAAGTAATGGACGTTATAATTATCCGTAATTCTATTTACGTTTCCAGTATTCGCAATGTCTATAGTGCCTTCTCTATACATTGGAGCTACCATAGTCACGTTTGCATCTGGACTAGACTTTAATAGAAAGGTTAATTTTTCTTCTGCAACATGACCACCACCAACAATTAACACATTTAGATTTTTAGCTTTTAGAAAGATTGGGTATAGATTATTCCGTTCCATTATTAAGCTATTTTTTTCTGAATGTCATACTGAGCCAAATCTGCTTTGGTGTAAATATCTGTTAGATCTACACGCTGATTAACAACTTCACCAATGATTATAATTGCTGGATTTGAAAGTTGCTTTTCTTTAACAATCGATTCTATATTAGATATTTTACCAATACCTACATTTTCATTTGGTCTGGTTCCATTTTGAATGATGGCAATGGCTGTTTCAGACTTTCCTTCCTTAGAAAAAATTTGAACAATTTCTGAAAGTTTACTCATTCCCATTAATATTACTACAGTGGCTGTAGACTTTGCAGCTAATGCAATATCACCAGAAATTTGATGTGATTTTGTCGTTCCTGTAATCACCCAAAAACTTTCTGAAGCATTTCGTTTTGTCAATGGAATACCTTGGTATGCTGGCACTGCAGCCGATGACGAAATACCAGGTACAACAGCCACTTCAATGGCGTATTCCTTAGCATACTCTAATTCTTCTGCTCCACGACCAAAAATAAATGGATCACCACCTTTTAAACGCACCACATGACCAAATCTTAACGCACGTTCTACAATTAATTCATTAATTTGATTTTGTTGATACGCATAACACCCTTTTCGTTTACCAACAAAAATCAATTCTGTATTTGGAGCTGCGTATTCTAATAATTCTGCATTTACAAGAGCATCATACATTATGACATTTGCAGATTTTATGGCTTTAATTGCCTTTACAGTAATTAAATCTGCATCTCCTGGTCCTGCTCCTACTATGGTTAATCTTGGTGTCATACTATTCGTTTTATGCAACAATTTGCTCTTCTCTAAAAGCTCTAACGCTTTTTAGAAACTGTTGTGCTGCGTTTATATAATTATTTGCAAAATCTTCTGTTGGTGGGAATACTTTTATCTGATAAATAAGATCTGAAAAGGAGGTTCCTAATTCAATTTTCTTGCTTTCTACAAAAAGTTCATCAAATTGTGAAATGATGCCAGCTTGTGTGTTTGTGCTAATATTCTCTGAAAGTAAGATGGCTTTTGCAGAATTTACCATAGAACGATACGCTTCATAAATAGCACTTGAATACACTTTATTAGTGAAAGCCTGATTGGCTTCTTCAATTTTCTCATCGCTTTCTAAGAAAAGTGTAGCAATTAAATCGATAACAACTCCTGCACATTCTCCAATTCCGATGGCTTTTACATATTGCTCCTCCGTACCCCAATCAATGAAATCTTCTTGGGTTAAATTTTCAATGTCTGATAAATCAGTTAGTAAGTGATAGAAATATTTTTCACCTTGTTCTTTGTAATAATCTACAAACTGTTTGCCTTTTGCATTCGCTTCAAAATCGTTAAGAATTCTACGTAAAGCTTCTGGTCCTCTTCTACTAGGAATTTTAACTACTTTATCTGCGAAATACGCGTTACCATTTCCTAAGTTTCCACCACCTAAAAGCACTTGCAGTGCTGGCGCAACTAATTTATCTTTTGTCCGAATTGACATCCCTTGAAAACCAATATTTGCCATATTGTGTTGCCCACAAGCATTCATACAACCACTGATTTTAATAATTAAATCAGAATTTTCGAGATATTGAGGATACTCAGTTTTAATAACACGTTCTAATTCTTCGGCTATCCCAGTACTACTTGCAATCCCTAAGTTGCAAGTATCCGTACCAGGACATGCTGTGATATCTACAGCTTTATTATAACCTGCTTCAACGAAGCCTAACTTTTCTAATTCAACATAAAAAAATGGTAATAAATCTTCTTTTACAAAAGGGATTAATATGTTCTGACGTAAGCTTAATCTAACTTCACCTGCTGCATATTGCTCAACCAAATCGGCCAATAAACGGGCTTTATCTGTGTAGAAATCTCCTAATAAAACTTTAATACCTATAGCAACAAAACCGTCCTGCTTTTGAGGAATGACATTCGTAGATTTCCATAAGTTATACGCTTCTGTATTTTTAATCGCTACTGTTGGTGCTGTTATAGAAACTGGTTTTGAAACCGTATAATTAGCAGTGTCAATTGCAACTGTTTTGAATTCTATAGCGTTTTGTTCCTCCTCTACCAATTGCTTAAATGCCTCTAAACCGATATCTTTTATTAAGAATTTCAGTCGTGCTTTGGCTCTACTTTTACGTTCACCATAACGATCAAAAACTCTTAAAACACCTTCCATTAAAGGAATAATTTTGTCTGATGGTAAAAACTCGTAAAATAAATCGGCATGTCTAGGTTGCGATCCTAAACCACCACCAAGCATCACTTTAAAGCCTTTAATTCCATTTTCAATTTTGGAGATAAAACCTAAATCGTGCATGTACGATAAACCGGTATCTTCATCCGATGCCGAAAAAGACACTTTAAATTTTCGTCCCATTTCTTGACACACAGAATTCCTTAAAAAGAATTTGAATATACCATCGGCATACGGAGACACATCAAAGGGTTCGTTAATATCAATGCCTGCCGTTTCACTTGCTGTAACGTTTCTGACAGTGTTGCCACAAGCTTCTCTAATAGTCACATCATCACGTTCTAATTCTGCCCATAATTCTGGAGTTCTATTTATATCTACATAGTGAATTTGAATATCTTGACGTGTTGTGATATGCAATCGACTTCTAGAATATTCATCAGAAACTTCAGAAATACGACGTAATTGATGGCTCAACACTTTACCATAAGGCAACTTGATTCTAATCATTTGTACACCTTCTTGGCGCTGACCATATATACCTCTAGCTAAACGTAGACTTCTGAATTTTTCTTCGTCAATTTTTCCATTTTGAAAAAGTTCAATCTTATTGGCTAAATCTAGGATATCCTTTTGTACTACTGGATTTTCTAATTCTGTTCTAAAACTTTGCATAATACTAATTATATTAACCCTATAGATTTACTAGGATAATTAAACGCGTTTTTTAGGTATTAATAACCTTTATTTTTTACTGTAAGTGTATACCACACTCTCTATTGAGAAGTGCTTTTATAGGATCGAAGTAATCACTATTTTTTTCTAGTTGGTGCTCTTCTATATAGGCATCTAAATCAGTGTCGCTCCAATAGTAAAATGGACTCACCTTTAGAATACCGTCTTTACTAAAGCTTAGAATATCTTTCTTGTCTCTATATTCAGTTTGTCTTACTCTAATGTTGGTAAACCATATATCTGGATTCTGTTCATTTAAAGCACGTCTAAAAGGCTCTAGTTTTACAGCTTCCGAAAAAATCCCATGATTGTCGTCTTCTAAATTTGGTAAGCCAATGGTGGAATCAATTTCTTCTTTGGTATATAAACTCTGATATTTCAAAATATTAAGCTTGTACTTATCAATGAGACGAGAGGCATGCTCGTAGGTGCTTGGTTGGTTGTATAAAGTATCACACCAAACGACTCTAATGTCTTTATCTATTTTAGACATTGTGCTTAATAAAACCGAAGAATATATTCCAAAACTCGTTGTTACAATTCTATTCTCAGACAGTGCCAATGCCCATTCTGCAATTTCAATTGGAGTCTTATCTTTTAATCTTTTATTCCATAGATCTATATCAATATTTATCATCTTCCCCATTTTATGCTATTCATAATTTGCTATTAATCACCCAATCTTTAAACCCTATAGATTTACTAGAGTAATGCAAACATATAAATTTATTCCTAGTAATGCGGTAATTATTTCGAAAAAAATATTTAAAAAAAATGGAAATCTGCTAATTACACAAATCAGCTAATGTGGTATTTCGGAATATCTCTAATGTATTATCTCGGACTTTGAGCATTAATTTATTGACCGCACAAGCCTCTTCATCTATACAGTCCGCACATTTTTCGTAGAAATTTAAACTCACACACGGCACCATAGCAATGGGACCTTCTAATAATCGCATTACGGTTGTCATTTGAATTTCTTTAGGATCCTTTAATAAATAATAGCCTCCTCCTTTGCCTTTTTTTGAACCTAACAGACCATTTTTTCTTAAAGTCAATAATATACTTTCTAGAAACTTTTGAGAAATATTCTCGGATTTAGAAATCGTAGAAATTTGAACAGGAACTCTATCCTTCTCTCGTGCCAGGTACACCAAAGCTTTAATTCCGTATTTTGTTTTCTTTGAAAGCATTGTGCTATTATAAGTATTTAAAAAAGGATATACTAATTTGTAGTGTGTGATTTTTCTAAAGCATAAAAAGTTGCCTGTGCGTAATCATCATCATCTCCAGAATTATTCGCTTGATAAACGCCAGCTTTAAAATACATGTATTGTCCTCCAACATTAAAACCACTGTTTACCATATTTACGGTATGAACAACATCAGGTTTACCATCTCTAATTATCGTAACCGTTAAATCATCACCAACCACTTTTATCCTGTAACTAAATTTTTCGTTTAGCGCTATACCGTCTTCAGGATTAGATGCACTGTTACCTCTAGACCCTATCATTTCGTGCCATTGTTCCGCACCATTTCCATCTGTAGGTTCATGGGCAAAATAAATAGACCCTAAAGTGTTATTTGGTAATTTTCTGTAATATAAACGGATCGGTTCATCATCATTAGCATGTATTTGTCCGATAATAAATCTCCCTAAATGGCTATTATCACCAGTTGTTGTCACGTGGTTTACGGCAAGCGTTGCATTCATTTCTCCATCATAACCTGCCGCAGCATTTATGTCTGCAACGGGAGCAGTACCAAAAACCCAGTTATTTTCATTAACTCCTTGTGTACTTATACTCGTGTCTGTTCCTCTAAGCATTTCGCGTAACTCTACTCTTGTATAGCTTGTGTTTTCAGAAGTTCTAAAACCATCGACCGGACATTTAAAGACCATTCCGCCATCATCAGCTGTATAAAAATAATCGTTATTTTCATAACCATTGTTAATTTGACTCACAGTAATCGTTCTTGCAGTACCATTTCCTTGATTTTCAGGAATACTTAAATTCCAAGTAGATAAATCAAAATTTTCTGAAGGAGCCTTATTTGGGTCTAAATTTCCTGAGGTATCCTCTGATCCTACTTGCGTAACTATTAAAACTCTCGTAATATCACCAGCCTCAACAGTTACCAATCCAGAGCGATTATTAAATGTTGGATTGGCCTCTACAGAAATATCTATTACGGCATTATTAGTCCCAATTGATGGTGTTGTTGAAATCCAACTAGAATCATCAACTATACTCCAGTTTATATTGGATGTTACAGTAAATGATTGTGTTTCTTCGTTAGCAGAAAATACTGAAACCATAGATATTGCCAAACTATCTGCAACCACGTCGTCTTGCTCATCGGAATCGTTAGAACTGCAACTGAATAGAAATATGAAAATAATGAGCTTAAAAACAATGTGTAATACTTTCATAATTTGTTATTTTTTACAAAAATAACATCTAAACATCATAGAAACCTAAAAAACATCGATTTAGAAAGTGAAAATATAAAGAATTAAGTACCATTTAAACAAAAGCAAAAGGTTTTAAGATTTAAAAGGCGCTAACACTCTCATTTTTAGTGGTCACTTTTCAAGTTATACTTGACGTTCTAATGTAAAAAATACTTTCAAAATAATTCACGTACCATAATTAAATCATAAAAAAACTGAAATAAAATGACTTTCCATATAATTTTTCTACTTTTGCATCATCAAAATTGAGAGGAAAAATTTGATCTGATTGCAACCTCTGACGCCGAATTTAATTCAGCCGAAACAAAAAATGCTAAAGCAGTAAGTTTACAACTTCTCTAGCGACCAAGCAATCTGAAATTTTTCCGTAGATTTAATATAACCTAAACATAGGACTTATGCCATATTTATTTACTTCAGAGAGTGTATCTGAAGGACATCCAGACAAAGTAGCAGATCAAATTAGTGATGCTCTAATCGATAACTTTTTAGCTTTTGATCCAGAATCGAAAGTCGCATGCGAAACTTTAGTAACAACAGGACAAGTTATTCTAGCAGGTGAGGTAAACTCAAACACCTATTTAGACGTTCAAAAAATTGCAAGAGACACCATAAACAAAATAGGCTACACAAAAAGTGCGTATATGTTTGATGGTAATTCTTGTGGAGTTTTATCTGCCATACACGAGCAATCTGAAGAAATTAATCGTGGTGTAGATAGAGCTACTAAGGAAGAGCAAGGTGCAGGTGACCAAGGTATGATGTTTGGTTACGCTACCAACGAAACTGAAAATTATATGCCTTTAGCTTTAGATTTATCGCATAGAATTTTAAAAGAATTAGCAGAATTACGTCGTGAAAATAAGGATATAACGTATTTGAGACCAGATTCTAAAAGTCAGGTTACCATTGAGTATAGTGATGATAACACACCTCAACGTATCGATGCTATCGTAGTTTCCACTCAGCATGATGATTTCGTATTACCTAAATCGAATTCCAAAGCTGATGTTGCAGCTGCAGATGATGAAATGCTAGCTAAAATCAGAAAAGAGATTGTTGAAATTTTAATACCTAGAGTTATTGCTAAGTTGCCAGAACATATTCAGCAATTATTTAATGACGATATTACCTACCATATTAATCCAACCGGAAAATTTGTTATCGGTGGACCACATGGAGATACAGGTTTAACAGGTCGTAAGATTATTGTTGATACTTATGGAGGAAAAGGAGCACACGGAGGTGGAGCGTTTTCAGGAAAAGATCCAAGTAAAGTAGACCGTAGTGCGGCTTATGCAACAAGACATATTGCTAAGAATTTAGTGGCTGCAGGTTTATGTGACCAAATTTTAGTACAAGTTTCTTATGCTATTGGTGTTGCAAAACCAATGGGAATTTTTATTGATACTTATGGAACTTGTCATTTTAACTTAACTGATGGTGAAATTGCAAAAACAGTTGAAAAACTATTTGATATGCGACCAGCTTTTATTGAAGAACGCTTAAAACTGCGTCAACCAATGTATAGCGAAACAGCTGCATATGGACACATGGGAAGACAACACGAAACGGTTACCAAAACGTTCCAACAACCAAATGGAGACCCTATCACTTTAGATGTAGAGTTATTTACTTGGGAAAAGTTAGATTATGTTGATAAGGTAAAAGCTGCTTTTGAAATTTAGTAAGCGTCATCATAATAGATCATAAAAACACCCTAACTATATTTTAGTTAGGGTGTTTTATTTTGCATTAATTTTAGAAAAATGCAGTATATAAACGTTAAAATTTTCTACTTCTTAACATACGTAATAAAAGAAAACGAAAAGGCATGTTTCTCATCAGCATCATGAGTTGTTTTACTCACCTCTTGCCATTTCGTTTCATCTATTTCCGGAAAGAACGTATCAGCATTTTCGAAGTCAGCATGCACGCGAGTAATTTCAAGTTTATCTACAAAAGACATCGACTGCTTATAGATTTCACCACCACCAATAATAAAAGGTTGTTTATCTAACCTAGCAGCATCCAACGCATCATCTAGCGAGTTAACGACGATTACACCACTTGGAACTTTATAATCTTTTTGTCTCGTAATGACAATATGAGTTCTATTAGGTAAGGGTTTAGGAAAGCTCTCAAACGTTTTACGACCCATAATAATATGATGACCGTTTGTTAAAGATTTAAAACGTTTGAGGTCATCACTTAAATGCCAAATTAAATCATTGTCTTTACCAATAGCATTGTTTTCTCCTGCGGCAACAATAATTGTTAACTCAGAAGTCTTTTTTTTTTGTCCAATAATTGAAGTATCTTTTGCTTCAGAATAAACTTCTGTCTTCGCAATTTTAGTTTCCTCTTTTACAAAGTTCTGCTTTAACTTATCGATGCGTATTTCTTGTTGATTTACTAGTTTTTCAAGCTGCTGCTTTTCCCAGTCTTTACCCATAAATTTATTGGTAATAAAAACACTCACAAAGTGATAAATAAAAAGAAAAAACCATGCTAAAATCGCATATACAAACCAATCTACACCTGCAATTTTAAAATCCTTTCCAATTCCTAAAACGGTATTTGCTAAAATTAAAAATACTGCACCAATTAAAAAGATAACGAAATGAACATACAAACGCTTCTTTTGCCTAATGCGCTTTTGAGCATTTTCAATGAGCTCTAACTGGTCTTTATCTATAGTTGTAACTTGTTTTTTTTTGCTGAACATGATCGTAATTTAATAATATAAAGATACTTGTTTTTTTAGAAAATTGTTATTGTGATTTCAAGAGATTAACATATCGTAACAATCGAAAACGATATAGCTGATTATCAGCACCAAAGCAAATCGAAATTCTGTTATTAATCCTATAATATAAGGTGGTAAATATTACATTCTTAAATAAAAAATAATTCGTATTATACGAAATTGATAATTCTTTAGTTATAAGGCATTTAATCGATATTTTTTGTGCATTTCTTTTATATTTTTGTAAGCATAAATAAATTTATATTTTATATTATTATGGCAATCAAAAAACAGTATTTAAAAAGTAAGCCAGTTTGTAAGGTAACATTTTCTGTGCCTGCAGAAGAGGCAAAAAGTGTAGCAGTTGTTGGAAGCTTTAACGAGTGGAATACTGAAGCTACTGAACTAAAGAAATTAAAAAACGGAACCTTTAAAGGTACTGTTGATTTAGCAAGTGATAATTCTTACGAATTTAGATACCTTGTAGATGGTACTTACATCAATGATGATCAAGCAGATTCTTATGCATTCAACGAGTTTGCTGGTGAAGAAAATTGTGTAATCAATTTATAGACTACTTCTATAAAAACAAGACATTAAAAAGCATCTCAGTTTAGTTTGAGGTGCTTTTTCATTTACCCTAACAACCTAATCGTCATTAAAGCACTATAGCGTACCTCTATAGGTTCTCCATTACTTGTGCCTGGTGCTTTAAATTTTGGCATTCGTTTTATAAGCTGAATTACATCTACAGCAATCGCTTTATGATGCGCTTTAACATTAATTTGCTCTGTTCTACCTTTTTTATTGATGGTAAATTCTACATGAAATTGAGTGGTTAATTCCGTTGGAAAAACTTTATCTGCTAATTCATAATTAAAACTCACTTTGAGATAATCTATAATTTTATCTGAAGTACATTGCTTAGTGTCTTCAAAACTTAATTCTTGATTACACCCTCTATACACAGGATATGTTGCATCTTCCTTTTCTTGTGCACTCAAAAACAAGCCACAAAAAAATATAATAACGAAATTTCTCATCAAATAAATTTAAACGGCAACTTTACCTTTAATATGTGGATGTGGATTGTAGTCAACCAATGTAAAATCTTCAAATTTAAAGTCGAAAATATCTTTTACCTCAGGATTTAAAATCATTTTAGGTAAGGGTCTAATCTCTCTAGATAATTGCAACTCTAGTTGCTCCTTATGGTTGTTGTAAATATGAGCATCACCAAACGTATGGATAAAATCACCTGCTTCATAACCGCAAACTTGAGCCATCATCATTGTAAACAACGCATAAGATCCAATATTAAAAGGAACTCCTAAAAAAATGTCTGCACTACGTTGGTAGAGTTGGCAAGATAATTTTCCATCCGCAACATAAAACTGAAAAAACGCATGACAAGGAGGCAAAGCCGCTTTTCCATTCGCTACATTCTCAGAAAATGACTTTGAGGTGTCTGGTAAAACCGAAGGATTCCAAGCAGAAACCAACATTCTACGGCTGTTAGGATTATTTTTTAAGGTTTGAATGACTTCTTTGATCTGATCAATATCTTCGCTTGCCCAATTTCTCCATTGATGTCCATAAACGGGTCCAAGGTCTCCATTTTCATCAGCCCATTCGTTCCAAATTCTTACTCCATTCTCAGTAAGGTACTTGGTATTTGTATCACCTTTTAAAAACCAAAGTAATTCGTAAATAATAGATTTTAAATGTAACTTTTTAGTGGTTACCATAGGAAAACCTTCACTTAAATCGAAACGCATCTGATAGCCAAAAACACTTGTTGTGCCTGTACCTGTTCTATCTCCTTTGTCGTTTCCTTCTGCTAAAACATGCTTTACTAGGTCGTGATATTGTTTCATACTTATTTCCCACCAAAGTGGAAATGTCTTTAAATTAAACTGAAATCTTGAGGAATGAAATGCTAAAATAAGAATAGCAGAACTTATAGCGAAAATAAAAAAAAGCTTCAAATCATTAGACTTGAAGCTTTGTATAATATTAAAAGTTATTAACTAACTCTAACCAATTATCATTCCTGCAATAGTTGCAGAAACTAATGAAGCAAGTGTTCCTCCAATTAAAGCTTTGATACCAAATTTAGACAATTGTGTACGTTGGCCAGGTGCTAAAGATCCAATACCTCCAATTTGAATTCCTATAGACGCAAAGTTGGCAAAACCACATAACATATACGTGGCCATTATAATAGACTTTTCATAAGTTAAATGCGTTGCATTAGCTGCATTTTTTAAATCTGCTAATTGAATATAACCAATAAATTCACTTGCTGCTAATTTAATCCCAAGCAACTGCCCCATCAAAGCCATATCTTCTGCAGCAACACCAATTAACCACATTAACGGTGCAAAGAGATACCCTAAAAGAAATTCTAATGATAGACTGTCGTATGGAGTATTAGATGCTATGGTTTCATTAATTGACGTAAAATGCCAATCTATATTTAAGGCTGCAATAGTCATTCCATCAAATCCGGCAATACTCCCAAGTATTCCGTTAATCATTGCGATAAAAGCAACAAATACTAAAAGCATCGCACCAACATTTACAGCTAATTTCAAACCTTCTGTTGTTCCATTTGCTATGGCTTCTAAAATATTAGATCCAATTCTTTCTTGAGATACAGTAACATCTGTGTTTACTTTTTCTGTTTGCGGAAATAATATTTTAGAAATTACAATTGCTCCTGGTGCTGCCATGACAGAAGCGGCTAATAAATGTTTAGCATAAAACAATTGTAAAGCTTCATCTTCTCCACCTAAAAAGCCTATGTATGCTGCTAAAACTGCACCTGCAACGGTTGCCATTCCACCAATCATAACGAGGAGAATTTCAGACTTATTCATTTTTTCCAAATAAGCCTTTATCAATAAAGGTGCTTCAGTCTGACCTAAGAAAATATTCCCTGCAACGCTTAAACTTTCTGGTCCAGAAATCCCTAGTACTTTAGATAACAACCATCCCATTCCTTTTACAACTTTTTGAATCAATCCTAAATAAAACAGAACTGAAGTTAAGGCAGAGAAGAAGATAATGGTCGGTAATACTTGAAACGCAAATATGAAACCGAATGAGTTAATGTCTAACACTCCTCCAAATAGAAATTCGCTACCAGCTTGTGTAAAACCAAGAATTGCAATAAATCCTTGACCTATAAATTCGAAAAGGGTTTTAACAAAATCTACTTTTAAAACACCGATGGCAATTATCAACTGAAAAAGCAATCCGATTCCAACTGTTTTCCAGTTAATAGCTTTTCGGTTGCTACTAAACAAAAAGGCAATAAAAATTAATGTTACCATTCCTAAAACACCACGCCATAAACTGTTAAAAGTAAAACCTTCACTTCCAATTATAATATCATTAGTAGCTTCTTGTAGGAGGTAATCAGGATGCTCTTCTGATACATAAATTAGGACTTCATTATTTTTTCTTAATTTTAACGTAGTTCTATCTTGTACTAATACTTCATAATAAATATCTACAGTCGTTGGTACCTTTTGTTTAAAGACTAATAGGTTGTTATTCTGCAGCCAAATACCTTCATTAGAACTGCTATTAAGCACTGAAATATATTCACCATTTTTGTTAAGGGTCAAAAAATCTTTACCCTTAACAAATTCATTTTTGGCTAGAATACTATCCGGATAACTCTCGTATATGAGATATTCTGTTAATTGCCAATTATTAAGTTTTAAGTCTTCAATTTCAGATATTTGAATAGAAGCATCCTTAACATCTTCGACGTAAGTGGAATCAATTACAGGTTTTTGAAGTTCTTGTGCTGTAATTGTTGAAAGTCCAATGAAGATAGCAAGAAAAGCCTTGAAAAACTGATTCATAAAATAATAAGGATTGGTTAACGTTTAGAAATTTCGTCTCTTAATTTAGCAGCCGTTTCATAATCTTCATTATTCACGGCTTCATCTAAGAGTTTATTTAGTTCTTCAAGCGAAGTATTTTTATAACCTTCTTGTTCAGCAGATGCTGCTTCAATTTCTTCAACAATAAGGTCGTCTACAAGTATACTATCTTGTTCTTCTTCATCTTCCTTTTTAGGGTTGACTTTGAGATAGATCCCTGCTTTATCTAGAATATTTTTGTAAGTAAATATTGGTGCTTGAAAACGTAAAGCTAACGCAATAGCATCGCTAGTTCTGGCATCTATAATCTCTTCAATTTTATCGCGTTCGCAAATTAAACTTGAATAGAAAACACCATCAACTAACTTATGAATAATAACTTGTTTAACAACAATATCGAATCTATCGGAGAAATTTTTGAATAAATCGTGAGTTAGAGGACGTGGAGGGCGAATTTCCTTCTCCAAAGCAATAGCAATAGATTGGGCCTCGAAAGCACCAATAACTATTGGCAATTTTCGGTCACCATCAACTTCATTAAGTATTAAAGCGTAGGCACCATTTTGGGTTTGACTGTAAGAAATGCCTTTTATATTTAAACGAACTAAACTCATAATTTATAAAACACAAAGAACTGTTTAAATTTGGACTTTACCAACTGCATTGTGCAGATTTGGTTAATTTTCCTGATACTTTCGATAAAACGTAAGTGAACAGAGAGCTTTAAAATTTAATCAGGCTTTATTGATACCTCATCGATTGGATTGGAATTAGGATTTTAAAGGTAATAAAAAAAAACCTCTGAGCAAGCTTAGAGGTTTTTAAACTAAGATTCATTAGCTCTACTAATTTAAATACGTCACGCTATAACGGTTTAAATCAGCGATTCACTAAATTATGCGTTTGCAGCTTTAAACGCTTTTAACTTTTCAATTAATTTTGGTACAACTTCAAAAGCATCACCTACCACTCCATAATCTGCAGCCTTAAAGAAAGGTGCCTCTGGATCTGTGTTAATTACAACTTTTACTTTAGATGAATTGATACCTGCTAAATGCTGAATCGCTCCAGAAATACCAATGGCTATATATAAATTAGAGGCTACAGGTTTCCCTGTTTGTCCAACGTGTTCACCGTGTGGTCTCCATCCTAAATCAGAAACTGGCTTAGAGCAAGCTGTTGCTGCTCCTAAAACTTCTGCAAGTTCTTCTATCATTCCCCAGTTTTCAGGTCCTTTTAATCCTCTTCCCCCAGAAACAACGATCTCTGCATCAGCAATACTTACTTTATCGGTTGCTTTATCTACAGACTCAACAGTAACTCCAGACTCTGGAATTGAAGGAGAAAAGTCTTCAACTGAAGCACTACCTCCAGATTCTACCAACCCAAACGAATTATTAGATAAACCAACAATTTTTACATCCGTAGTTATTTCTGTATTAGCAAATGCTTTATTTGTAAATGCTGAATGTTTTACTGTAAATGGTGACACGTTTGATGGTGCAGCAACAACATTAGACACATATCCTGCATCTAAACCTACAGCTAATAAAGGCGCTAAATATTTACTATCTGCACTTGCGCTTACGACCACTACTTTTGAGCCTTCATTTTTTGCTGCATTTTCAACAATAGCTGCATATTTTTTAGCATTAAACGCTTTTAAAGACTCGTCTTTTACTAAAAGTACTTTTGACGCTCCGTAGTTTCCAAGTGTTTCTGCATTATCTGCATTAACAGCAACTGCAGTTACTGAAGTCCCCATTTGGTCTGCAACAGCCTTAGCGTAAGACACCACTTCTAAAGCTGCCTTTTTAAATTTTCCGTTTTCGGACTCTGTATATACTAGAATTGACATAATGTTTGTTTTTGTCATTCCTGCGAAAGCAGGAATCTATGTTGTTATAATTTATTTTATGGATCAGCATGCGCTGAATCTTCGATTTCCTGCCGACGCAGGAATGACAGATTAAATCACTTTAGCTTCATTATGAAGTAAGTTTACTAACTCATCTATATTATCGGCATCAACCAATTTAACAGCACCTTTAGGAGCTGGTTTTTCAAAGCTTACAGCATTCGTTTCTGTAGTAGCATCTATGGGTTCTACAACTGTTAAAGGTTTTTTACGAGCCATCATAATACCTCTCATATTTGGGATACGAAGATCACTTTCTTCAACCAATCCTTTTTGTCCCCCAATTACTAATGGTAAAGATGTACTCACAGTTTCTTTTCCTCCATCGATTTCTCTAACCGCTTTTGCGCTAGTACCATCCACTTCTAAACTTATACAATTAGTTACAAAATTAGCACCAATCATTGCTGCCAACATTCCTGGAACCATCGTTCCATTATAGTCAATAGACTCTCTACCAGCAATAACTAAATCGTAACCACCGTCATTAACAACTTTAGCTAATTGTTTAGCAACGGCATAACCATCTGTAGCAGGCGTATTTACTCTTATTGCAGAATCTGCACCAATGGCTAAGGCCTTTCTTAGAGTAGGTTCTGTTTCTGATCCACCAACATTAACCACATCAACACTTGCTCCTTGTTTTTCTTTAAACCACATGGCACGTGTTAGACCAAATTCATCATTAGGATTAATCACATATTGCACACCATTGGTGTCAAATTTTGTATCACCATCCGTAAAATTAATTTTTGAGGTTGTATCAGGAACATGACTAATACATACTAATATTTTCATATATAAATGATTTATTTTAAACGTCTTTTTTCTTGAGTACGAAGATAAAAATAATAATTTGAATTTTACTATGCGTGCATAATAAAATTTTCATAAAACTTAATTTAAAGCACTTTTAGTATTAATATTTCAAAAAATTAAAGATTTTCTGATGATAATACGACATTTTCACCTTCCTAAAACAAAAACGCAATTGTAGATAATCATAGAAATCATAAAAAAAATGAATCTTCGTGAATTTTTATTTTTTCACCCTACTTTTAATGTCATTATATAGTCAATAATTATTATTTTTGCTACTCGACAAAAAATAAGAACATGAAGACAATTCAATTTAGAGAAGCTATTTGTGAAGCCATGAGCGAAGAAATGCGCAGAGATGAGAGTGTTTATCTTATGGGTGAAGAAGTAGCAGAATACAATGGTGCATATAAAGCATCAAAAGGTATGTTGGACGAATTTGGCGCAAAACGCGTTATAGATACTCCTATTGCAGAACTTGGTTTTGCAGGTATTGCTATCGGGTCTACAATGACCGGAAATAGACCGATTGTAGAATATATGACGTTTAACTTCTCTTTAGTTGGTATTGACCAAATTATAAATAATGCGGCTAAAATTAGACAAATGTCTGGTGGCCAATTTAAATGTCCTATTGTATTTAGAGGCCCAACAGCTTCTGCAGGGCAATTAGGCGCAACTCACTCGCAAGCTTTTGAAAATTGGTTTGCTAACACTCCAGGTTTAAAAGTGGTTGTCCCTTCAAATCCTTATGATGCAAAAGGGTTGTTAAAAGCTGCCATTAGAGATGATGATCCGGTTATTTTTATGGAGAGTGAGCAAATGTATGGTGATAAAGGTGAAGTTCCAGAAGGAGAATATGTCTTACCAATTGGAGTTGCTGAAATTAAACGTGAAGGTACAGATGTTACTATCGTATCTTTTGGTAAAATCATAAAAGAAGCCTATAAAGCTGCAGACGAATTAGAAAAAGAAGGTATTTCTTGCGAGATCATAGATTTACGTACTGTTCGTCCTATGGATAGAGCTGCGATTTTAAAATCTGTTAAGAAAACAAACCGTTTGGTTGTTTTAGAAGAAGCATGGCCTTTTGGAAATGTGGCTACTGAAATCACATACTTGGTACAATCTGAAGCGTTTGACTACTTAGATGCTCCAATTATTAAAATAAACACAGCAGACACACCTGCTCCTTATTCACCTGTATTATTAGCAGAATGGTTGCCTAACAGCGATGATGTTGTTAAAGCAGTAAAAAAAGTAATGTACAAATAAATAAATTGCAGATATCTGCGTTTAATAAACTTCATTAGTAACCCTCTAACTTATGTTTAGCACGGTTGTTGATGAAGTTTGTTATTTAATATGAAACTAAAACTACTTATCCCATTTCTTATACTTGGCTTTTTTTCTGCCGTAGCGCAGACTAAAGTTAGTGGACACGTTATTGACGAAAATAACGTACCTATTCCATTTGTCAATGTCTTATTCAAAGGCTCTACCGAAGGTACTATTACCAATGAAGACGGTAAGTTTTACTTAGAATCTGAAGAGAATTGGAGCGATTTAATTATTTCATTTATAGGGTTTCAAACCTTAGACATACCATTAACAAAACGGGTAAACTACGAATTAAAATTCACGCTTAAAGAGGAAGCATCATCGCTAGATGAAGTGCTTATTGTTACAGGAAAACAATCTAAAAAAGCCTCAGAAAATCCAGCTATAAGAATTCTTAAAAAGATTTGGGAACGTAAACGCCATAATGGCTTAAGTCAGTTTAAGCAATACGAGTACGATCAGTACGAAAAAGTAGAATTTGACCTCAACACTATTGACAGTGCCTTAATAAAGAGTAAGCTTTTTAAAGGTATGGAATTCGTTTTTAACGAAGTTGACACCTCTAAAGTTACGGGGAAAACGTATTTACCAATTTTCTTAAATGAATCCGTAAAGAAAATCTCTGGAGATAACATCCTTAACAAGGAACACGAAGATTTAAAAGGAAATAAAAACTCAGGATTCAGCAATAACCAAACTATTATAGATTTTATTGACGACCTCTATTCTGAATATAATGTTTATGATAATTACTTAAAGTTCTTCGATAAAAGTTTTGTGAGTCCGTTGAGTAGAACGGGAGTTCAAACCTATAACTACGTTTTATCGGATAGCGCTTTTATAGATAACAAATGGTGTTACAATATTATTTATTACCCTAGGAGAAAAAACGAATTGACTTTTAAAGGTGATTTCTGGGTAAATGATTCAACTTACGCTATTAAAGAAATTAACCTTCAAGCATCAAAAAGTGCGAATATCAACTGGGTGAAGGAAATTTATATCGAACAAGAGTTTGAAGTATTGAATGATTCCGTATTTCTGATTAAACGCGATTATTTCCTTTCAGACTTTGCCATGAATAAAAAGGAAATGTCACGAGGTGTTTATGGTAAACGTACGACCATCTATGATAATTACGAATTTGATCAACCTAAAGATCCTAAGTCTTATGATAAGGTTGTTTATAATTATGATGAAGATGTCTATAACCGAGAGGATGATTTTTGGCAAACCAACAGACTTGAAGTCTTAAGTAAAGATGAAAAAGGCGTTTACAAAATGTTGGATACCCTTAAAACGGTTAAAAAATTTAAACGCATTTATAATTTAGCAAGCATTCTTGGATCGGGTTATATAGAATTTCCTAGTTTGAATCTCGATTACGGTCCTATTTTCTCAACCTTTGGCTATAATGAAGTTGAAGGTGTGAGACTACGAACAGGAGGAAGAACATACTTTGGTCCTAACGATTTATGGAGAATTGAAGGCTTCTTAGCTTATGGACTTAAAGACGATAAATTTAAATATGGTATTTCAGGGAAGTGGTTAGTAGATAAGCGAACTCGACTTACCCTTTTTGGTGGCAACAGACGCGATGTAGAACAAATTGGAGCTAGTTTAACAAGTTCTTCTGATGTCTTAGGTCGTAGCTTAGCCTCATCAGCTGTTATTGGTACAGGAACAAATGACAAACTTTCAAACATCAACTTAACAAATTTTGGAGCTTCAATTGAGCCGTCTCGGAATTTTGAAGTGCGTATTGATGGAAGTTTCCGCACCATAAGTTCGGCATCACCAACATTTAGCTTAGATTATAATGATCCAGAAGCACTATCTGGAGTGTCATCTGAAATTAAACAATTTGAATCGAGACTGTCATTAGGCTATTTCCCAAAACGTCAAATGACAGGTTTTGGAGTCGAACGAAAACATAAGAATGATAATTTTGCCAGACTTTTTGCACAAGTAAGCCGTGGAGATCGCGATTGGTTTGATAGTGATTTTGACTATACCAAAGTTCAGTTTTCATATATTCAACCATGGCAAGTTGGAGGTTTCGGTAGATTAGTTACTTCTGTAGAATTAGGTAAAACATTTGGAGAAGTACCGTTAGGATTGTTGAGTGTTGTTCCTGGTAACCAATCCTATTTCTCAATTTATAATACGTTTACGCAATTGGATTATTACGAGTTTGTTACTGACACCTATAGCTCTGTGCATTTAGAACACAATTTTAATGGTCGTATTTTTTCTCGCATTCCCTTCTTAAAAAAATATAACTTAAGAGCTATTTTAGGGTTAAGAGGTGTTTGGGGAGAACTCTCTGATGAAAACATGGCTTTAAACAGTACAGGTAATCCAATGGAAATTCCTTTAGTAGCGCCAGACACACGCATGTATTACGAATACAGTTTTGGTGTGGCTAACATTTTTAAAGTATTGCGCTTAGACTTTAACTTTAGAGGTAATTACTTAGACCGACCAAATGCAAGACCTTTTGGAGTTACTGGTAGTTTTGGATTCTATTTCTAACAAAAGGTAATTCTCTTATTTGAAGATTGATTTAATGAGTTAATAAGGCAGTTGATTTACTCAAATAAATCAGACGACAAATAGCGATCACCTCGATCGCAAATAATACAAACTACAATTCCACTTTCTAAGGTTTTAGCTAATTTTAAAGCTGCTGCTGTAGCACCTCCACTACTCATTCCTGCTAAGATGCCTTCTTCTTTTGCTAATCGTCGTGTCATTTCTATGGCTTCATCTTTACTGACTTCTATTGTTTGGTCCACTTTAGAAGCATCAAATATTTTAGGCAAATATTCTAAAGGCCATTTTCGTATACCAGGTATTTTAGAACCGTCTGTTGGTTGTACACCTACAATTTTTACCTCAGCATTTTGTTCTTTCAAAAACGTAGAGGTTCCCATTATAGTGCCTGTTGTTCCCATTGAAGACACAAAATGTGTAATAGCACCTTCGGTATCTCTCCAAATTTCAGGCCCAGTAGTTTTATAATGAGCTTTCCAATTATCCTCATTAGCAAATTGATTAAATGAAAAATAACCTTCATTTTCAACTTTGTTCGTGGCATAATCTCTAGCTCCTTCAATTCCTTCTGGATGTAAGGTAACTTTTGCCCCATAAGCACGCATGGTTTGCACACGTTCTTTGGTTGCTGTATCTGGCATTACAAGTTCAATATTTAGTTTAAAAACACTACAAATCATTGCTAAAGCAATTCCTGTATTTCCACTAGTCGCTTCAATCAATTTAGACGATGCATTAATGCGATTAGAATCTAAAGCACTTTTAATCATATTGTAAGCGGCTCTATCTTTTACACTACCACCTGGATTATTGCCTTCTAATTTAAAATACAAACTTACATTTGGATTCTTATTTAATGCTATTGACTTTACAAGAGGTGTATTGCCTATTTGCTCTATTAATGTATTGTTCATATTACTTTTTTAATTTTGCAAAAATTTCAACCTGATGATTGTGTGTCACGATAGAGTTTTCTGGAATAGACTCCGTTAACCATGTGTTACCACCAATCACAGAATTTTCACCAATAATCGTATTCCCTCCCAAAATTGTTGCGTTAGCATAAATGGTAACATTCGCTTCAATTGTAGGATGGCGCTTTGTA
The DNA here is from genome assembly GCF_013404085.1 of Winogradskyella helgolandensis. NCBI lineage: Bacteria > Pseudomonadati > Bacteroidota > Flavobacteriia > Flavobacteriales > Flavobacteriaceae > Winogradskyella > Winogradskyella helgolandensis. The sequence continues at coordinate 1,535,744 of NZ_JABFHO010000001.1, read as the reverse complement.
TTTTGATGTTGTTTTTTAACCGTTAGCGCACCTAAAGTTACACCTTGATAAACTTTAACGTTATTATGTATCTCTGTAGTTTCACCAATCACAACACCTGTACCATGATCAATAAAGAATGAAGCACCAATTGTAGCACCAGGATGTATATCTATACCTGTAATACTATGAGCATATTCCGTCATTAATCTTGGTATTAACGGCAACTTCAATTTATAAAAAACTCTTGCCATCCTATAAATAGAAATTGCAAAAAAACCAGGATAGGCTATATATATTTCCTCTATAGATTGCGATGCAGGATCATTATTATAAATAGCATCAGCATCTTTTTTTAAACTAGAATACAAATCTGGAATATTAGCTTTAAAATCATCCCAACGCTTGCAAGGCATATCTTTGATTTGTGGACAAGCCCTATTTCTTATCGAAATAAAAAGTATTTCGAGTTCTTCTAAAGCGTGCTCAGCATTTGTATCACAATCATAAAAAGCTTTAAACAGAAGTTTTGTAAAGCGTTCTGAATCCTCCTTTAAAGTCATAGACACTTTAATGGTTTCCTTATGTTGATTTATAACTTTGATTACATTCGAATTCATACTTAAATAACTATTTTAAATGTCGCATCATTACAATAAACATTACAGATGAAACGAAATTAGTAAAACAATTTGAATAAGAAATTTAGTTTTTAGAAAAAAGACAAGTTATACGTATACATAAACTGAAAACATAATTAATTGCCTAACTCACACAATATACTATCTTTGCAGTACTTAACGGTTTTATAGAAATTATAATAACGGTTCTAATTAAAAAAAGAACACCCAAATACAATTTAAAATATGTCAGAATCAGAAGATTTAACTTTCGATGTACTCATTGAAATACCTAAAGGAAGTCGTAATAAATATGAATACGATTTTACATTACATAAAATACGTTTCGATCGTATGCTTTTTTCATCTATGATGTATCCTGGTGATTATGGCTTTATTCCAGAAACATTAGCTTTAGATAGTGACCCTTTAGACGTTTTAGTTTTAGGACATCAACCAACTTATCCAATGGTAGTAATGGAAGTAAGACCAATTGGTGTTTTCCATATGACAGATGAAAAAGGACCTGATGAAAAAATTATTTGTGTACCAGTTTCAGATCCAATTTGGAGTAACAATAAAGATATAAGCGATTTAAACCCACATAGATTAAAAGAAATCGAGCACTTTTTCCGTGTATATAAAGACTTAGAGAAAAAGAAAGTTGATGTTGGTGGATGGGGAGATGCAGCAGAAGCTGTAAAGATTTATCATGAATGTGTACAACGTTACGATGACAGCGAACATAAAAAGAAACGCACCTTTACGATTTAAGATTCTGATTTAGAAATCCTAAATTTTTCAACTCTAAACTAATAAAAAAGCAATATCAAGTAATTGATATTGCTTTTTTCGTAAAATATAATTCATTTTACTACTTTTGCCCAGCTAAAAACTAATCAAATAAAAAATATATAATATGGAGTCAATGATGATTTACATGCCAATAGCATTGGCACTTTTAGGCTTAATCTATATGCTTATTAAGAAGTCTTGGGTTATGAAACAAGATGCTGGAGATGGTAAGATGAAAGAAATTTCAGATCATATTTATGAAGGTGCATTAGCCTTCTTAAATGCTGAATATAAGTTACTAGCTATTTTCGTAGTCATAGTAAGTATATTATTGGCCGTTGTTTCATTCATAGTACCCACAACGCATTGGTTAATCGTAATTGCTTTTATTTTCGGAGCTGTATTTTCTGCATTCGCAGGAAACATTGGAATGAAAATAGCAACCAAAACAAACGTAAGAACAACACAAGCTGCACGTACAAGTTTACCAAATGCACTAAAAGTATCTTTTGGTGGTGGAACTGTAATGGGATTAGGTGTTGCTGGTCTTGCCGTTTTAGGATTAACAGCATTTTTCATATTCTTCTTTTGGTTCTTTATGGGAAGTGAATGGACCAACACAATGGATATGACCATCGTATTAGAAACACTTGCTGGTTTCTCTCTTGGTGCTGAATCTATCGCATTATTCGCAAGAGTTGGTGGAGGGATATACACTAAAGCTGCCGATGTAGGTGCCGATTTAGTTGGTAAGGTTGAAGCTGGTATTCCAGAAGATGACCCTCGTAATCCTGCTACTATCGCAGACAACGTTGGTGATAATGTAGGTGATGTTGCAGGTATGGGAGCCGATTTATTTGGTTCTTATGTAGCGACTGTATTAGCAGCCATGGTTCTCGGTAATTATGTCATTAAAGATATGGGAGGATCAATCTCCGATGCTTTTGGAGGTATTGGACCAATCTTATTACCAATGTCAATTGCTGGTGTAGGAATTATTATTTCTATCATCGGAACCATGTTAGTAAAAATAAAAAGTAATGACGCCAAAGAAGCTCAGGTTATGGGAGCTTTAAATATTGGTAACTGGACATCTATTATTTTAGTAGCTGTAGCATGTTTCGGATTAGTAACATGGATGTTACCTGAGACCATGCAAATGAATTTCTTTGGAGAAGGTTTACAAGAGATTTCTTCAATGCGTGTGTTCTATGCGACCTTAGTAGGTTTAGTCGTAGGAGCGGTTATTTCTTCAGTTACGGAATATTACACTGGTCTAGGTAAAAAACCAATTTTAAATATCGTACAACAGTCAAGTACTGGAGCAGGAACCAACATCATCGCAGGTTTAGCAACAGGTATGATTTCTACATTCCCATCCGTATTATTATTTGCTGGAGCTATTTGGGCATCTTATGCATTTGCTGGTTTCTACGGAGTAGCTTTAGCGGCTTCTGCAATGATGGCAACAACCGCTATGCAATTAGCGATTGATGCTTTTGGACCAATTTCTGACAATGCAGGTGGTATTGCTGAAATGAGTGAGCAAGAACCTATCGTTAGAGAACGTACAGACATATTAGATTCTGTTGGTAACACAACAGCTGCAACAGGAAAAGGTTTTGCTATCGCTTCTGCGGCATTAACATCATTAGCTTTATTTGCTGCGTACGTTACTTTTACAGGAATTGATGGTATTAACATCTTTAAGGCACCTGTTTTAGCGATGCTATTTGTTGGTGGTATGGTACCAGTAGTATTCTCGGCTTTGGCAATGAATGCTGTAGGAAAAGCCGCTATGGAAATGGTTGAGGAAGTACGTCGTCAGTTTAGAGACATTCCAGGTATTATGGAAGGTACAGGAAAACCAGAATACGATAAGTGTGTGGCAATTTCTACAGAAGCCTCTTTAAAAGAAATGATGTTACCGGGTTTATTAACTATTGGTTTCCCATTAGCAATTGCATTTATTCCAATGATTTTCGGCATGAACCCTTTAGCTATCGCAGAAATGTTAGGTGGCTATATGGCTGGTGTTACCGTTTCTGGTGTGCTATGGGCAATCTTCCAAAATAATGCTGGTGGAGCTTGGGATAATGCTAAAAAATCTTTTGAAGCTGGAGTTGAAATTAATGGTGAAATGACATTTAAAGGTTCTGAAGCTCACAAAGCTGCTGTAACTGGTGATACCGTTGGTGACCCGTTTAAAGATACATCTGGTCCTTCAATGAACATCTTAATTAAGTTAACCTGTTTAATTGGTTTAGTCATTGCTCCTATTTTAGGTGGACATGCTGATGAAACCGGTTTCGCAAATGATGACACAGAAGTATCTATTGAAATGACAGTGGACTCTCAAGATTTAGCTAAAGCCACCGTTAATTATTCCACTATAAAAGAAGGAAAGAAAACCTCTGAAGTTATTATTTTCGAAGGTACACAGGTTGAAGTTAAAAAAGAATTAAATGCTTTTGAAGCATCACTTAGAAACGAAGCTGATGACGTTATAAAAGTTATTGAAAAAGTAGATATTTCTAAAAGTTAAATCTTAGAAATACACTAATTTAAAAACCCTCAACATTTTGCATAATGTTGAGGGTTTTTCGTTTTATAAAATTGAAAAAAGTAGGAATTTAATCCATTGAATTGTTTTATAAGTGAGACGTTAAACAACAATCAAAATCAATTCAACATGAAACGTATTAGCAAATTCCCCAAATTTAGTGTTCTAATTCTATTTTCTATACTCACATTCTCATCTTGCCTAAAAGACAATGATGATAACTATTCTGGAGGCGGACAACAAGAAATCATTCCTGATGAGTTTTCAGAATATTTTGGTAATGAAATTTCAAGAGATTTTTTAGGAACCATTATAGATAAAAATCATCATCCAATTGAAGGAGTTTTAATTACGATTGGTGACGATACCGCACTAACCGATAGCAATGGAGTTTTCATTATCAAAGATGCTACCGTTAACGAACGCTTCGGTTATATAAAGGCTTCAAAAGCAGGCTACATTCATGGCTCTCGCAATGTGGTGCCTTCTGATGGCACCAATAAAGTTACCATCATGTTGCTCGATGCTACAGTTATAGGTACTGTAAATAGTGGTGCAGCAGGAAGTGTCTCTCTTGCAAACGGAAGTTCCGTAAACTTTGATGGCAACTTCATTAAAGAAGATGGTTCTGACTATTCTGGTGCTGTAAATGTAATTGTTCATCATTTAGATCCTGCTGACGACGATATGGCATTACAACGACCAGGCATGTTATATGCTCAAAATACCGATGGTGCCGAACGTATGTTGCAAACTTTAGGTATGCTCGCTGTAGAATTACGAGGAAGCTCTGGAGAAGAACTCAACTTAGCAGAAGGTTCTACATCTGAAATTAAAATGTACGTCGATCCAAGTTTAATGCCTATTGCGCCTGCTACTATTCCTCTTTGGTATTTTGATGAAACTAAAGGCTATTGGATTGAGGAAGGCGAAGCAACCTTACAAGGTAATATGTATGTTGGAACCGTAGCTCATTTCTCATTTTGGAATTGTGACATACCTGCCAACGCAATCACACTTTGCGTTACTGCTTTTGACGGTGATAACAACACCTTAAGCAATCTTTATGTAAGTATTACAAGTGCGACATTTGGAGCTCGTAATGGCTATATTAACGATAGTGGAGAAGTTTGTGGTTTTGTTCCTAGTGGTGAAACTTTAGAGTTAGCTATTTATAATTATGATTATTGTGGAAACGAATCCTTACACTCAGAAATTATTGGCCCTTTTACATCAGATTCTAATATCTCTGTCATAGTCCCTGATAATCCTGATATTATAGCTGAAACCGTTGTTGGAAACTTCAATACTTGCGATGATAATGCTGTAACAGATGGCTATGTACAACTGAAGTATGGTAGCCAAACGTTTACCGATATCGTTAATGACGGTACATTTGAAATCAACCTATTACGTTGTGAAGACGACAATACTTTTAAAATAAAAGCGAGTGACTATGTCAATCTTCAAACTACAGATAGTATTAGTTATACGTTTACCACTCCATTAACAAATATTGGAACTATAAGTGCTTGTAATACCGTTACTGAATTTATTCAATATAGCATTGATGATGGTGACTTAATCTATATTTTAGACAATATAAGTAGTCAATTTGATCCAAACTCGCCAAACTACAATGCACCAATTATAACGCTTAGCGGCTCTAGCAACGATGGAAATTGTTTTTACATGTTTGGAAAATTAAATGAGACCTCTTACGAAGGCACTTATAATAATTATGATTGGAACGACATTGACGATAGCGATACGGGCTTCAATATTCAAGAGTGTTTAGAGCTATCTAATACTAATAACAATGTTATTTACAATCTAACATCACTTGGAGCCGTAGGTGAATATATTGATATAAATTTCAGCGGAACTTATGAAGATTATGATGGCATTCCACATTCAGTAACAGGAGTTGTACACGTCCTGCGAGATAATTAATAACTTAAACTGTAAACAAAAAAAAGCCTCACATTCTTAATATTGAATGTGAGGCTTTTAAAATTCTAAATGCTTCTTAAAGCGTATATGTCAATCTAAAAGTAATAAACCTTGGTAAAATAAACGTTTCTGAACTATACACCGAAATATTACTAGACCCATTATTAACTTCAGAATCTATATTCAATAAGTTGGTTGCTTTTAGTTGGTATTCCCATTTAGCATCCTCATCTTTTCTGTACGACAAACTCCCATTCCATGTTTGATACGATTGTGTATCACTCACATTACTACTTTGACTTGTGTACGAATAGTCTGTTCTAAATGTTAAAGCCTTCCAAATATAAGCATCAAATTCTACTGAAGGAGCATTTGTGATAAACTGTGTGTCATTGTCTCCTTGCTTTGTATCCGAAACACTATATCTATATTTTAAAGTTACGTTTGGCGCCTCTCTAAAGTTAGTACTTAATTCTGGCGAATATGTTTGAGAAAACGTCTCATTGACCGATCTCACATCCTGAACAAATTGATTACTCTTACTGTAATTAAGACCAACGCGCATGCTCGCTCTTAACTTACCATAAGTACGTTGAATACGACCACTGGCAGAAACACTCTCGTCTGCAAAGTTTGAATTAAAATACGTATTAGTTCTAATAACATTATCAAAATTAGTAAATGATCTTACTTGATCAATATTCTTGTTATAATTAAGAAACGCAAAAATATTGGTATAATTAAACAGGTTGAAACTAAAATAACGCAAGCTTAAGTTGTGCGATAAAGCATTTTGTAATTGTGACTCACCGTATTGAATACTGTTGTAGTTATTTAAAACTAACCCTTCTGCTAAACTCGTAACATCTGTAAATGAGTTTTGCATATTATAACGGAACGTTAAACTTTCACTCTTTTTAAATTGGATTTGTGTTTCAAAATCTGGTAATACTCTAAAGAAATTATCTTCATAAGTGTCTCCAAATTGTGTGTTTTTGTTTCCGTAGGCATGTACTGAGAATCCAGGTGTTATTGTAAATTTCCCTGTCTTTAACCTGTAATGGAATCCTAAATAAACATCACTAAAGTTATATTCTGTATCGTTTTCATTTCGTAGTAGATTACCTTCTGTATCTGTTAAACTAGCCGTAGGATCATAAAAGGAACCATCATCTAAAAACTGAAAAATATTAGAATTGAATTTCTGGTTACTCAAAATAGTACCTAAAGTAAAATTGATGTTACTTTTTGAATTCAAAATATTATAGTAATCTAATTTAGCATCTAGCTGATTCGATTTTATACGACGTTCTTGATTTAAATCATAATTAATTTGATTGGTATCTAAACCTAAACTAATTGCTGTACTTTCAAAAGTATCCTCATCTTTTAAACCAATAACATTGTAAAAAGGATCTTCATCTTTAATTAAATGTTGTGCTTCGAAAGCAAAAATATTATTCTCGTTTAAGGTGTAGTAATAGTTAACGTTTTGATTAATACTAAACGGTTTTGCTTCATCAATCTGATTGGTTGCACCTATTACAGAAGAAAATTCATTTTGAACTTCTGAATCACTAGAAATACGCCCTAAAACATCATAGTTTAATTGATTATTCGCGTTTGGCTTATAACTTGCGCTCAACTTAGCTAAACCTTGATTTGTTGCTTCTCTACCAGTCTGTACGGTTTCTTCATCAGGAATTCCTAACTCTGGATTTGTATAACGCACAAAACTTTCTTGTCTCGTTTTTAAACGATTGGCATTATAAATTAAAAAACCACTAAGGTCTAAGGCTTCATTAGGAGAATAACTGAAGTTCATGGCACCTAATTTAGATTCTATAGTTTGGGCATCTCCAACATTTGTTAATCCACCCAATCCATTATCTCCAAGGTTAATACTTGTACCACTACTGGCACTTGGACTTCTAAATCCTCCGCCAAAATTTCGAATATCACGACCTGTTAATGCAACCTCACCGATATTGTTAATATCACCAATAACATTAATACTGTATTTAGGACTGTAATAAAACAGTTTGGGTTGTACTAAGTATAAATTATCATTTGGTGACGGAGCCACACCACCACCAGCAGTAACATCACCAAACCAAAAGTTCTCTTTTCCCTCTTTTAATTTGATGTTAATAGCAACATTGTCTTGGTTATTTTGAACACCACTTAATTGTCCAACCTCAGCATAATTACGTAAGACCTGAATTTTATCAACAGCATTTGAAGGAATATTTTTAGTCGCCAGTTTTGAATCACCATCAAAGAAATCTTTACCATTAACCATAAGTTTTGTGACTTCCTTACCTTCTACTTCAATCTTTCCTTCTGCCGTAATTTCTACACCTGGTAGTTTTTTCAAGACATCTTCTAGCTTTCGTTCTGTACCATTTTTAAAAGAATCTGCATTATAAATTAATGTATCTCCTTTTATCGTCACTGGCATGTCATAAGTCAACTCTACAGCATCTAACATATTATCAGAAAGCATATTAAAGTCTTTTGCTATATCAACCTCCTTAGTCTCAACAGTTTCATCAACTGATTTTAATCCTATATAACTTACCTGAATACTATAAGTTCCGTTTTTACCCAATGAAATCACATATTTTCCACTAGCGTCTGTAATGGCGTAAGATTCTAATGTATTAGACTCTTTATTAATTGCAATAATATTGGCTAATTCTAAAGGGGAGCCAATGCTATCCTTTACAATACCTGTCATTTTAATTTGAGCAAAAGAACTCATAACTACTAAAGTAAATAGCAGTGCTAAAATATTTTTCATATAAATAATTTCTTTGGTTGGTGATTGAGAGCGTGGTTTAAACTCTGCTCATCCTAGAGTTAGTGATAATTTTAATTTCTACCGCGTCCTCCACCTCGTCCGCCTCGTCCACCTCGCCCACCATACAATTCGCGCATCTCTTCCATCTTCTTGGTAGTGATTTCGGTGTATTCTGCTTGTGTTACCACTTGACCCTTTTTAGGTTTATCAATGGTTTCCTTATCTTTTGGATTTAATACAATCTGAGTACAAAGTATCGTTGTACGATCTGCATTAACTTCTAATATTAATCCTGGTAAACCCCAATAATCATCTGGCCCTTGGTTAACAGGAATTTGAGGAGTGTACCATGCCACCACCTCTATTGTTTTTGGTGCTTTAGCCTCATTAGAATCTGTAGTATCCTTTTCAGTTTCGTTTCGATCTCTTCCTCTTGGACCTCTAAAGCTGCTAATATCTAATCCACTAGGAACTATTGTTGCCGTAGCTTTAAAACAAGTATATTGACCAATTACTTTGGTTTCAGTACCCATTTTCCATTCTAAATCTTTTAATTCGTCTTTAACCAAAAACTGCTTTCCAAAGAACTCTTGATCTTGAATCATTTCTTTCGTTTGAATATTCTTATATTTTGGTCCACCAGTTAATGATGCTCCAAAACCTCTTCCGCCACCACCACTTCCTGGTGCTGCTAACTTTTCCTCTTCTTTATAAATTGACTCGGATTTAGAGAACGTTAATGTATATTCCTTTTCTAAAAAGCTCTTCATTCGTTCTTGAATTTGCTTTTTACGTTCTGGAGTCATGTCTTGTCCTCCAAATTGGTCCATATCCATAGTAGTCTTAGAGATATAAACGGCTTTGCCTTGAAAATCTTGAGCAAATAAATTAGTACTAGTAAAAAACACAGTTAATACTATTGCAATCTTAAGCGGTAATCTGTTCATCTTTAGCGTTATAATTAAATTCAATATCGAATTTGGTTCATCTTACGTCCATAAGACTCTACAAATGATGAAAAGTTAAGTCTCAACTTGTTAAACTTATGTTAAGAAAATTAACCGCCAATTGATATATGGATTGCTCCATCTTTAGATCCTCTACTTGGAGCATAACGCTCCATCATTTCTTTAGTTTTCTTCTCCATGATATCATCATACTCCATTTGCGAAACCTCTTTACCTTTGGTAGGTTCTTCAATCTCTATTTTTTCTTCTGGATTAATTACAATTTTACTACAGATAACGGTTAGTTTTCCATCATGAATTTCTAAAATCAATCCTGGCAATCCTTGGTATTTTGCAGGACCATTACTCACTGGAATTTGAGGTGTGTACCAAGCTGTAATAATACGTTCTTCCATTTCTGGTTCTTTTTCCTCTTCATTGTCATCATCTTTACTTAATATGCTACTAAAATTCATATTAACTTTAGGCACTTGTTTTGTATATGTTGCTTTAAAACACATGTATTCACCTATATGCTTTGTATCGGATTCCAATTGCCATTCTATTGCAGAAATAGAATCTTTTATCAGAAAATTTTTACCCATAGTTTCCTTTTGATCAACATAAATTTTGTGTTTTACGTTTTTATAAAATACATCTGAACCACTACTACCAAAAGACATCTGAAAACCTCCACCAACTTGTGGCTTATCTAATTCTGCTTCTTGTTTATATAAAGATGACGATTTATCAAAAGTTAAGGTATACGTTTTCTGAAACTGCTTTTTCATCATTTCCATCATTCGTTTTTGCATCGCATCATTCATTTTGGTACTATCCATTTTAATATCAAAATCGCGATGGGTTTTGTAAGTTGCTACACCTTGAAAATCTTGTGCGTTAACAGAAGAAACGACTCCTATTAATATCAAAATTAGAATTCTAGTAATTGTTGTCATTATGTTCTGTTTTTTAAATTATAAAATTTCAATGCTGTAGCTTTCATTTTTTCAATATTCTTTAGAAATTTCGTTTTTTCATCTGCCCTTCCCATAACTGTATAAGTCATGCTACCTTTTAAATTATCCTTAACCTCTGAAAAGCTACAGTTTAAGGTAAAACTTAATTCTTCATTGCTATCCATCATTTTAAATAATTCATCTAAATCTTCCACTTTAAAAGTGGATTCTAGTTCTTCAGGAGAATCAATTGTAACCTCAATACTAAACGCATCAACTTTTACTGATTCTTCCTCAACTTTAGACTGACTAAATCCAACAACAGAAATTAACATCACTAAACAAGTCAACACTTTTTTTAGACTAAAACAGTCACGCATCTTTGATTTCATTTTTTATGGTTTTATGATTAATACCTTACAAATATCTCAACACAAATTCGATTTTTAGGTTAACTAGTGTTAACGTGTGTTAACCGATAACCTATACTTGATAATAACTTTATACATTTGAAACATGAATGATAAACGGTATCGCCTAATTTTATACACCATCATTGCCGTAATCACGGCTACGATTAGCATACAAGTCTATTGGAACTATAAAAACTATCAAACCAATAAACAGCAGCTGATTAACGATGTGCAAGTTAGTTTAGATAAAGCGGTAGATGATTATTATACAGCTTTAGCAGAGCGCACCACTTTTGGTTTTATTCTTGAAGGCGACCAGCAAAAAAAAGCTTTTGAAGACGGTGGTGAGCTGGAAAAATTTTTTAAAAACATTGATGAATCTAATAAAGAGTTTACAAACCTTGATTCTTTAGATACAAATACTATTGAAGGTATAACCGTCTTTAGAGGATTTAAGGCAGATTCAATGTCAGAGGCTCATGATAAAACACACAACCCCTTATCAAGAGATCAATTTAAATTAAAAATAGATAGTCTTAAAAGCAACAATAAAGATGTTAATTTAAAAAATGCCGAATTTCTGACCTCTAAAGTGATGATTTCAATAAAAAATGACACACTTGATGTAAAGGCTGTTGAAGAATTAATAGCGATAGAACTAGAACGCAAAAGCATTAATGTCGATTTTTATTTAGACTACAAAGACTCCGAACGTGACATAGACTATTTTATGGTAAACGCATCCTTACCTGAATTAGATCCTAATCACATGTCTGACGATTACCTTCAAACGGATACAAAATCTAGATTCCTACCAAAAGGTACGTTTTTAACCATTTTATTTACCAACACCACCAAAGCTATTTTATATCGTATTCTTGGAGGCATATTAATTTCAACCCTCTTAGTTTTAGCCGTAATTAGCTGTCTATTCTATCTATTAAAAATCATTAAACAACAAAAGCAACTCGCCGAAGTTAAAAATGACCTTATCAGCAATATTACGCACGAGTTTAAAACACCAATAGCTACTATAAGTGCAGCACTAGAAAGCATTAGTAATTTTAATGCTATTGACGATAAAGCCAAAACTAAAAAATACCTCAACATGTCTTCCGAGCAATTAGGAAAGTTGAATGTTATGGTCGAAAAACTATTAGAAACCGCTACTTTAGATAGTGGTAATTTAGAATTGAATAAAGAAAATTTCGATATCATTGGTTTACTTGATGCTTTGGTTAGTAAGTATAAGATTCAATTTCCTGATAAGACATTTAACACCAATATTCAGCTCGAAAGTTTAATTATTAATGCTGATATCTTTCATATTGAAAATGCCTTAAATAACATTTTAGACAATGCTGTAAAGTATGGAGGAGATCTAATTTCTATTGAATTAAAGACTAAAAAAACTAATTTTGAAGTTTTAATTTCAGATAATAGCAACAGCTTAACTCATGAAAATAAAACTCAAATTTTCGATAAATTCTATCGTGTTCCAAAAGGTAACACGCATGATGTAAAAGGGTTTGGTATTGGTCTCTATTACACCAAAACCATTATTGACAAGCACCATGGTTCAATCACCTTAGAACTCAATAAAAATTTAACCACATTTAAAATCACACTTCCAAATGGCTAATAAAATCAAATTGTTATTGGCTGAAGATGAAGCTTCTTTAGGACAAATAATAAAAGAAAGTTTAGAAACACGAGATTTTGAAGTCATTCTTTGCGAAAACGGAGACAAAGCTTTTGATAAGTATAAATCTGAAGCTCCAGAAATTTTAGTCTTAGATGTGATGATGCCCAAAAAAGATGGTTTCACTTTAGCTAAAGAGATTAGAGCTATTGACGACACTATTCCTATTATATTTTTAACAGCAAAGTCGCAAACCGCAGATGTGGTAGAAGGCTTTTCTATTGGTGGCAATGATTACCTCAAAAAACCATTTAGTATGGAGGAACTCATTGTTAGAGTCCATAATCTGGTTGGCAGAACCAAGACACAGAAAGCAACAGAAACAATTATGATAGGTGCGTTTACTTTCGATTTTCCAAAGCAACAATTAAGGTATAAAGAAGAGGACATCGTTCAACTCACACATAGAGAAGCACACTTGTTGTTTCATTTAATAAAAAATAAAAACCAAGTATTAGATCGCTCTTTAATTCTGAATAAACTCTGGGGAACGGACGACTTTTTCACCGCTAGAAGCATGGATGTGTTTATAAGTAAATTACGAAAGCAATTGAGTAAAGACAAGAACATTCAGATTATTAATGTGCGTGGTTTTGGGTATAAGTTGACGGATTAATTTATAAGCACCAATCCTTATTCTTAAAAATCTATTCACAAGTTCTTTCTAATTAGTATAACCTCAAAGCTCTGTAAAGAGAAATTGGAGTAATTGTTGTATTTTTCAAGCTTATTCTCCCACAATCATGCAAAAGTTAGTCATTTTATTTCTTTTCTTTAGTTTGTTCAGTTTTTCTCAAGATAAAACGCAACGGCAAATTACAGCGACTTTAAAAGATTCGACACAGCTTAAAGCTAAAGCCATTTTTGGAATTGATAATTTCGGTACGCTTTACTATGCCACTGATAACAATTCATTTCATAAAAAAACAAAGGATACCACTATTACATACGCCAACTTTCAGCTTGGTGACATTACTTCTGCAAACACGTTTAATCCTTTAAAAATAAATTTATTTTATAAAGACTTTAATACGGTTGTAGTTTTAGATAATCGTTTAGCTGAAATTAAAAAAGTAGATTTCAATACAATTCAACCCTACAAAAATGTGTCTTTTGTGTCTTCTGGCTTTGATAATTCGTTATGGTTATTCAATCAAGATTATCAATATTTAGAATTGTATGATTTTAAAGCCAATAAAATTAAACTCAAAACGGTACCTGTTCAATCTGAAGTTTTAGATTTGAAAAGCGATTATAACTATTGCTATTTATTGACTAAAAACTACCTCTACGTCTATAGTTACTTTGGTAGTTTAATCCGAAAAATAGAAAATTCAGGTTATGAAAGTATAGCATTTAACGAAGCGCATTTGGTATTAAAAAAGGGGGAATCTTTATTTATACTAGAAAAAAACGAATCTATAATTACACCCATACAACATCCAAAAATGTTAATAAAACAGTTTTTGGTAACCAATGAAACGGTGTATATTTACGGCTTCAATTTACTACATCTTTACCAATTAAAAATAGAATAGATTATGCATTTTGCTGTTGCAGGAAATATAGGAGCCGGAAAAACAACACTTACAAAATTACTCGCTAAACATTTTAAATGGGAGGCGCAATTGGAAGACGTTGTGGACAACCCTTATTTAGATGATTTTTATAATCAGATGGAACGTTGGAGCTTCAATTTACAAGTCTATTTCTTAAACAGCAGGTTTCGTCAGGTCAATCAAATCCATGATAGCGGTAAAGACATCATTCAAGATAGAACGATCTATGAAGATGCCCATATTTTTGCACCCAACTTACATGCTATGGGTTTAATGACGAATCGTGATTTTGAAAATTACTCATCATTGTTTCAATTAATGGAATCGTTTGTAAAAGGACCAGATTTATTAATTTATCTACGTAGTTCTATTCCTAACTTAGTCGCTCAAATTCATAAAAGAGGACGCGATTATGAAAACACTATTAGTATCGATTATTTAAGTCGTTTAAATGAACGCTACGAAGCCTGGATTTCAACTTATGATAAAGGTAACTTACTTATAATTGATGTGGATAATTTAGATTTTGTTGACAATCCTGAAGATTTAGGTGACATTATAAATAGAATTGATGCTCAGATCAATGGATTGTTCTAAACAATAAATCCACTTTTCCTTGCATGCGCAATGGCTTGTTGGCTATTTTCAACTAACAATATTGGTGTAATTTTGTAACTATCTACCATACTCTTAACACGTAACATTTTCTTGGTGTGCTTAACGCCACGCAAGTAAATTGCTAAGATTCGATTTGGAAATTCATTTGCAATTTCAATATAGATATCTGGATCATGCTCACCACTATCTCCTATTAATATAAAAGGTAAATCTGGATAAGTTTTAAGCAGATTCAATATTTCCTTTTGTTTCTGAGGTTTTTCACCGTGTTCTTTTTTCTTCAACGCTTCACTTACACTTCGTAATAAAATTGGCCCTTTAGGAAAATCGTTCTGCTTTAAAAAGAGTTCTAAATAGCGATATAAATTCCATGGACTATGGCTGACGTAAAAAATAGGATTTGCATTCTCACCAGAGGCTCCGCGATGTAGCTTATGAAAGAAATCCACAGAACCTTCAAGCGGAATTCTACTTTTAGCGCTCTTAAAAAGAGAATTGTAAATTAATCTCCATTTTAACAAAGAGACGACTCCTGTATGTAAAATAGTGTCGTCAATATCGCTTGCCACTCCAAATTGTGCTTTACTTGAAGGAATTAATAATTCACCTGGAAACCGATTTTGATTCTGAATATGCCGCTTTATATTTACGTCGTTATAGGATAACTCAAAAGACAACCAACCTTCATCATTAGTTAATAATTTTAAATCTTCAAGACTGGCTTCTATTCTAAAATAGCCTTTATGATCTGTGGTCGCTTTTAAAACTTTGTTATTGGATAGTTTTAAATTTAAGCCTACATTTTTGATTTCATCAGTTCCAAAACGTTTCCATGAGTTAACGATGAGTTGCCAAGTATTTTTGGCTTCTAAATCAATAGATTCATCTTCTAAAGCTCTACCTCTAGCATAAAAATGGGAATTTGTCCCATAGCTCTGAAATGCAATAATTTGTAACGGATCTTTTTTGAACCAGCTCAATACTTTAATTTTTTATAAGTTTCAAGATACTAAAATGATGTCATAAGAAAAACACTCACTCAATTAATTAGTTAGCCTAATGTTAAATATTTACCAATTGTATAATATTCCAAGTATTTTAGTCAAATCGATAAACAAACTTATCTTAAACCAACCACAAAGCATGCAAAAATTAATACTTCTACTATTTTTAAGCTTGTCCTTTAGTTTACTTAATGCACAAAACAACGAAAAGGAAAGCAATACTCCTACACCAAATTACAGAGCCGCAGCTAAATATTCTCCAACCAATTTAGGAAAATTAGTGCATTCTACTTCTGTAAGACCAAATTGGCTAAAAACTGGTAATCGTTTTTGGTACCAATACAAGACCACTGAAGGGTCTAACTATTATATTGTTGACGCAGATCAAAAAACTAAAAAAGCACTTTTTGACAATGAAAAAATGGCAAAATGGCTCACCGAGATTACTAAAGACCCTTATGATGCACAGCACTTACCAAGGTTTAATTTCGAATTTGTAAAAAACGACACCGCCATACGTTTCTATGTCACATCTACAGAAAAAGTTGATGAAGAGAAAAAAGACGATGACTTAGAAGACGAAAAAGAAAACCTAAAAGAAACAGATTCTACAAAAACGGATAAAAAGAAAAAAGGTAAAGCAAAAAAACCTAAAAAAGTTAATAAGGTGTATCACTTTGAGTATCGTCTCGGAGGTAATGGCTTAACCGTTATTAGCAACAAAAAGAAAGAAAAAGAAGACTGGAAAAAATGGGCAAACATTTCGCCGGATAGCTCAGTGGTGTTATTTTCGAAACATTACAATTTGTATTGGATGGACAAAGAAAACTTCTTAAAAGCTGTAAAAAACGAGAAAGATTCAACTATTGTAGAAAACCAATGGACCACTGATGGAGAGGAAAATTATGATTTTGGAGGCAGCAGTCGAGGAGAAAATAATGAGGACAAATTAAAGAATAAAGATAAACGTAAATCGGTTAGAGGTATTTGGTCTCACGATTCTAAAAAGTTTGTTTTCCAAAGAACAGATTCTAGACATATTAATGACCTTTGGGTAATCAATACGACTTCAGGAAAACGTCCAACGTTAGAGACATACAAATATCATATGCCAGGTGAAGATGAATATTATAAAACAGAATTGCATGTTTTTGACATCCCTTCAAAAAGTAATATCCAAATACAATTAGACACTGTAAAACAACAAAGTATTCAAGTGTATCGAGAACCAAGAAAACAATCGACTTACGATAATGACTTTACGCCTTCACTCTTATTATCTAAAAAAGGTAAAATCTATTACAACACTATTAGTAGAGATCGCAAAAAATTAGATATCTGTGTGGCAGACATCAATACTGGAGAAACGAAAGTATTAATTGAAGAACGTTTTAACACCTATATAGAAACGCGTCCATTAGTATTGTTTAACAACGAAACTGAAATGCTACATTGGGCAGAACGATCAGGTTGGGCACACTATTATTTGTACGACACTGAAGGGAATTTAAAAAATGAAATAACTTCGGGATCATACCATGTGGAACGTGCTATTGGCGTTGATGAAAAAAGTAGAACACTTTACTTTACAGCGCATGGAATTGCTAAAGATCAAGATCCGTATTATGAACATATGTATAGTATTAACTTCAATGGTTCTGGCTTAAAAGCCTTAAATCCGGGTGACTATAACTCAAGTACAGACATGTCAGATTCTAACTCCTATTTTGTGAGTAATTATTCTAGAGTGAATACCGTCCCAAAATCAGAATTAAGATCGAGTACCGGAAAACTTATAATGGCATTAGAGGAAGCCGACCTGTCACAATTAATGGCCACAGGTTATCAATTTCCTGAAACTTTTAAAATGAAAGCAGATGATGGTATTACAGACATTTATGGAGTTATGTACAAACCTTATGATTTTGATGACACTAAAAAATATCCGTTATTAGAATATGTTTATCCTGGTCCGCAGACCGAAGCCGTAAACAAATCGTTTTCTGTGCGCATGGACAGATTAGACCGAATGGCCCAAGTTGGATTTATTGTTGTGACTATGGGTAATCGTGGTGGGCATCCAGACCGTTCTAAATGGTATCATAATTACGGTTATGGTAATCTTAGAGATTATGGTTTAGCAGACAAAAGACACGTCGCAGAACAATTGGCAGACCAACATGATTTTATAGACATTGAAAAAGTAGGGATCTACGGTCATTCAGGAGGTGGATTTATGTCTACTGCTGCGATGTTGGTATATCCAGATTTCTTTAAAGCTGCCGTGTCTTCAGCAGGAAACCATGACAATAGCATTTATAATAGCTGGTGGAGCGAAACACATCATGGTGTACAAGAAGAAATGGATGACGATGGTAATATAAAGTACAAATACCTTATTGACAACAATCAATCTTTAGCACAAAATCTAAAAGGAAATTTAATGCTGATTACTGGAGATGTGGATAACAATGTACATCCTGGAGGAACGATTAGAATGGCAAACGAATTAATAAAAGCAAATAAACGCTTCGATTTTATGCTTATGCCAGGACAACGCCATGGTTTTGGTAGTATGACGGAATACTCGTTTTGGTTACGAGCAGATCACTTTAGTAAACACTTACTTGGAGTTGAAGCGACAGATATTGATATTTCAGAAATCAATAGAGACCAGCCTAAAACGAAGTCTTAATACCTTAAAGGATAATAAAAAAACCACGTTTATAAGCGTGGTTTTTTTATGTTTATAATTTAATCCGATCGTTACAACTTATTACGATTTAAAAAGTTTTGATGATATTTCTTTTCTTTAATTTTGCAACATGATAAGATCTTTACAATTACGCATCAATTTACACGAAGAAAAACTACCAGATGGTTTGCTTAGAAAAGCAGCTTATGATTTAGGTATGAAACCTTCTGAAATATCTGGAATCAAAGTTCTAAGAAAATCGATTGATGCACGTAAGCGCAACATAATGTTCAATTATAAAGTTGAGGTTTACATCAACGAACCAATGCCTGAAACTTCAGAATATCACTTCGATTATAAAGATGTTTCAAACGCAAAGCCGGTTCATATTATAGGTTTTGGTCCTGCAGGTATGTATGCAGCTTTACGTTGTATAGAACTCGGTTTTAAACCTATTGTTTTAGAACGCGGAAAAAATGTAAAAGATCGTCGACGAGATTTAAAAGCCATCAATCAAGATCATTTTGTAAACGAAGATTCTAATTACTGTTTTGGTGAAGGTGGAGCTGGCACCTATAGTGATGGTAAATTATATACACGAAGCTTAAAGCGTGGTGATGTTCGTCGCATTTTTGAAAACTTAGTATATCATGGAGCAACGGATCAGATTTTAGTAGATGCGCACCCACATATAGGAACTAATAAATTACCAAAAGTCGTTCAGAATATTAGAGAGAATATTATCAAATTCGGTGGAGAAGTTCATTTTGAAACGCGTGTTACCGACTTCACCATTAAGAATGGTAAGATTGTAGCTATTCAACTTTTAGACGGAAAAGAATTAGATGTTGAAAAAGTGATTTTAGCAACAGGCCATTCTGCACGAGATATTTTCTATTTATTAAACGATAAAAAGATTAAGCTTGAAGCCAAATCGTTCGCGATGGGAGTCAGAGTAGAACATCCACAAGAGATTATTGATGGCATTCAATACCATTGTAAAGGTGAACAACGCGATGAGTTACTGCCTGCAGCGTCTTATAGTTTAGTGCAGCAAGTAAATGATAGAGGCGTGTATTCCTTTTGTATGTGCCCTGGTGGATTTATAGTACCTGCAGCAACCGCAAATGGAGAAGTAGTCGTTAACGGTATGTCTCCTTCAAAACGAAATAATAAATTCGCTAATTCTGGTATTGTCACAGAAATTAATGCGGACAAAGACCTTTACAAATACGAACATTTTGGAGCTTTAAAAGCACTCGAATATCAAAAAGATTTAGAACGTTTAGCCTTCACTGCTGGAGGACGTAGACAATCTGCTCCTGCTCAAAGACTGACGGATTTTGTAGAAGGTAAATTATCTTCAAGTTTAAATGAAACCTCTTATCAACCTGGCTTAAAATCCGCACCATTACATTCTTTATTACCAAAAATAATTGGAGGATCGTTACGAAAAGGATTTAAAGCCTTTGGCGAAAAAATGAAAGGGTATTACACTGAAGAAGCTAATATTATTGGAGTGGAATCTAGAACATCGTCGCCTGTAAACATTCCAAGAACAGAATCTTTAGAACATCCCGAAATCACTAATTTATTCCCATGCGGAGAAGGTGGTGGCTATGCTGGTGGTATTATTTCTGCTGCTATGGATGGAGAACGTTGTGCTGAAGCTGCAACTATAAATTTTTAAAGCTATGTATTGCACATCCCAATGTAATAAAGCACGGCTATAAAATGAAATATACCTATTTATTAATAGTGCTGTTTATTACAGGTAAGGGGCTTGCTCAGGCTGAAGTACAGAAGCAAAAAGCCCTAGATTCAGCTTACCACATTGCCACTAATATCACAAAGTCAATTGAAGAAAGACTAAATGCCTTTAGTTATTGTTGTTGGAAATCGGTTTATTCAGATTTTAATCAAGGGCTACAATATAGCGCTGAGTATCTAGAACTAGCAAAGACTAGTAAAAATCATAAACGAACATCTCAAGCTTATCATTTCCTAGGACATACTTATATGATGTTAGGTGAGATTGATAATGCAAAAAATACGTTAATAGAAGGTTTAAATTTCTCAATACAACACAAAACTTATCTAGGAATTGCCAAAATTTACGGCGATCTCGGCAACTTAAATAACAGTATAGGCAATGCTTCACTCGCTTTAGACTACCATTTTAAAAGTCTCGAAATTGCGAATAAACACGAAATCAATGTGGAATACGCAAGATCTAAAATAAACATAGGAGAAATCTATGAGGCTCAAGGCCAATACAAACTAAGTTTAGAAACTTTTGAAGAGGCCTTAAATTTCTGTATTGACCATAATTATGTTGGGTACATGGCTTCCATTTATGAAAGTCTTGGAGATATAAATGTTACAATTAAAGAATATGAGACTGCCGAAAAAAACTATACAACCGCCATATCATACGCTAAAAAGCTATCTAATAATCACAGACTTATTAATGCTTTAAATAAAATAGGAGAATTACATTTAGAACTAAACAACTTAGCAAAAGCTAAAACAAATTATAATGCAGCTTTAGAAATTGCTGCAACCAGTAAAGCTGTAGTGCTAGAGGCAAACGTAAGAACGAATTTAGCGCATTTACATTTTCAGCAAAATGAAACTAAAGCAGCCAAAGAGAACATTACATGGGTAATTCAACACTTAGAGCGTTTAAATATTAAGGATAATTTAGATAAAGCTTATGTTGTTGCAGCAAAAACCTACCAAGCTTTAAATCAAAAGAAAGAAAGTAACACCTATTATAATAAGGCGTACGAAATTGCAAAAACCACTAATAATATTAACACCCTAAAATTAGCGAGCTATGGTCTCGCTGAAGCCTACGAAAAAGATGGAGACCTATCTAATGCCCTCATGTATTATAAGGAATTTAATGACTATAATAATCAGATAAGAAATAAGGAAGGTATACAAGATATTATTCGCATTGAACTTCAAGATGTTTACCATCAAAAATCATTAACAGACAGTATTACTAAAGCCAATAAATTTAAGCTACTTCAATATGAATATGAAAAAAAAGAAGAACGCAATAAATTAAGAAATTATATTGCGGTATTAAGTATCATGGCTCTTATTTTAATTGTCTTATGTGTTACTTATTATTATTTTCAAAACAAGAAAATTGCGCTAGTACTCGCAAAAAAAAACAAACTCATTAACGCTGCTTTAAGTGATAAAGAAATCCTGCTAAAAGAAGTACACCATCGTGTAAAAAACAACATGCAGGTCGTGTCTTCTTTATTATATTTAAAATCCAAGAATATAGAAGATCAAAAAACTAAAGACGCTTTAATCGATAGTAAAAAAAGAATAGACGCTATGCAATTGGTGCATCAAAAAATGTATCAAAAAGGGAACTATCAACAAATTGATGTTTTAGAATATTTTAATGATATTGTAGACCTTCTATTAAAACCTATTAAATTACCAGAAGACAGTTTTACTGTTCATGGTAAAGAACTATGGTTAGATGTAGAACAAGCACAAGCCTTAGGTTTTATTTTACATGAATTGATTGCTAATAGCCTAAAATATGCTTGGAACAAAACAGCAATTAGAACTGTAGACATCAGTATTATAAAAACCAAAAACAATATTCAATTTAGTTACTCCGATAACGGCAAAGGCTTACCTGAAAACTTTGATATTGCAACTACTAAATCTTTTGGCATGAAGCTAATTTATTCGCTTTCAACAAGACAATTACTTGGTAAAACCCGAGTTAATAATACCAAAGGATTAGCTATAAACATTACATTCAATGCCAGATAAAACAAAATCAAAAGTCCTAATTGTTGACGATGATGTATTCATCTCAGAACAACTCAATAGCATTTTAGAAGATTTGGGCTATCAGGTTACAGAAATAGCGTTCAATACTGAAAGTGCGCTACAGGCTTTAAAGACAAATACGCCGGACATTGCTATATTAGATATCAATATGCACGGCAGAAATCAAGGGTTTGAAATCGCAAAATACATCAGAGAAAATTTAAATATTCCTTTTATATTCTTAACCTCTTTTGCTGATGAATCAACCGTTAATGAGGCGTCAAAATTAACGCCAGACGGTTACTTATTAAAACCATTTAATGAAGCGACTATATTTTCTACTTTAAACATTGTACTCAAAAGGCATCATAAAACTAATAGCCATTTTAACATTAAAATAGGTCATGAAATACATAAAGTCAAAGATGATGAGTTACTTTTTATAATGTCTGCAGATAAGTATATAGAGATACATACGAAATCTAAAAAATACTTAAAGAGAGACACTATAGATCATTTTATTCAAGAAAATGAGCTTAAAGGAATGAAGCGTGTACATCGATCTTATGCAGTTAAAATAGATAATATTGATAGTGTAAAAGGATCAACTATTTATATCAACAACCAAGAAATCCCAATATCAAACACCTACAAAGAGGCTTTTAAGAAAGCCTACAGCTCTTTTTTGTAAACACATTCTTACAGATAAATTCAATTCAACGCTATTCTAAAATTAAGTAGCGTTTAGGCGAGTGCCATCTCAACTTTCCACGTACAAAACCCATCACTTCGCGACATTTTTTTTCACGACTTCCATTATTGCTCTAATTTTGTTTAGAACGCTCTACCTACTTATTTATGAAAAAAAAATCATTTTTGGTTTTTGTATTAATGCTATTTGCATTAGCACTTGTCATAGCACAAAGTTTAATATTATTAGGCCTCAATTAACACAGATGAATTGATACAGTCGTAGACCTAATTTCCAAAAAAATTAAACCCTGAAAATCAAACTGCAGGTATTTATTAAGGAAACAATCTTGACAAACATAAAAGAATAAAAAAAATAGAGCACTTCTTGTTGTAGGGAATAAGAAGTCAGCTTAAAAGGATGCTTTTGAAAAGCATCCTTTTTTTATGGAACAAAACAGTTATAAATTCTTAATCTAAAAAAGCGAACCAAAGAGTGGAATACATACCATACAAAGGTCTCTTTAATAAATTATTACTATTTTCGCGTCTTAAATTGAAACACAAATGAACGCATATATATTTCCAGGTCAAGGTGCACAATTCTCAGGAATGGGATTAGATCTTTATGAGAATTCCCCTTTAGCACAAGAATTATTCGAAAAAGCTAATAACATCTTAGGTTTTCATATTACAGACATTATGTTTGAGGGCTCTAAGGAAGATTTAATGCAAACAAAAGTAACTCAACCTGCCATCTTTTTGCATTCTGTTATTTTAGCAAAAATACTTGGAGATAATTTTAAACCAGATATGGTTGCTGGTCATTCTCTTGGAGAATTCTCCGCGTTGGTTGCTGCTGGCGCCTTAACGTTTGAAGACGGACTTAAATTAGTCTCTCAACGTGCACAAGCCATGCAAAAAGCTTGCGAGTTGCAACCAAGTACTATGGCTGCAGTTTTAGGCTTAGAGGATAACGTTGTTGAAGACATCTGCAAAACTATAGATGGAGTTGTTGTCCCTGCGAATTATAATTGCCCTGGTCAATTAGTAATTTCTGGTGAAGTTGATGCTATTACTAGAGCATGTGAAGCTTTAAAGGATGCTGGTGCAAGACGCGCTTTAGTATTACCGGTTGGAGGAGCATTTCACTCTCCTTTAATGGAACCTGCTCGCGAAGAATTAGCAGCTGCCATTGAAAATACCACATTTAGTAAACCAAACTGTCCGATATATCAAAACGTGACTGCTTCTGCTATTACAGATGAAAATGAGATTAAAGCCAATTTAATTTCGCAATTAACGGCACCGGTGCGTTGGACACAATCCGTTCAGCAAATGGTTGCTGATGGTGCTACAAACTTTACAGAAGTTGGTCCAGGAAAAGTATTACAAGGTTTAGTAAAGAAAATACATCGCGAAGCACAAACCACTTCAGCTACTTTTGAAACTAACGCCTAAAACCAACTGCTTTGAACAGAAATTTATTTATTACACTTCTCATAATATTTAATATTGCCATTGATCAAATTTCGAAAGTAATTGTTAGGACCACAATGATTAAAGGTGGAAAGGGGCAAATCAATGTTATACAAGACTATTTCCAACTTATTTGGGTTGAAAACAAAGGAGCTTTTTTAGGCATGGGAAGTGACATGAATCCAACATTAAGATTAATCTTCTTATTGATTCTGCCTACCATGGTTTTAGGTTATGTAATCTATTACATTCTAAAAACCAAAGAATTAGACCGCATGAGCTTAATTGCTTTTTGTTGTATTGTAGGAGGAGGTGTAGCCAATGTCTTTGACCGAATTGTATTTGGCCAAGTCACTGACTTCTTCTATATTAATTTAGGAGGTGTCTTTAGAACAGGTATCTTTAATGTTGCTGACATGTCTGTTACCACAGGTATGATAATGTTACTATTCAGTGGAATATTTAACAGCAAGAAGAAAGAAAATGTTTCTGTTTAGTGTTTTAAAACTAACGTGCTAATTTACAGTCTTCGCAATCTTTAACTTCACCATAATACGTTTCGCGATACTTGTGAAGTGTTTTGTAAGGAATGCTTAAAAATTGCTTTTTGATGTAGGTGACATTAGTTAACATTACACCCATTTTTTTCGTGAAGCGACCTTCGGTTTTGGTCTCTCTTTTAATACTAATCAATTTCATGTTGTTCAATTATCATTCACTACAAAGCAACGACGTTTGATAACCAATCCCAAGGAATAAGTGTTAAAACCGAGCTAAGGGCTTTTGGTATTATCATATTGAAAATCAGATACTATAACAATTAACACATTCGCAACGCTATAGCTTATCATTTACATATTCAATAACACTAAAAATGTTGAAAAAAGGCTAATTTTTATAAATAACACCATTTTTCATAACAAAAATGACGTTTTCCATTGTAGAAATCGTTATTGTTGGATCTTCATTTACTGCAATAATATCGGCAATATAATTAGGTTGTATTTGCCCAATTTGGTCTTCCATTTTTAATAACATGGCATTGGTAATTGTAGCAGATTGAAGCGCTTCTATTTCAGGCATTCCGGCTTCAACCATATAACCAAATTCCTTAGCATTATCACCATGATAAAACACTGCCGCATCTGTTCCGAAGGCAATATTAACTCCTGCTTTGTATGCTCTTCCAAACATATCTTGAATCTTAGGACCAATATTTAAAGCTTTAGGCACAATGATTTCTGGATAATACCCAGATATCTTTGCTTTGTCCGAAACAAATTTTCCAGCAGATATCGTTGGTACTAAATATACATCGTGCTTTTTCATGAGTTCCATGGTCTCAGCACTCATTAAAGTGCCATGCTCAATAGTTTTGACTCCACCTAAAATGGCACGTTGCATGCCTTCATCTCCATGTGCATGTGCCGCCACATGAAACCCATAATCTTTAGCAGTTTCACAAATAGCTTTTATTTCTTCGACAGAAAATTGCGGATTCTGACCGCTTTTAGCCACACTTAACACTCCACCTGTTGCTGTAATTTTAATTAAATCGGCTCCATTCTTATAACGTTGTCTTACGGCTTTTTTTGCATCCTCTACTCCATTCACAACACCTTCCTTTGGACCAGGATCACCCATAATATTTTTATTAGAACCATTTGTTGGATCCGCATGACCTCCTGTAGTTGCTAATGATTTACCCGCAGTAAAGATTCGTGGGCCATCAATTTTCCCAGCGTTTATAGCATTCCTCAAGGGGATGTTAACACCAGAGCCACCTAAATCTCTAACTGTTGTAAAACCACTCATTAAAGTAGCTTTTGCAAATTTCACTGAGTTGAAAGCCACATCTGCTTCATTCAGCGTGTATTTTTCTAGATAAGATTTTGGATTGGTTTCTCCTTCAAGATGCACATGCATATCTATTAAACCTGGCATTATGGTTTTCGATTTTAAATCAATTGTTACATCTTCAGAATTTGTAGGGTTGATATAACCATCTTCAATTGAAATAATTTTATCACCTGAAACGACAATGGTTTTCTCCTTGAGTACTTTACCAGATTTTGTATCCACTAATTTTCCACAATGCAAATATGTGTTTTGTGCAGTAAGTGACAGTGCACACAGTAATACTAAAATTCTGAGTAAAGTTTTCATATGATTGATATTTAGATTATTTCTTTCTAATCTTTTGTTCCCATTTCCAAGCAGAATCCATGGCATCATCTAAGGTTAATTTTGTTTTCCAACCTAAAACATTGTTTGCTTTAGACGTTTCGGCATAAGCAGCAATGACATCACCTTCTCTTCTATCTACGATTTTATAATTTAAAGATGTTCCTGAAACACGTTCAAATGATTGAACGGCTTCTAAAACAGTACTTCCTGTTCCTGTTCCAAGATTAAAAAACTCGAAATTAGAATCATTTTTGCCATTTAATAGACGTTGTAAAGCCACGACATGCGCTTTTGCTAAATCCACGACATGAATATAATCTCTTACACACGTACCATCAGAGGTCGGATAATCGCCGCCAAACACAGACAATTGCTCACGCATACCTATAGCCGTTTGTGTAATATAAGGTACTAAATTTTGTGGCACTCCAATTGGTAATTCACCTATTTCAGTGGAGTCATGCGCACCAATCGGATTAAAATAACGTAGTGCAATCGCTCTAATATCTTCATTTACACGACAGGTATCTCTAATAATTTCTTCACCAATCTGCTTCGTATTTCCATAAGGAGACTCTGCAGGTTTCACAGGTGCATTTTCCGTAATTGGTAATTCATCGGCTTGTCCATAAACCGTACAAGAGGAACTAAAGATAAAATTCTTCTTACTCAAACCACTCAATTCTTGAAGCATATAAATTAACGTGGTGATATTGTTTTCATAGTACATTAAAGGTTCTGCAACACTTTCGCCAACGGCTTTATTTGCTGCAAAATGAATGACACCAACA
Organism: Winogradskyella helgolandensis; assembly: GCF_013404085.1. Lineage (NCBI taxonomy): Bacteria > Pseudomonadati > Bacteroidota > Flavobacteriia > Flavobacteriales > Flavobacteriaceae > Winogradskyella > Winogradskyella helgolandensis. The sequence goes on along the minus strand of NZ_JABFHO010000001.1, from coordinate 1,508,177 downwards.
ATATCGTTATGACGCTTAAAAAAATCTTGAACGTCTGGTTTTACTTTTAAATCGAGCTTTTCAAAAAGTGGTTTTTTGTTTGTGATTGCCGTAATACCATCTAAAACTTCAATAGAAGAATTAGATAAATTGTCTATAATTACAACATCATAGCCTTCGTTCTGTAATTCTACAACTGTATGTGACCCAATAAAACCTAAACCACCTGTTACTAAAATTTTCATGTGTTTTCTATATATTTTTTTTTCAAAATGTCACATGCTGTTCGCTATTAATCAACCCATTGGTAGACAAAGCTATTAACATGCTCGTTTCATATTATTTATTTGAATCGATAAAATTTAAAACTGTGCTAGTAATACATTCAATCTGTTCATCATCGAGCTCTGTATGCATTGGAAGCGAAATCACAGATTTAATTAACGCATTAGTAATCAGAAAATCTGATTCATTATAGCGATCATCCATATATGCTTTTTGTCTGTGCAACGGAATTGGATAATACACTCCACATGGAATATTGTTAGACTGTAAGTGCGCCACAAGAGCATCTCTATCCACTCCTTTTAAATTAAGTGTATATTGATGAAACACATGACAATCGCATGTGTCACAAATCCCTTCACACTCCGTTAAACCAGATGGAACGGTAATATTTGGATGATTTTCAAAAGCTTTATTATATTTTCTTGCTGTGTCTCGTCTTGCACTGTTGTAAGCATCTAAATGCGGTAACTTAGCATCCAGAACAGCAGCTTGAATAGAATCTAATCGTGAATTAACACCAACCACATCATGATGATAACGCTCGTACATTCCATGGTTTACAATGCCTCTAATGGCATGTGCTAAGTCATCATCATTGGTAAAAATAGCTCCACCATCTCCGTAACAACCTAAGTTTTTTGATGGAAAAAATGATGTTGAAGCCACATGGCCAATAGCGCCTGTTTTGGTTTTAGAACCGTCACTATGTGTATAATCAGCTCCAATACCTTGTGCATTATCTTCAATGACGTAAAGGTTATGCGCTTTTGCCAAAGCCATTATAGCATCCATTTCTGCTGGAAGTCCAAATAAATGAACTGGTACAATAGCCTTAGTTTTTGGCGTAATTGCTTTTTTAATCGCATTGACATCGATATTAAACGTTACGGGATCGACATCCACTAAAACCGGAGTTAATTGCAATAATGCAATAACCTCAACAGTGGCTGCGAACGTAAAATCGGCTGTGATTACCTCATCACCTGGTTGCAATCCTAAGCCCATCATGGCGATTTGCAATGCATCTGTTCCGTTAGCACATGGAATGACGTGTTTTACTCCTAAATAATTCTCAAGATTTTTTTGAAACTCATGCACCTTAGGACCATTAATAAAACTGGCACTGTCCATTACTTCTTGAATCGAAGGATCTACTATATCTTTAATTTTGGCATATTGACTTTGGAGGTCAACCATTTGTATTTTTTTCATTGTGAAGACTACATTTTAGTGTAAATATAAAAAAGCGTAAAGCTATTAGCGAAAATACGAAATTGTAAGCGCTATGGCAACGCAATTAAATGAAAGAAATGTATTTTAGCATAAATATTTGTTTTTGAAAGGACTCTATTCCATAGGAATTTATTTAGCAAGTTTTGTTGTTAAAATTGCAGCGTTATTCAATTCTAAATTGAAACAAGGTGTTATTGGCAGAAAAAACACCTTTTTAAAGCTTAAAAACTCCATTAAACCACAAGACAAAACGTTTTGGTTTCATTGTGCATCTTTGGGAGAATACGAACAGGGACTACCTGTTTTTGAAGCCTTAAAATCCAAACACCCTAATTATAAAGTCGTGTTGTCCTTTTTCTCTCCGTCTGGTTTTGAGGTTAGAAAGAATACTAAAATCGCCGATGTTGTAGTTTACCTTCCACTTGATACGACAACTAATGCACAACGCTTTTTAGATTTGGTGAATCCGGATTATATTCTATTTGTGAAGTATGAAATTTGGCCAAATTTTTTACATGAAATAAAAAAACGCGATATAAATGCCATTCTAATTTCTGCAGCTTTTAGGAAAGATCAAGGTTTTTTTAAATGGTATGGCAGTTTTATGAGATCTTCTTTATTTGGGTTCAAGCATATTTTCACACAGAATGAAAATTCTAAATCGCTCCTTGAAGGTATTGATTATAATTCCGTTTCGGTATCTGGAGACACCCGATTTGATCGTGTTTCGAATCAACTAAAAATTGATAATACCGTTACATTTATCGAAGACTTTAAAGACGACAAATTGTGTATTGTCTTTGGAAGTTCTTGGCCAGATGATGATAAATTATATATGGATTTTATAAATTCTAATGAAAATTTAAATGTCAAATTTGTGATTGCCCCACATAATCTAAAACCGAGTTATGTGGCTTCTTTAAAATCACAATTGAATGTAAAAACCATTAGTTATTCAGAATTAACTCAAAATGAAAATTTAGCTGATTACAAGGTGTTCATTTTGGATACCATTGGTTATTTAAGCAAAGTTTATAGCTATGCCAATATAGCTTATGTTGGTGGAGGAGCTGGTTCAACTGGATTACATAATATATTAGAACCTGCCGTATTTGGAATTCCGATTCTTATTGGAAAAAACTATGATAAGTTTCCTGAAGCTAAGACGCTTATTAATTTAGGAGGCGTAACTAGTTTGGCGAATTCCTCAGCTTTCAATTCTACTTTAAATGCTTTGATTACAGATGAAGGATTAAGAAAAAATCAAGGAGATATTACTAAATCTTATATTGATTCTAATACTGGTGCTGTTGTAAAAATCATGGAGTATTTAAAATTTTAATTAAGATTCTATAGTCCGAAACGTTAAATTTATTCTTGGCGTTTTTACTTTTTTAGTTGGTGGTAAGCGATGTAACCAATGGGTTTGTGTTGTGCCTTTCATTACCAATAAACTTCCTTTTTCTAGTTGAACGGAAACATTTTGTTTAGTCGCTTTATGTTTAAATAGAAATTTACGTTCTGCTCCAAAACTTAAAGACCCTATAGCTCCATTCTTTTTCAAATCCTTCTCTCCATCGCTATGCCAAGCCATACCTTCTTCTCCGTTGTGATATAAATTGAGTAAACATGAATTAAAAGTCTCACCTGTTTTAGATTCTACCATTGCCTTCAGTTCTAAGAGTTCTTTAGTCCAAGGCAATGCAGATTTTGTAGTTTTAGAATAGGTATAATCGAAGGGTTGATCTCCATACCACGCTACTTTTCGTTTCGTAATAATTAGTTTCCCAAATATGATGGCCTTATCGTTCTCCCAATTGATATTTTGAAGTAGTTTTTCGTAATAATCTTGTGCTTTTTTAATAGACATTATGGAACCGAAATAATTTACTTCTCCATCAAATGGTAAAAGATTAGAATCTATTTCTGAATTAAATAAGTCCATTTTCTTATATTTAAGACACGAATTTCAAAATTAACACTACTATATTACTTAGAAAACAATAACACAAATGAAAAACCTTAAGCGCTTTTCAGTATTGGTATCTGTAGAAAGGTTATTTTTTTATAGCATTATTTCTTTTATAGTTTTGAATTCACCAATCTATACATCAAAACAGCAGTAATTTTTGCTTGGGTTGCCACTGTATTTAAATTCCCTGTTTCGTTTATAGTGTGATCGTCACCACCACCAGTTAGCCCTAATCCATCAATTGCCATATCCACATATTCAGAAGTAAACGAAATATCTGCAGCTCCGGCATTTCTTGGATTTACTGCGTTTACTGAACCGAAGCCTAAATCTTCACTTACAGTATTATAATACCCTAATAATTTCACATTTCCATCGGTTTTTGTTAATGGCGGATACGCTCCTGCTGAAAACGTTAATTCAGCATTCGTTTTTGGATAGCTTTCTGAAACTATCTTAGCCATGGTTTCTTTAGCTTTAATTAATTGATTCAAAGACACGGCTCTTAAATCTCCTCTAACTATTGTTTCTTGCGACACCACATTCGATTTCCCAAAGGCATGTCCACCAGTGCCATCATCGTCTGGCTGTAAGGTTGTACCTCCAATAATGAACCCTGGATTAAATGTTAAATCCTTTTCTTTAGCGAGTTGGACGTAGAATTCATTTAAGATTCTAGACGTTTCATAGATGGCTCCTGCTCCAATTTGTTCTGTGAAGATTTGAGAAGAATGTGCAGGATTCCCTGTAACTTTAAGTTGCCAATCTGTAGAACCTCTGCGAGATACCACAATTGTTTTGGGGTTATTATCTCCATTTTCAAATCCTAAAGCAATATCTGCGCGTTTTGCTGCATCGATTAAACCTGCCTTAGACAATTCTATTGGAGATCCACTTTTTTCTTCGTCACCCGTCATAACGATTTCTATAGACATATCATCTAACAATCCGGCTTCATGTAACGCTTGCATTGCTAATATGATGATAACATCACCACCTTTCATATCGGCTACTCCAGGCCCTTTCATTATAGAATCATTGAGCATGGTATATTCTTGAAACGGACTATCTAATTCAAAAACGGTATCTAAATGACCAATCATTAAAAATTTTGGTCCTTTTTTTCCTTTTCTCGATGCTATTAGGTGTCCAGCTCTACCATAAGCATCACCATTTGTTAATTCTGTTTTGAAACCTAGTTTATCTAGTTCTTTTTGATATAGTTTACCGACATCCTTTACACCTTCAAAATTCATGGTGCCACTATTCATATTGACTGTTTCCTTAATCAGCTCAATAGCGTTTTCCGTATGACTATCTACAGCCTTTATAATACTTTTTTCTTTTCTGTTGCTCTGGGAAAAACTTAAAATTGAAAAGCAAACAACAGCAATGAATAGGGAATATTTATAATTGAATTTTAAAATCATCTTGTTAATTTATTTGTTTGTTTCTTTATTTTGGCGATCATTTTAATCCGTTTTAAATGAATTCTGATCCATAATGATGTCGAGTAATATGAATGAGTTTCTTATAAAAGTAATTAAAAACAAAAAAACACCAACAAATAACATCCAAATCTAGTTTTATGGACGTATATAATAATGATGTACGTTGAATAAACTAATAAAAGATGTTAAAAATTAACTAAAATCACTATTTTCGTACATTAACATAAATTAACACTAAAACCAATAAAATGAAAAAAGTTGTATTAAGTTTAGCACTAGTTGCTGTATTAGGATTATCATTTACATCTTGTAGAGAAACAGCTGACAAAGCTGGTGATGCAATGGAAGACGCTACTGACGCTACAGGAGATGCTTTAGAAGACGCTGGGGATGCAATTGAAGACACTGTTGACGACGCTGGTGAGGCAATAGAAGATACTATTGATGACGCAGGTGATGCCATGGAAGATACTATGGACGATGCAGGTGAAGCAATGGATGATGCAAAAACTGCTACTGGTGATGCCGTTGATAGCGCTAAAGAAGGAGCTAACGACATGGCTAATGATGTAAAAGATGCTGCTAATAATGCAGTTGAAGGCGCAAAAAAAGCTGGTACTGACGCAGTAGATTCAGCTAAAAAAGCGGGTAACGATGCTGCAACTAAAGCGGCCGATAAAGTTAAAGGTTTGTAATAACTTTCTCTTAAAAATAAAAAAAGCTTGATTTACATCAAGCTTTTTTTATGCCTTATTGTTAAAATTAAGTGTTAGATGATTCACTTAATTTTAATTCGCTAGGCACAATAATAGTTTGCGATTTTAACGTGTCGTCTTTAATATTATCAATTAATAATTTTGTTGACATTTCACCTATGGTATGTGCTTTCTGGTGGATAATTGAGATTTTTGGACTCGATAATATTTGAGTATGCTCGTAACCAAAACCGACTACAGATAAATCTTTAGGAATTTCTTTACCTAATCTTTTAGCCATATTAATCGCTACAATTCCTGTAACATGGTCTATAGAAAGTATAGCATCAATGGATTTATTAGCTTTTAAATAATCATATATTTTCTTTTCAACATCGCGATCAACAGCATTATCTAGCTTTAAAATATTCGGTTTTAATTTATGATCTTCTAATGCTTTCGTAAAGCCACTAATTCTAAGTTGACCAACACTAAGCTCTTCAATATTACTTACCAAAAGAATATTTTTACGTTTCTCAGCTACTATTAAATGTTCGGTAGCCTCATAAACAGATTGAAAATCATCTACAATCACTTTATTACATTCAATATCATCAACTACTCTATCGAACATTAAAACAGGTAATTTACTTTTAATGGCTGACTTTATATGATCCGTTTGTTCCTTAACTTGGCTCTCTCTTGCTACTGCAATAATAAACCCATCAACGCTGCCATTAGCCAAAAGATCTAAACTGCGTTTTTCTTTATGCAACGTTTCATTTGACAAGCACACAATAATGTCATAATCATTGTTAGTTGCTGTTTTTTCAATGCCGTGTAGTACTTCTGCAAAAAACGGATTGGTTACTGTTGGTAGAATAACACCAATAATCTTAGTTTTATTGGTTTTTAGTTGTTGCGCAATTCTATTGGGTTTATAATTTAGCTTCGTAGCCAACTCCTTTACCCTTACCCTAGTATTTTCACTAATTTCATGACTATCATTTAAAGCTTTTGAAACCGTTGAAACTGAAATATTTAAAAGTGCAGCTAATTCTTTGAGTGTCGTCATTTTATTTTATTTATTCAAAAGTGAAAGAAACGATAGCCCCTTCACAAGCCGATTATTGTGTTAATTAATTACCGCAATTGTATTACAATATTTAACGTGTGTATTTTAATACGGATTAATGTACTACTAAATTAAAACATCATAAAGTTATTTTATAGAAAAAGCGTGTTTAAATATTATAAACACGCTTTTTACTAAAATTGATCTATTGCTATTAATCTCATTCTTTAATAAGCTTCACGCTTTTAGAACCTTTAAGACCTTCAACTCTTGCGAAATAAACGCCAGATTTTAATGAAGAGGAATCAATTCTTGCTTCAGTCGCATTAGGTTTTAAAACGCTAACTCGTTTTCCTAAAATATCATATACTGTAATTGAACTTATTGTAGTATTACTCTCAATATTCCAATTATTATTAGTTGGGTTAGGGAAAACCTTAAACGTAGGTGTTTCGAAATTTTCTGTACCTAATGTACAATCATCTCCAACTTCATAAGTGAAATACTTAGTTACTGCTTGGCCACCTGCGAAGGCAAATTTACATGCATAGCTAACTTCCTCACCAATAGTTAAATCACTTATCGTTACTGCAAAAGTTTTATCACCAAGACTAGTCATAGGAAATTCAGTGAAAGGAGATTGTCTCCATAAGTAAGCAACTACACCTGCTTTATTATCAAGCAATTGGAATGTAAATTCTACATCAGTACCTGTAGTAACAAAAGAATAGTTATAACCTTCTGTAAATTCACCTTGTTGCGCCTCATCAGTTTGACCTGCACAATCTGTATTAATAATTGGTTCTGGCTCTGGCTCTTCTGCATCCGCACCAGGTGCCAAAATATCATCAAATAAATATGTTCCAACAACATCTGCAGAATTTCCTAAACCTGAATCTACAAATAGCACTAATTTACTATAAGAAGATAATCCTGAACCAAAATCTAACTCAATATCATGCCAATCCGTTCCTGTTGTAGAAAATTGTAATTCTTGAGTTCCACCTGAAGTTGGTAGCTCAAGCTTAAAAAGATGATCATTTACTTCACCTGGAGCTGCAGTAGTAGATCTTACTCTAAATCTCATTGTATTATTATCGTCATCAGAAAGATCAATAGGAGTAACTAAAGTTGCTTGTGCATGATCCCAATCTCCACCAGAACCAATAACCTGTAAAACACTATTAGTAGCATCATCTGGATCTTCAACAATACTTACTGTAGTATCACCACCAATCATCATATCATTGAAATCATCACTAAAATCTACTGGTAAACTAAATTCAGGAAGTATAGTTGTATGAGATGCACCTGCGATGTCATCAATTAAATATGTTCCTACTGCCACATTACCAGCCCCAAAATCAGTGAAAATAACCATCTTTGGATAACTTCCAAGACCAGCAGGGAAATCTAACGAAATGTCTTTCCACTGATCATCTTCTGTTGTAAATACTAATTCGGTATTTGGTCCTGTTCCATTT